>NZ_FNVI01000042.1:0-30257 GCF_900107945.1 Methylobacterium sp. 190mf | reverse complement strand
CGTTAAACACGCCAGCGCCTATGGTACTGTGTCTCAAGACACGGGAGAGTCGGTCGCCGCCAGACCCGCCCATCGCAATACACACACCTTCCCTCGACACGAACACCGATCCGGCCCCCGGACACGACGCCCGCTCGTCAGAGCCCGCGTCGACCCGGACCAGCCGTACAGACTTGGCGCGGGGTGGAGCAGCCCGGTAGCTCGTCAGGCTCATAACCTGAAGGTCACAGGTTCAAATCCTGTCCCCGCAACCAACGTCATCTGACAAAGCCCGCTGCGCCGAACGCGCAGCGGGCTTTTTTCATGGCCTGATGCCGCGTCTCACCGCGCCCCGACAGGTCGCCGGCTGCGCCGCTCGGCCTTGCGGGTCGCGGTCTCGCGCAGGTGATGCTCGATGGCGTCGTTGGCCCGGCCGCGCATGTGGCGGATGGCGTCCACGTCGTCGAAGGTCTCGGGGAAGCGCCGCGACAGCCACAGATAGGCGCTGGCGAGCTTCACGGTCCGCTCCTGGTAGTCGAGCGCGCCCGAGAGGTTGCCGCGCAGAGCCGGGACCGTGAGGCCGGCGGCCCGCGCCTGGCACCAGCGCTCCAGCAGCCCCATGGCAATCTCGTCGCGCCGGTCGATCGGGCAGACCGAGAAGGCGAACTTCTCCTCGATCGGCAGCCGCGCCCGGTCGACGATCCGGGCCACCTCCAGCACCTCCTCCAGGGCCGAGGGCTGGAACGGCGAGCCCGCGTAGAAGGTCGCCCGGGCGAAGTGGGTCAGCACCTCGTGCAGGCTGTGGGTGCGCATCTCCTCGGCCACCGAGCGGATCGCCCCGAGATCCGGGCGGACGAAGAAGCGCGTGTCGGCCGCCGGCGCCGTCGGTGCGCCCGAGAGGGCGGTGCGGATCGGCTCGGCGGCGTAGGGGTCGGTCGCCGCCACGTAGCCGACATCCTGGTGGCCGTAGCGGCCGGCCCGGCCGGCGATCTGCCGGATCTCGGAATGGGTCAGCGCCCGCTCGGCGGTCCCGTCCCACTTGCGCACCGCCGAGAAGACGATCCGCTTCAGCGGGCCGAGGTTGAGCCCCATGCCGATCGCGTCGGTGGTCACCAGCACGTTGGCCTCGCCGGAGCGGAAGCGCGCGGCCTCGGCCCGGCGGACCTCCGGCGACAGGGCGCCGTAGATCGTCGCCACCCGGTGGCCGCGGGCGACGAGGACCTCGCGGTTCTCGTGCACGGCCCGGCGCGAGAAGGCGACGACCGCGTCCCCGGCCTCGACCTTCTCCAGCGGCACCGGCTCCTCCAGCAGCAGGAGCGGCGACTTGCGGGTGAAGGGGATCACCTCCAGGGACTCGTCGGCGGCCTCGGCGGCGCGGCGGACATACGACAGGGCGTCGTCGGAGCCGCAGACGATCACGGTCCGCGCCGCGACGCCGAACAGCGCGTTGGTCCAGGCCCAGCCGCGGTCGGGGTCCGACAGCATCTGGATCTCGTCGATCACCGCCACGTCGATCGGCCGGGTGAGGTCGGCGGTCTCGATGGTGCGGGCGGTGTGGGTCGGGTCGGCCTCGCCCAGCACCTCCTCGCCGGTGATCATGCCGGCGCGCAGGCCCCGCTCGCGCAGGGTCTCGTAGTTCTCCAGCGCCAGGAGCCGGAGCGGCGCGAGGTAGGCTCCGGTCTCGGCCGCCGTCAGGTGCTGGAGCGCCGCGTAGGTCTTGCCGGAATTGGTCGGCCCCATGTGGAACACGATCTTCCGGTCGAGGCGCCGGGCGGCGGTGAACCGCTCGATATAGGCGCCGAAGCCGACCTGATCGCGCAGCCGCCGCAGGCGCGAGCCCTCGCGCGCCACCGCCTTGGCGTGGCGGCGGACGGGGGTGAGCGTGTCGTTGAGGCCGCGGGCGAGCTTCGGGCCGTACGTGAAGACCCGCGACCGGAGCGAGCGGTCCATGTGGGCGATGTAGGCGGCGGCGTCCGCCCCGACCTCGCGCAGGTCGACGAGGAGCTGCGCCCGCAGCCGGTCGACCGGCTTGTGCAGGGCGCGGGTCGCCTGGAGGGCCGTGCGCGCCACGGCATCGCGCAGGGCCTCCAGGCGGTGCGTCGGGTCGTTCCGCGCGGCCATGCGGGCGAGGATCTCGGCCGCCTCCGGCTCGGGGGCCACGTCGAGGCGCAGGTCCAGGCGGCCGTTGTCGAGGAGCGGGATCTCGGTCCGGATCAGCCAGGTGATGCGGTGGTCCTTGGTGACCACGGCCCGGAGATTGGGGATCGCCTTCCGGATCGCCGGGACGCCGGTCTCCGCGAAGGCCCGGGCCGCCCGCATCGCGCGGAGCGCCCCGGCGACGCGGTCGTCGTCGACCTCGGCGCCGTAATCGGGCAGGTCGAGCTGGGCGAGCAGCCGGTCGAGGTCGACCGCCTCCGGGGCGACGCCGAGCCGCCCCAGGGACTCGATCAGGCTCTCGATCGTCGGGCGGAGACGCTTGCGCGCCATGCGGTCACCTTCGGCAGAAGCGTCTGACGCCAACCCCGACGCGGTCGGGGGCGTTCCGGATCCGATCCATGCGCCGGGCGGAGGCGGCACGCCATCCCTGATGTGCGTCTCCGCCGTCTTTGCGAGCGCAGCGAAGCAATCCAGTCGGCGCCCTCCGGACGGAAGGCGCGCCGCCCTGGGTCGCTTCGCTGCGCTCGCGATGACGGAGCGTTACGGATGCCGCGCCGCCTCGGCGAGCCAGCCGCAGAAGGCCCGGACCGCCGGATCCTCTGCCCGCGGCTCGGGGATGTAGGTGTAGTAGCTCCGCGCGGGCAGGGCGGGGCCCGGGAAGGGCAGGGTCAGGCGGCCGGCCGCGACGTCGTCAGCGATCAGCCGCTCGGGCCCCATGGCGACGCCGAGCCCGTCGAGGGCGGCCTGGAGGGTCAGGTAGAAATGCTCCAGCGTCACCGTGGCCCGCGGCGCCAGGTCCGGGACGCCCGCCGCGCGCAGCCAGTCGGGCCAGACCCGCGGCAGCGTCGCGGCGTGCAGCAGCGTGTGCTGCCGGAGATCCTCCGGCACCCGGAGCGGCAGCCGGCGCAGCAGGTCCGGGCTGCAGACCGGGATGCGCCGCTCCGACAGGAACGGCTCCGCGCGGTGGCCCGGACGGCTGTCCGGCCCGCCCCGGATCGCCACGTCGAACGGCTCCGCCAAGCTGGCGAGGGGCACGTTCGAGGTGGTCAGCCGCACCTCGATCGACGGGTTGGTCCGCTGGAAGCCCGACAGGCGCGGGATCAGCCAGCGGAGTGTGAAGGTCGCCAGCGCGTTCACGTGCAGCAGGCGCGGCCGTCCGCGCTCGGCCTGCCGGGCGGTGGCCAGGGCGATGCGGTCGAGGGCGGCGCCGATCTCGGTGGCGTAGGCCGTGCCGGCCTCGGTGAGGACCACCCGCCGGTTGTGGCGCTCGAACAGCGGCAGCCCGAGCCAGCCTTCCAGTGTCTGGACGTGCCGGCTGACCGCCCCGTGGGTGACCCGCAGCTCGTCCGCCGCGCGGGTGAAGCTCCCGTGCCGCGCGGCCGCCTCGAAGGCCTTCACGGCGTTGAGGGGCGGCAGGCGACGGTGCACGGGTCAGGTTTCCTCACGCGAGCGTCAGCATAAGTCGTTTGTCAGCTCCGGGCCAGGGCGCCATCCTGCCGCCGCACCACGAAGGATGGCTGGATGTCCGTCGCGTCCGATCTGACTGCGTCTTCCGAAACTGCGTCTTCCGAAACCGCGTCCTCCCGGGCCGCGTCCCTGCCGGACGCCCGGCGCACGCTGGTGGCCACCGGCGTGAACCACGCCCTGCACGACGGCTACACGGACCTGATCTACGTGCTGCTGCCGGTCTGGCAGGCGGAGTTCGGCCTCGACTACGTCGCCCTGGCGTTCCTGCGCTCCCTCTACAACGGCGCCCTGGCGGCGCTGCAGATGCCGGCGAGCCGCCTCGCCCAGGCCTGGGGTGCCCGCACCGTGCTGGTGCTCGGCACCGTGCTCAGCGCGGCCGGCTACGCGATCGCCGGCGCCTCGGGCGGCCTCGTCGGGCTTGGGATCGGGCTCCTGCTCGGCGGCGCCGGCAGCAGCACCCAGCATCCCCTGGCGTCCGCGGTGATCGCCCGGGCCTACGGGCCCGGCGCCCGCGGCCCGCTCGGCACCTACAATTTCACCGGCGATCTCGGGAAGGCGGCGGTCCCGCCCCTGGTCGGCCTGCTGCTGACCCTGACGGGCTGGCGGCACGCGCTCTGGGTGATCGCCGGCGCCGGGATCGTGGTCGCGCTCGCGGTCGCGCGCCTGCTGCCGCGTGAGCCGGCGTCACGCAGCGGCGGCGGCGCTGCGCGTCCGGCGCCCCATCCGTCCGCGACCGGGCTGGGGAGCGGCACGGGCTTCCGGCTGCTCGTCGCCATCGGCATGCTCGACAACGCCGCGCGGCCGGCCTTCCTGCTCTACCTGCCGTTCCTGCTGCAGGAGAAGGGCGCGGCGCTGACCACGGTGGGCCTCGCCCTGTCGCTGGTCTTCGTCGGCGGCGCGCTCGGCAAGGCGGTCTGCGGGCGCCTCGGGGAACGCCTCGGCGTGACCCGGACCGTGATCCTCACCGAGACCGGGACGGCACTGGCGATCCTGGCGGTGATCGTGCTGCCGCTGGCTCCCGGGCTGATCCTGCTGCCGCTGCTCGGCGTGATGCTGAACGGCACCTCGTCGGTCCTCTACGGGACCGTCCCGGAGCTGGCGCCCGGCGGCCGGGTCGAGCGGGCCTTCGCGGTGTTCTACACCTGGACGCTCGGCGGCAGCGCGCTGGCGGCACCGCTGCTCTACGGGCGGCTCGGCGACGCGGCCGGCCCGCACTGGGCGGCCGTGGCGGCGGCCGGGACGGCGCTCGCCGTGGTGCCGCTGATGCTGGCCCTGGCGCCGCGCCTCGGGGCGGCGCACCGGCAGCGGGCCTGAGGCGCGCCGTCCGCTCGGATCACCCGTCATCGCGCGCGCAGCGAAGCGACCCGGGGATGCGCGACGCCGAGAACCGCGCTACCACTCTGGATTGCTTCGCTCCGCTCGCAACGACGTTCGCGTCAGGCGTTTCCGAGGGTGCTGACCCGGACGGCCTCGGACCGGCCGTCCACCGCCACGTCCCGGATCTCCGCCGGCGCCACGCGGGCCGCCGCGTAGACCGCCTCCGACACCACCGCCACGCAGCCGAGGACCTTGGTCAGGCCCTGGAGCCGGGCCGCGACGTTGACGGTGTCGCCGAGCGCCGTGAACCGGGCGTCGGTGGCGTCGCCCATCTCGCCGACGATCGCCGGGCCGGCATGCACGCCGATCCCGTACCGGAGGGTGTGCTCCAGGTCGGCCGCCAGGAGCCCGTTCAGGGTGTCGACCGACTCGGCGATGAGGTCGATCGCCCTCAGGGCCTCCCGAGCGGCCGCCTCGGCCTCCGTCTCCAGGCCGAACAGGGCCAGCAGGCCGTCGCCGAGGAACTGGTTGGTCGAGCCGCCGGCCTCGCGCACGGCGTCGCCGACCGCGCCGAGGAAGCGGTTGATGATGAACACCGTGTCGTAGGGCAGGCGCTCCTCGGCGAGCCGCGTCGAGCCGCGCAGGTCGACGAACATCGCCACGATGAAGCGCTCCTCGCCCGACTGCGCCCGGTCGAGTAGGTCGGCCTGGCGCATCCGCGGCTGCGGCGGCAGCAGCGGCACCACGGCCATGTCGGTCTCGGGCCGGAACTGGCAGGCGAGGCGCACCCCCGGGCCGGCCGCGATGCGCTCCAGCACCGCCCGCTCGGTGCGGCCGGGCGCCGGCGCCCCGTCGCTGCCGTCCGTCACCCGGATCCGGCAGGTCGAGCACCGGCCGCGGCCGCCGCACACGCTGGCGTGGGGGATCCGGTTGCGCCGGCTCGCCTCCAGCACGCTCGTGCCGCGGGGTACCCGCACCACCCGTCCGTCCGGGTAGATGAGCCGGATCGTGCCGCGCTTGATCTCGGCGAGCGTCCGCGCGCCGCGGGCCGCGATCACCGCCGCCACGAGGCCCGCGTAGGTCCCGAGCAGCCCGTCCCGGACGGCGGCGAGCCGCGCCACCTGGTCGGGCAGCCCGACATGGACCGGCTGGAGCGCCGCCGCGCGCCACGCCGGATCCTGCGCCAGGGTCATGACCATCCGGCCGCCCTGCGCGAAGCCCAGCAGCGACAGGACCGGCACCAGCACCGCGAGCGCCAGCAGCCAGGGCGCCATGCGGTCGAAGCCGGGCTTCAGCCGCAGCCAGAAATACAGGCCCATGCAGCCGTGGATCCAGGCGACGACCAGGACCGTGACCTGCATCAGGCCGAGGATCGGCGAGGCGATCCAGAAGGCGTAGAGTTCCTGCGCGTAGCCCTTGTCGAGCCCCTCGGTGACGAAGGAGACCCGGGTCCCGACGATGTGGCTGATGAGCAGCGGCGGGATCAGCAGGCCCGAGACCAGCTGCAGGGTCTCGGACGGCCGCCAGTGGAAGAAGCGGGCCGCGTAGAGGGCCTGGAGCCCGAGCAGCAGGTGGACCACCAGGGCGCCGTAGAGCAGCGTCAGGCCGACGGGGTTGAGCCAAACGGCCGTGACGAGGTCGAGGCCGTCCTCCATGGCGTCGAGGGAGACGTTGCCCAGGGCGTGGTTCAGCAGGTGGGTCAGCACGTAGCCGAACAGGATCAGGCCGCTGGCCAGCCGGAGGCGCCGCAGGTTCAGGCGGAGCCGCGCGGCGCGCGGGGCCGACCGGGGTTGCGCGCCCGACTCGGCGGACCGGAGCGTCGCGATCGAGGCTGTGCGCACCATGCTGGAGGTCCGAGGGGATCGGTTCTGGGCCCGCCATTCACGGGCCCCTCGTACCAGCAAGACTTCCGTTGCGTCCGATTTAT
The DNA here is from genome assembly GCF_900107945.1 of Methylobacterium sp. 190mf. Classification (NCBI taxonomy): domain Bacteria; kingdom Pseudomonadati; phylum Pseudomonadota; class Alphaproteobacteria; order Hyphomicrobiales; family Methylobacteriaceae; genus Methylobacterium; species Methylobacterium sp. 190mf. The sequence continues at coordinate 23,410 of NZ_FNVI01000042.1, read as the reverse complement.
TTCTAATCGCCCGCGTTTCGCCGGATCCCGGCGACGCGGATCGCGCGGGGCCGCCCGCGCCGGAGCCCCGATGCTGGACACCTTCTTCGCCCGCAGCGCCGCCGCGGTGGCCTCCGACCTGATCGGCGCCCGCCTGTTCGTCGGCGCGGCCGGCGGGATCATCGTCGAGACCGAGGCCTACGACAGCACCGATCCGGCCTCCCACAGCTTCCGCGGCCCGACCCGGCGCAACGCCAGCATGTTCGGCCCGCCGGCCCACGCCTACGTGTACCGCTCCTACGGGATGCACTGGTGCCTGAACCTCGTCTGCGAGCCCGGCAGCGCCGTGCTGCTCCGGGCCCTCGCGCCGACCGAGGGGCTTCCCGCCATGCGGGCGCGCCGCGGCCTGGAGGATCCGCGCCTCCTCTGCGCCGGCCCCGGCCGCCTCTGCCAAGCCCTCGGCGTCACCGACGCGCTCGACGGGGCGCCCCTCGCGCGGGCGCCGTTCCGGTTCGAGCCCCGCGCCGCGGGCGATTCCGGGGGCGGCGACGTGGTCAGCGACCGGCGCATCGGCATCACCCGCGGCGCCGAGACGCCCTGGCGCTTCCTGCTCGCCGGCTCCCGGTTCGTGAGCCGCCCGGCGCGGAAGGCAGGGCCGGCCGCCGGATGAGGGCGGCCACCCGCCGTGCGTCACCTCGCGCCCCGCTGCGGCCGCCGGGAACTTGGGCATCCGCCTGCGGTTCCCCGGTCGTGGACGAGGGAGCCCCAGCATGCTGGCGATGAACTACCGCGGGCCGTACCGCGTGCGCGTCGATCGCAAGCCGATCCCCGTGTGCGAGCATGTTGAGGATGCGGTCATCCGAGTTACGCGAACCTGCGTCTGCGGATCTGATCTTCACCTGTACCATGGAATGGTGCCGGATACGCGCGTCGGCACGACGTTCGGCCACGAATTCACGGGCGTTGTTGAGGAGGTCGGCTCCGGCGTGCGCAATCTCGCCGTCGGCGACCACGTGCTGGTCCCGTTCAACATCGCCTGCGGCCGCTGTCACTTCTGCAAGCAGGGGCTGTTCGGGAACTGTCACGAGGCGAACGCACAGGCGACCGCGGTCGGCGGCATCTACGGATACTCGCACACCGCCGGCGGCTACGACGGCGGCCAGGCCGAGTACGTCCGGGTGCCCTACGCCGATGTCGGCCCGTGCAAGATCCCCGCGACGATGGACCTCGACGACGCGGTGCTGCTCACCGACGTCGTGCCGACCGGCTATCAGGCGGCCGAGATGGGCGGGATCCAGCGCGGCGACACCGTCGTGGTCTTCGGCGCCGGACCGGTCGGCATCATGGCGGCGCGCTGCGCGTGGCTGTTCGGGGCCGGCCGCGTGATCGTCATCGACCACGTCGAGTACCGGCTCGACTTCGCGCGGCGGTACTGTCCCGCCGAGGTCTACAATTTCCGCTCGATCGGGGATCCCGTGGTCTTCCTGAAGAAGACCACCGATTCGCTCGGGGCCGACGTCTGCATCGACGCGGTCGGCGGCGACGCGGCGGGGAGCGCCCTGCATACCCTGATGGGGACCAAGCTGAAGCTCGAGGGCGGCTCGGCGGTGGCGCTCCACTGGGCGATCAACGCGGTCAAGAAGGGCGGGATCGTCTCGATCGTCGGGGTCTACGGGCCGACCGGCAACCTGATCCCGATCGGCAACGTCCTGAACAAGGGCATCACCATCCGGGCCAACCAAGCCTCGGTGAAGCGCCTGCTGCCGAAGCTGATCGCCCATATCGAGGCGGGCCGCCTGAACCCCAAGGAACTGATCACCCACAAGGTGCCCCTCGAGGAGGCCGCGGATGCCTACCACCTCTTCTCGGCCAAGCTCGACGGCTGCATCAAGCCGGTCCTGGTCCCCCCGACGGCACGCGCGTGAGGAGGGGGCGATGAGAAACCGTCCGATCGATCCGTCGACGGTCCCGGGCTGGGGCGTCGACGCGGATCCGCAGAACGATCCGACCTACCCGATGCGCGACATCGCGCGCGACGACAGCCGGGGCATGAACTGGACGCGGCCGCCGCAGCAGCGGGCGCGCGTCGAGGTCCTCACCTCGATCGAGTACAACGCCCGGCCGGCGGTCGTCGGCACGTCGACCCCGCCGCGCGGCGTGAGCGGCGTCATCCGCCGGCAGGCGTTCCGCTACAGCGAGTCCCAGTGGGCGCACTGGCTGATGCTGATGGCCGCCGACCGGGTGAACGTGGTCGAGGGCGTGGTCGACGACCTCGCGCGGGGCCGCGTCCCCAACGTCCCGGCCGAGATGGGCGCCCGGGCCGAGCTGGCCCACAACCGGTCCGGGCTGGCGGCGAAGCTCGCGCTGACCGGCGCGGCGATCGGGCTCGGGATCCTGGTCTCGCGCCTGGCCCGGGCGCAGCGGCGCTAGGGCCGCCCCCGGACGACGGCGCGGGGAACGGCTTTCGCGGCGGGTCCTCCCTCGGCTAGGACAGCGGGGCGCGCAGCCCTCCGGGTGCCTGCGGCGAGCCCGGGGGGACCATGGCGGCCAAGGATGAAGCGACGTGGCGGGTCGGCGTCCTGTTCTCCCGCAGCGGGGTGAGCGGCATCACCGAGACCGAGCACTTCCTCGGCACCGCCCTGGCGATCGAGGAGATCAACCGGGCGGGCGGCGTGCTCGGGCGCCCGATCGAGCCCGTCTGCTACGACCCCGCCGGCGACAACGACGCCTACCGCACCCTGGCCCGGCGGATGCTCGCCGAGGACGGGGTCGAGGTGGTGTTCGGCTGCTCGCTCTCGGCGAGCCGGAAGTCGGTCATGTCCACCGTGGAGCGGCACAACGGCCTGCTCTGGTACCCGTCGATCTACGAGGGCTTCGAGTACTCGGAGAACATCATCTACACCGGCGCGACCCTCAACCAGAACGTCTTCGCCCTGGCCGACTACCTGATGCAGGAGCACGGGCCGCGGATCTTCCTGATCGGCTCCGACTACATCTACCCGCGGGAATCGAACCGGGTCATGCGCGACCTGATCGAGGCGAAGGGCGGGACCATCGTGGGCGAGCTGTACGCGGCCCTCGACGCGGACGACGCGGCCCACGCCGCCATGATCGCGGCGATCCGCGACGCCGCTCCGGACGCGGTCTTCTCCACGGTGGTGGGGCGCGGCGCCGAGCGGCTCTACCGCGCCTACGCCGCGTCCGGCATCGACCGCGCCCGCTGCCCGATCGCCAGCCTCACCCTGGCGGAGGGCCAGATCCGCGCGATCGGCCCCGAGCACTGCACCGGCCACGTCCTCGCGGCGCCGTATTTCGGCGCGCTGCCCGGCGAGGAGAACCGGCGCTTCGTCGCCGCCTTCCAGGCCCGGTTCGGGCCTGAGCGCCCCACGAGCATGTGGTCGGAGACCGCCTACGCGCAGGTCCACCTCTTCGCCCGGGCGCTCGCGGAGGCCGGCACCCTCGACGCCGAGCGCCTCGGCGCGGCGGCCCTGCGGCAGCGCCTCGCGGCGCCGGAGGGCGAACTCGCCTTCGACGGCGAGACGCGCCACATCTGGCTCACCCCCGGAATCGGGGTCGCCCGCGCGGACGGGCAGTTCGACGTCGTCTGGCGGGCGCGGCGGCCGGTGCGGCCCGACCCGTACCTCGCGTGGTCCCGGTTCGAGACGAACTGGCTGGAGGAGGGGCTCGCCGCGTGACCGCCCCCGCCCGCAAGATCCTGGACGACCTGCGGCGCGCCCGCGCCCTCGTCATCCATCCCCGGGACGAGGAGGCCGCCGCTTTGCTGGAGCAGCTCCGCCGCCTCGGCTGCGCGGTCTCCCTGGCGTGGCCGCCGCCCGCCGCCCTGCCGGCCGACATCGACACGCTGTTCATCCAGCTCGACGACGCCCAGGTGATGCACCTGCTGCCGTCGATCGAGGCGATCGAGCCGGCGGTCATCGCCATCGTGGCCTACGAGAGCCCGACCTCGCTGAAGGCGATCGCGGACGTCAACGCCCACGGCGTGCTCAACAAGCCGCTCCACCCGCGGGGCGTGCTCACCCAGTTCGCCCTGGCCCGCTACCGGCGCGGTTACGAGGGCCGGCTCACCAGCAAGATCAACCGGCTGGAGGAGACCATGAAGGGCCGCCGCACCGTCGAGAAGGCGGTCCGGCTGCTCGTGGACCTGAACCGGATCGACGAGGACGCCGCCTACAAGATGCTCCGGGACCGGGCCACCGCCGCCCGTGTGCCGATGGCGAGCGTGGCCGAGAGCGTGGTCTCCGCCCACGAGGCGATGAGCGGACTCGGCCTGCGCATCGCGTTGGCGGAAAAGACTTGATCGCAGCAGCCTGCCGCATTTATGGTCTTGCGGTCTGTTTCGGGGTGCGTATCGTAGTCTAACCGGGCAAGGTTGCCCCGCAGCAGCAGTGCTGCACGACATCACGGCTTTGAAGCCTCTGGTTCGCGGATGATCTGTCTCCGCGCCCAGGGGCTTTTTGCGTTTCGGAGCTCTCATGGTCCAGGCGAACGATCCCGCGCGCCCGCCGATACGGGTGTCGTGCATCCAGTTCGAGCCGGAATTCGGCGCGGTCGACGCGAACATGGCGCGCGCGTCGGACCTCGTCCGCGCGGCCGCCGCCGAGGGCGGCCGGCTGATCGTGCTGCCGGAACTCGCGAGCACCGGCTACGTGTTCGAATCCGCCGCGGAGGCCGCCGCGCTGGCCGAGCCGGTGCCGGACGGCCCGACCACCCGCGCCTGGGCGGCGCTCGCCGCGGAGCTCGGCGTGCACATCGTGGCGGGCATCGCCGAGTCCGCCGGCGAGACCCTCTACAACGCCGCCGTGATCGTCGGGCCGGAGGGCTACATCGGCACCTACCGTAAGGCGCATCTCTGGGATCAGGAGAACGTGTTCTTCGCCAGGGGCGATCTCGGCTTCCCGGTCTTCGACACCGCGCTCGGGAAGGTCGGCGTCGCCATCTGCTACGACGGCTGGTTCCCCGAGACCTTCCGGCAGCTGGCGCTCGCCGGCGCCGAGATCGTCTGCATCCCGACCAACTGGGTGCCGATGCCCGACCAGCCCGACGGTGAGGCCGCCATGGCCAACACCCTGCACCGGGCCGCCGCGCACTCGAACGGCATCTTCATCGCCTGCGCCGACCGGGTCGGCGTCGAGCGCGGCCAGCCCTTCGAGGGGCAGAGCCTGATCATCGGCCCCAAGGGCTGGCCGCTCGCCGGCCCGGCGAGCCGCGACCGGACCGAGACCGTCTCGGCGCTGGTCGACCTCGACGCGGCCGGGCGCAAGGACCTCAACGCGTTCAACTCGCTCCTGCGCGACCGCCGCGCCGACATCTACGGCTGAGCCCGCTTCGCACCGTCGTCATCCAAGGAGTTCGTTCATGGTGAAATGGTCCCTCGTCGGCGCCGCCGCGCTCGCCCTCGCCGCCGCGCAGGCCGCCACGGCCGCGCAGGCCGCCGACGGCAAGCCGATCGTCATCGGCATCCCGATCGGCCTGTCGGGCGCCAACAGCGTCGTCGCCCCCTCGGTGGTGCAGTCGGCCGAGCTCGCCGTGGAGGAGATCAACGCCAAGGGCGGCGTCCTCGGCCGCAAGCTCGTCCTAGAGGTGGCCGACGACGCCTCGGGGGCGGCCGGCGCCCAGAAGGCCTTCGACAGCCTGATCTACCAGAAGAAGGTCGACGTCCTGATCTCGATGGAGACGAGCGCGGCCCGCAACGCCGGCCTGCCCGCCGTCACCAAGGGGAAGGTGCCGTACATCTACACCTCGTTCTACGAGGGCCATTCCTGCAACAAGAACATGTTCGTGGACGCCTGGGTGCCGGAGCAGCAGGTGCCGCCGGTGGTGGACGCCTTCAAGGCGAAGGGCGCCAAGACCTACTTCCTGATCGGCAGCGACTACGCCTTCGGCCGCGGCATGCTGGGCTTCGCCAAGAGCTACGTCGAGAAGACCGGCGGCAAGGTGGTCGGCGAGGAGTACCTGCCGATGGACGGCAGCGACTGGACGGCGATCATCTCCAAGCTGAAGGAGGCCAAGCCCGACGCGCTGATCACCTCGACGGCGGGCGGCGCGCCGAACGTGACGCTGACCAAGCAGCTGCGCGGCGCGGGCGTGTCGCTGCCCTTCGCCAACCTCGCGCTGGACGAGGGCACCGCCAAGAGCATGGGCGCGGACGCTGAGGGCGTCTACCTCTCGGCCTCCTACGTCACCGGGATCGACAGCCCGGAGAACAAGGCGTTCCTGGCGGCGATGCAGAAGAAGTTCGGCGCGGAGCTGCGCACGCCGAACGACCTCTCGGTGCCGGAATACGAGGCGATCTACCTCTACAAGGCCGCCGTCGAGAAGGCGGGCGGGACCGAGACCGCCAAGGTGCTGGAGGCGCTCCCGACCGTGAGCTTCACCGGGCCGCGGGGCACGATCACCATGAGCAAGCAGCACCACGCGCCGCTGACCATGTATCTCGGCCAGATCCAGAAGGACGGCACCGTGAAGGTCGCCGGCACCTTCAAGGACGTCGATCCCGGCGAGCAGTGCCCGAAGCTGCAGTGAGGGGCGGGGCACGAGGCCTCGCCCGGGCGGGCGACGATATCCACCCGTCTCGCGCCGACGTCGATGACGGAGCGCCACGTGCCCCCGCTCCCGTGCGGGAGAGGGTTGGGGTGAGGGATTAGACGCTCCAGGATCGAGTGCGCCGTCGTCGCGCTGTCTCGGACGAGACTTCTCCGGAGAGGTCACACCCCTCACCCTGTCCCTCTCCCGCACGGGAGAGGGGACCCGCGCCCGGTCCGGAAGCCGCGGTGCCGTGGTCGATACGTGACTCGGCAAGCCCGCAGAGGGGGAGGGGACCGTCGTCACCCGCCAAATCCCTCCCTCAGCCCGCGACGACACGCGCACCCGGAATCCCCGATGCTGCTCACCCTCGACATCCTGACCACGGCGGCGATCCTGTTCATCGTCGCGATCGGCCTCCTGGCGATCTTCGGCGTGCTCAAGATCATCAACTTCGCCCACGGGGCGTGGCTGACGGTCGGCGCCTACTGCGCGGTGGTGACCGCCAGGCTCGGGCTCAATCCGTGGCTCGCCCTGCCGCTCGCCTTCGTCGTCGGCGCGGCGCTCGGCGGGCTCGCCGAGCACTTCATCATCCGCCCGCTCTACCGGCGGCCGCTGGACGCGATTCTCGCCACCTGGGGGCTCGGCATCGTGGTCGGGCAGCTCATCACCCTGGCCTTCGGCCGGGACGTCCAGCTCACCCCGAACCTCTACGCCGGCACCGTCGCGTTCCTCGGCGTCGACTACTCGGCCTACCGCCTCGTGGCGCTCGGCATCGCGCTGGCGATCGGCACGCTGTTCGCGCTCACCATCGAGCGGACCCGGCTCGGCCTCTCGGCCCGGGCGGTGATCATGAACGAGACCCTGGCGCGCAGCCTCGGCATCGACACGGGCCGGGTGCGCCTCGTCGTGTTCATGCTCGGCGCCGGCTTCGCGGGCCTCGCCGGCGTCCTGCTCACGCCGCTCACCAGCGTCGATCCGAACATGGGCGTCTCCTGGCTGATCGGCGCCTTCATGCTGGTGATGGTCGCCGACGCCTCGTACCTGGCGCTCGCGGCGGCCTGCCTGGTCTTCGGGGCCGCGCAGGTCCTGATCAGCACCTTCGTGAGCCCGATCCTGGGCAGCATCGCCGTCGCGGTGCTCGCCGCCCTCGTGCTGCGGATCAGCCCGAAAGGTTTCTCCCGTGCTTGAGACCCTGCCCGTCGCCGAGCGTGCCGCCGCGGCGCCCCGCGGACGCCGCCTGTCCCGCGCCGCGCCCTTCGTGGTCGCGGGCCTGGCGGCGCTGGCCCTCTGGATCGCGCCGCTCGTCCTCGACACCTTCGCGGTCAACGTCCTGACCCGCTCGATGATCTACGCGGTGCTGGCCGTCACGGTGGACCTGCTCTGGGGCTTCGCGGGGATCCTGACCTTCGGCCAGGCGGCGTTCTTCGGCATCGGCGCCTACGCCACCGCGATGATCCTCGCCGCCTACGGGGCGACGCCGCTCGGGATCGCCGCGGCCATCGCGGCGGCGCTCGTCGCGCCGGCCCTGCTCGGCCTCGCGGTCGGCTGGCTGTCCTTCTACCACCGCTCGACCCCGCTCTACGCCTCGGTGATCTCGCTCGTCGTCCCGATCGTCGTCGTGCAGCTCATCTACGCGGGCGGGGAATGGACCGGCTCCAGCAGCGGCCTCGTCGGCTTCGACGTGCTGCCCTTCGAGACCGAGGGCTATTTCCGCCTCGCGGCCCTGTTCCTGATCGCCGTCACGCTGGCGGCCTGGATCCTGGTCCGGGCCGATGCCGGCCGTGCCCTCGTGGCGCTCCGGGACAACGAGGCGCGCTGCGCCTATCTCGGCCTCAACCCGCGGCGCCTGCAGATCCGGCTCACCGCGTCCCTCGCCGCGGTGGCGGGGCTCGCGGGCTTCCTGTTCGCCAACGCCTCGGGCGTGGTCGCGCCCGAGAATGCCGGCTTCCTGTTCGGCACCGAGCTGGTCATCTGGGTGGCGCTCGGCGGCCGCGGCACGCTGCTCGGCCCGGTGCTCGGCACCGTCGCGATCGACTACCTCGCGGCGAATCTCTCGGGCGACCTGCCGTTCCTCTGGCAGCTCCTCCTGGGCTCGGCCTTCGTGGTCATCATCATCCTGCTGCCGGGCGGCCTCGCCGACCTCGTCGGCCGCCTCTGGCGGGCGCTGCCGGTGGGCCGGCGGCAGCCGGCGCCGCCGCGCCTCGTCGCGCGGGCGGCCGGGACCGAGGCGGCCGGGCCGGAGGTGACCGGCACCGAGGCGACCGGGACCCCGATCCTCAAGGTCGAGAACCTCGCTAAGGCCTACGGCGCCCTGACGGTGCTGGAGGGCATCGACCTCGAGATCCGGGCGGGCGAGCTCGTCAGCCTCGTCGGGCCCAACGGCGCCGGCAAGACCACGCTGATGCGCTGCCTCAGCGACGGCACCGAGCCGTTCAAGGGCGCGATCGCCGTCGGCGGCACGCCGATCACCGGGCTGACGCCGAACCGGATCGTCGGCCTCGGCGTCGGGCGCAAGTTCCAGGTGGCGAGCGTGTTCGAGAGCCTGTCGGTGGCCGACTGCCTCCGCCTCGCCCGGGCGTCCCACGACGGCCTGAGCCCGGTCGGGCGGGCCGAGACGCTGGGCCTGCCGCAGCCCGCCCTCGACGTCCTGCGCATGACCGGCCTCGACCGCCAGCTGACGCAGCCGTCGCGCCTCCTGTCCCACGGCCAGAAGCAGGCGCTGGAGCTCGCCATGGTGGTGGCGCTGGAGCCGCGGCTGATCCTGCTCGACGAGCCCACCGCGGGCCTGACCAAGGCCGAGCGCACCACCATCGGGACCGTCCTCAAGGCGCTCACCGCCGAGGGCCGGATCGCCGCCGTGCTGGTCGAGCACGACCTCGATTTCGTGCGCGAGATCTCGTCGCGGATCGTGGTGCTGCACCAGGGCCGGCTGGTCCTGGACGGCACGGTCGAGGACGTCGTGGGCTCCGAACTGGTCCGGACCATCTACTCGGGAGGCGCCCATGGGTGAGGCAGCACGGCGGGCAGCACGGCAGATCGCGCCGGCGGGGGCCGCCCTCGCCCTCGACGGGGTGTCGAGCGGCTACGGCGCCGTCGCCATCGTGCGGGACGTGTCCCTCTCGGTCGGGCCGGGGGAGATCGTGGCGCTGCTGGGCAAGAACGGCATGGGCAAGACCACGCTGCTCAAGACCGTCCTGGGCATGGTGGCCCTGCGCGGCGGCGCCATCACGGTCGGGGGCCAGGCGCTCGCCGGCCTCACGCCGGCCAAGCTCAACGCGCTCGGCGTCGGCTACGCGCCGCAGGAGCAGCCCCTGTTCCAGGACCTGTCGATCCGCGACAACCTGCGCCTCGCGGTGCCCTCCGACCGGATGCTGCCGGAGGCGCTGGAGCGGCTGTTCGGCCATTTCCCGTTCCTGAAGGACCGGCTGGCCCAGCGGGCCGGCACCCTCTCGGGCGGCGAGCAGAAGATGCTGATCCTCGGGCGCGCCCTGATGCTGCGCCCGCGCCTCCTGCTGATCGACGAGATCTCCGAGGGCGTGCAGCCCTCCATGGTCGAGCGCCTGCGCGGCGTGCTCCAGGCCGAGCGGGCCGCGGGCGTGTCCATGCTGGTGGTGGAGCAGCACGTCGCCTTCGCGCTGGCGCTCGCCGATCGCTACGCCGTCCTCAAGCTCGGCGAGATCGTCGACAGCGGTCCGGCGCAGGCGCCGGACGCGCGGGCACGCGTCATCGACCATCTGGCGGTGTGAGGTCGACCCGGATCCGCCACCGTCATCGCGAGCGCAGCGAAGCGACCCAGGGTCGCGCCACGCTCCCGGACGGGGCGCTGCTGGATTGCTTCGCTGCGCTCGCGAAGACGGCGGTGGATCGGGAGCAGGGAGGAGGAAGCCGTAAGCGCATGAGAGAACTCAACACCTTCTCGATCGCCGCCCGCTGCCCGCGGACCGGCCAGCTCGGCGTCGCGGTGGCGAGCGCCGTCCCGGCGGTGGGCGGCCTGTGCCCGTTCCTCAGGGCCGGGATCGGGGCCGTCACCACCCAGTCCTGGGTGAACCCCTACCTCGCCGCCCGCATCCTCGACGGGCTGGCCGGCGGGCAGGATCCCGACGCCGCGCTGGCGGCGGCCCTCGCCACCGACGACCGTCCGGACCTGCGCCAGCTCGGCCTCGTCGACGGGCAGGGGCGGGCCGCCGCCTGGACCGGCGCCGGATGCACGCCGGCGGCCGGCCACCGCACCGGGCCCGGCTACGCGGTCCAGGGCAACATGCTCGCCGGGCCGGGCGTGGTCGACGCCATGGCGGCGGCCTTCGAGGGGAGCGCCGCCCAGGATCTCGACGAGCGGCTGATGCGCAGCCTGGAGGCCGGCGACGCGGCCGGCGGCGACCGGCGCGGCAAGCAGTCGGCGGCGCTCAAGATCGTCGCCGGCGAGGATTACCCGCACCTCGACCTGCGGGTCGACGAGCACGCCGAGCCCGTCGCCGAGCTGCGCCGGGTTCTCCTGGTCGCCCGCCGTCAGCTCGTGCCGTTCGTGGCCGGCATGCCCCGGAAGGACGGCCCGGCCGGCGCCCTGCCGGACGACGTCGTGGCGATGCTGCTCAGGCCTCCCGCCGAGCGGCCGGGCGCCGCCGGGGATGCAGCCCCCGACCTGCTGCGCGACGTCGTCGGCCTGCGCCAGGAGCCCCAGCGGGTCGCCCACCTGCTGGCGCAGTTCGCGCCGGTGCTCGCCGAGATCGCGCGGCTGCGCGACCTCGACCTCGCGGACATCCACCCGCCGGTCGTGTTCGATCCGACGCTCCCCTACCGCCGGGTGCCCCATGACGACCGCCGCGACTGACGCCCTCTGGCAAGCCCCGATCACCGAGCTCGCGCGGCGGATCGCGGCGCGGGAGCTGTCGAGCGCCGAGCTCGTCGGCGCCAGCCTCGACCGGATCGCGCGCCTCGACGGCGCCCTGAACAGCGTCGTCCACCTCTCGCCCGCGGCCCTCGACGCCGCGCGCGCGGCCGATGCCGAGATCGCCCGGACGGGGCCGCGCGGCCCGCTCCACGGCATCCCGATCGCCGTCAAGGACAACTACACCACCGCCGACATGCCGACCCGGGCCGGCACGGCGGTGGAGGCCCTGACCTTCCCGGCGGCCGACAGCCACGCCGTGGCGCGGCTGCGGGCGGCCGGCGCGGTGATCCTCGGCAAGACGCGGATGCACGAATTCGCCTGGGGCATGGTCACGCCGCCGACCCGCAACCCCTGGGACCCCGACCGGGTGCCCGGCGGCTCCAGCGGCGGCTCGGGCGCGGCGGTCGCGGCCCGCCTCTGCCCGGCCGCCCTCGGCTCGGACACGGGCGGCTCGATCCGGATCCCGGCCGCCCTGTGCGGGATCGTCGGGCTCAAGCCGACCTACGGCCGGGTCGGCCGGTCGGGGATCGTGCCGCATTCCTGGTCCCTCGACCATGCCGGCCCGCTGACCCTGACGGTGGCCGATTCCGCCCTGATGCTGCAGGCGCTCGCCGGCCCGGATCCCGGCGATCCCGCGGCCAGCGCGGCCCCGGTCCCCGACTACACGGCCGGGCTCGACCGGCCGATCCGGGGCCTGCGGGTCGCGGTGATCCGCAACCACTTCTTCGACGCAATCGACGACGACGTCGCCGCCGGCGTCGAGGCGGCGCTCCGCTTCCTCGAAGACCGGGGCTGCGCGGTGCGCGACGTCGCGGTGCCGTCCCTGCGCCACGGCCTCGGCGCCATCTACGCCATCGAGCTCGCCTCCTCGACCGCCTACCACGACCGCAGCCTCGCCCGGGGCCACGTGGCGGGCTTCGCCGCCGACGTCCGCGACCTCGTGGAGATGGGCCGGCTCGTGACCGGGCCGGACTACCTGCGGGCCGAGCAGGTGCGGGCCCTGATCATGGACGAGATGGCCGCCGTCCTGGCCGAGGCCGACGTGATCGTCGGCCCGGCCTCGCCGCTGACCGCGTGGCGGACGGACGAGTCCGCGGTGACGCTCGGCGGGCGCGCGGAGAGCGTGCTGGCGGCCTCCTGGCGCCTGACCTACCCGTTCAACCTCGCGGGCCTGCCCGCCATCGCGCTGCCCTGCGGCTTCGACCGGCGCGGCCTGCCGATCAGCTTCCAGATCGCCGCCCGGCCCTTCGCCGAGGCCGAGATCCTGCGCGTCGCCCACCAGTACGAGCGGGCGCACGCGTGGTGGTCCCGGGTGCCGCCCCTGGCCGGCTGAGGCGTCGCTCCCGTCCCGAACAGCTGAGCGGGACGGGGGCGGTCGATTGTACACAACCAATACCGTGCCGCATCGCGAATATCCGCGTGATCTACCGATCAATGCGCGTGGAACCCTTTTTCCGCCGCTGCCGTTGCTGGCTTCGATTGAAGTCAGGAGGCCAACCATGCGGACCATCATTCTCTCGGGCGCCCTGTTCGCGGCCCTGTGCGGCGCGGCGAGCGCCGAGGAGACCACCGTCATCCGCCGCGACGGGCCCGCCGTCGTCGACCACCGCGACACCGTCGTCGAGAAGCGCGAGGTCACCACCGGCAGCGTCGATTGCGGTTCGAAGACCGTCCACAAGGAGGACGGCATGGGCAACTCCAAGACCGTCCACAAGGAAGGCTGCAACTGATCCTGGGCGGACAGCCGCGCCCTGACGACCCTGGAGATCTCAGCATGACCAACAAGCTTCTTCTGTCGCTGGCGACGGCCGGCCTCCTCGCCCTCCCGGCGGCCGCCCAGGCGCAGGGCACCCTGCGGGGCGCGGCCGAGGGTGCGGCGGTCGGCGCCGATGCGGCCGGTCCGGTCGGCGGCATCGTCGGCGGCGCGGTCGGCGCGGCGACCGGCACGGTCGGCGGCATCCTGGGCGTCGACGACCGCCCGCGGTTCCGCAGCTACGTCCGCGAGCGCGGCGCGCGCTCCTACAGCTGGGGCGGCCCGGTCCGGGTCGGCACCGTGCTGCCGGAGGACAGCGTCACCTACTACGACGTGCCCACCGAGTACCGGGTGCGTCCGGGCTACCGCTACACCATCGTGAACGACCAGCCCGTCCTGGTCGATCGCGGCCACCGCATCGTCGAAGTCATCGACTGAGGGGGGCGGGGCGCCGGTTCGTCCGGCGCCCTCCGGCATCGTGACTCCTCCCGAACCCGCGGTGAAGGATCGGGAGACCTCGCCGTCTTTGCGAGCGCAGCGAAGCAATCCAGGGTCGCGCAGCATCGGCAAGCGTGGCGCCGACTTGATTGCTTCGCTGCGCTCGCAAGGACGGCCGACGCACGGATATCCCTGAGCGCGCGTCAGCCCCGCAGGAGTGCCGCCTCGGGCAGATGCAGCGTGATCCGGTACTCGGCGGCGTCGTGGCTGCGCGTCACGGTCGCTTCGAGCTGGCGCAGGGACATCTCCACCAGCATCGTCCCGAAACCTCGTCCGGGCCTCGGCTCCGGGACACGGGCCATCCGCTCGCACCAGTCCAGGACGAGTCCCGCCTCCTGCCGGTCCCAGGTGACCGACAGCGCGCCGTCGTCGGCCCCGAGCGCGCCGTACTTCACCGAGTTCGTCGCCCACTCGTGCAGGATCATCGCCAGCGACGACACGTGCCGCCAGTTGATCGCCACGAGGGGGCCCTCGATCACCGTGGGGACGTGGTCGCGGTACGGGCGCAGGGTCGCGCCGATCAGGCCCGCGAGATCGCTCATGCCCTGGCCGTCGGACGGGTCGGCCAGGGAATGCGCCCGCCCGAGGGCCGAGATGCGGTCGCGCATGTCGGTGGCGAAGACGCCGATCTCCCGGTGCGTGCGGGCGCCCGCCGAGATCATGCCGCCGATGATCGCGAACAGGTTCTTCACCCGGTGGTTCATCTCCCGCAGCATCAGGTCGCGGGTCTCGGCGAGCGCGTATTCGGGCGACACGTCGATGCAGACGCCGACGATCCGCTTCCGGTCGCCGCTCCGGGTCAGGCGCCCGTAGCTGCGGATGTGCCGCGGCGCGTGGTCGGCGGCGCGCACGCGGATGCGCGCCTCGAACTCGTTTAGCCCGTGCGCCGCCTCGGACAGCGCCGCCTCGAAGCCGGGACGGTCCTCGGGCAGCACGCTGGCCGCCAGGGACGCGGTGGGGTGCGGGGTGTCGGGAGCGAGGCCGAACATCGTGCCGGCGATGCTGTCGACCACGACGGTCCCGGCATCCGGGCTGTATTCCCAGACGCCGATGCCCCCGGCCTTCACGGCCAGTTCCAGCCGCTCGCGCTCCGCGGCGAGCTGGCGCTCCAGCGACAGCGCCTCGGTGATGTCGGTGAGCACCAGGGTGGCGCCGTCGACGCTGCCGTTCTGCAGCCGGTAGGGCAGCACCCGCAGCGAGAGCGTGCGCTCCCCGTCCCGGGTGGCGACGCGCCGCTGGATCACCGAGCCGCCGGCGCAGACCTCCTGGGCGTCGTGCAGGTACTCGTGCCCGGCGAGCCGGCTCGACACGTCGGCGAGGGGGCGGCCGCGATCGCCCGGCTGCAGCGGGAAGATCGTGGTGGCCGACGTGGTGAAGCTGCGCACCTTCAGCTCGCGGTCGAGCACCACGACGGCGAGGTCGGTGGATTCGAAGAAATTGCGCAGGTCGGCATTGGCGATGGTGAGCTGCTCGACCTTGGTCTTCAGCTCGTCGTTGACCGTGGACAGCTCCTCGTTCGTCGACTGGAGCTCCTCGTTCATCGACATCATTTCTTCGTTGGAGCTCTTCAGCTCCTCGTTCGTCGTCTCCAGCTCCTCGACCGCCGAGCGCAGCTTGTAGCGGGTGCGCAGCAGCTCCTCTTCCAGCGCCTCGACGTGGTCGCCGCCGGCATCCATCTCGATCAGGTCGAGGTTGTCCGCCGCCCGGAAGGCGCCGGTGTCGCGCAGGACCAGGAGCATCGAGCCGTCGGGCAGGGGATCGCAGATCAGCTCCACCGGCTGGACGCCGTATTCCGAGCGGATCTCCACGTCGCGGACGACCACGCGCTTGCGCGCGTCGCGGGTCTGGCGGAGCAGCGGGCCGATGACGTCGCGCAGGCCCGGGCGCGCCAGGGTGATGGCGCTGGTGCCGCCGGTCCGGGTCACCGGGAAGTCGAAGTAGCGGCTCAGGCGCCCGTAGGCGGCGATGATGCCGCCGTCCTCGTTGAGCACCATGCTGGGCGGGGCGTAGCGCTCCATGACGCGGCGCACCGCCACGGTCTCGTCGGCGATCGAGGGCTCGCCGCGCCGCTCCTCGCGCCCGCCGCGCCGGGCCTCGCCCCGGCGGGCGCTCCCCGGCAGGTCGATCGGGTATTGCGGCGCGCCCGGCGGCCGCTCGAACAGGCGGGCGTGCTGGTCGATGACCGGGAACAGGTGCTCGAAGCGGCTGACGCTCTCCGAGGGGCCGAGGAACAGGTAGCCCCCCGGCCGGACCGCGTAGTGGAACAGCGGCACCACCGATTGCTGGAGGCGCTCGTCGAAGTAGATCAGCAGGTTGCGGCAGGACAGGAGGTCGACCCGCGAGAAGGGCGGGTCCTTGACCAGGCTGTGGCTGGAGAAGCGGATCAGGTCGCGGATCTCGGCCGCGACGGTGAAGCGCTCGGCGTGGAGGACGACGTAGCGCTCCCGCAGATGGGCCGGGATGTCGGCGAGCGCGGCGGCCGGGTAGGTCGCCTCCCGGGCGATCTGGAGCATGCGCTCGTCGATGTCGGTGGCGAAGATCTGGACCGCCGGCGGCAGGCCGAG
This sequence comes from Methylobacterium sp. 190mf, assembly GCF_900107945.1. NCBI lineage: Bacteria > Pseudomonadati > Pseudomonadota > Alphaproteobacteria > Hyphomicrobiales > Methylobacteriaceae > Methylobacterium > Methylobacterium sp. 190mf. The sequence continues at coordinate 7,182 of NZ_FNVI01000042.1, read as the reverse complement.
GCGGCGGGCGGCGTCGGCGAACAGCATGGCGATGCTGTAGGCCTCCTCGCCGCTGGAGCAGCCCGGGATCCAGACCCGGATGTCCTCCTCGGGATCGCGGGTGCGCAGCAGGGGCTCCACCACGCGCTCCCGGAGGAGCTCGAACATCTCGGCGTCGCGGAAGAAGCGGGTGACGTTGATCAGGAGGTCGCGGAACAGCGCCTCGCACTCGGTCTTGTCGGCCCGGACGCGGCCGAGATAGGCCCGGCCGGACTCGAGCCCGAGGACGTGCATGCGCCGCTCGACCCGCCGGACCAGGGTGGTCCGCTTGTAGCCGGCGAAGTCGTGGCCCACCGCCGCGCGGATGACCCGGCAGAGGTCGTCGATGTGGTCGGCGACGAGGCGGGACTCGGCGTCGACGGCGTCGGTGCCGCGGCGGCGGAAGAAGGTGGTGAGGCAGTCGACGATCTCGCCCGGCGGCCGCACGAAGTCGACGAGGCTGGTCCCGACCGCCGAGAGCGGCATGCCGTCGTAGCGGGCGGTGTCGGGCTGCTGCACCACGCAGACGCCGCCGTGCTCCTTGATCGCCCGCAGGCCGGTCGTGCCGTCGGCCCCCGTGCCCGACAGGATCACGCAGGCGGCGTTGGCCTGCTGGTCGACCGCGAGCGACAGGAAGAAGTCGTCGATCGGCCGGCGCAGGCCCCGCGGCTGGACGAAGTGGGTGAGTTCGAGGACGCAGTTCTGGATGACGAGGCCCCGGCCGGGCGGGATGATGTAGACCTTGTCGCCCGCGATCCGCTCCCCGCCCTCGCACTGGAGCACCTCCAGCTCCGTCTGCCGGTCGAGGAGCTGCGCCAGCATGCTCTCGTGGTTGGGGTCGAGGTGCTGGACGATGACGAAGGCCATGCCGGTCGGCGGCCGGGCGCGCGCCAGCATCTCCCGCAGGGCCTCGAGCCCGCCCGCCGAGGCGCCGATGCCCACGACCGGCCCGGCGAAGGGCGGCGCCGTCACCGTGCCGGCGCCGTCCAGGACCTCCGAGGCCTCGCCTCCGGGGGCGTTAAGGAAATCCTGGTGCATCGAGATCCGCGAGCGTGAGCTTGGCCTGCGCGACCGTGGCGACCGTGTTGGCGATCGTCATCAGCGAGCCCTCGATGACGAGCCCACTCTCCGCAAGCGTCGGGGTCAGCCGGGACAGGGTCCGGCCCAGTTCTGCATCGTAGGCGGAAAGCAACTCGGGTTGCGAGCGGCTGACGTCGAATTGGGATGCGAAAAGGTAGCGCACCTCGCCCGAGAGCGCCTTCAGTTTGGACATGTACAGCAGGTTGACGAAGGGCTTCCCGTCCTTGCGGAAATTCACGATCGGCGTGCGCACCGTGTCCTGACGGTCGTTCTCCAGGAAGGCGTGGATCTTGGCCCGCGCCTCCCGGTTGTCGGCGTCGCGCTGGAGGAGGCGGCAATTGCGCCCGACGACCTCCGCGCCCGTGTAGCCGGTGAGCTGGTGGAACCGCTCGTTCACCAGGAGCAGGACGTTGTCGTCGCCCGCCGCGGCCAGCGCCAGGGCGATGTGGGATTTCTCGAAGAAGGTCGTGAGTTCGGCCGGGATGGTCTGCGTGTCCACGGTAGCTTCCCTGTCGCCTCCGTTCGGCGCGGCCCTGCCGGTCCGCTCCCGGGCCCGCCCGCCCGCCGGGCCCCGTGCCGAGGACGCCCGCGATGGTGCCCGCGAGGACGCCCTCATGGGCGCGCCGCCGCGGTATGGCAATGACGCCCGGGCCGGCGAACCCGTTCCGCACGTCCCTGCGACGCCGTGTGCCCCGGGGGCACCGCCCGCCCGGGGCCGTCCGGATCTCAGCCCTCGCCGCCGATGATGCCGCGGATGCGGGTCGCGAGCGCCTCCAGGGCGAAGGGCTTCGTCATCACCTGCATGCCGGGGCCGAGATGGCCGTGGTTGAGGGCGGCGTTCTCGGCGTAGCCGGTGATGAACAGGACCTTCAGGTCGGGCCGGTGCTGGCGGCCGGCATCGGCCATCTGGCGGCCGTTCATGCCGCCGGGCAGGCCGACATCGGTGATGAGCATGTCGACGCGCACGTCCGACTGGAGGACCTTCAGCCCCGAGGCGCCGTCCGCCGCCTCGATCGCCGCGTAGCCGAGATCCTCCAGCACCTCGGTGACCAGCATCCGCACGGTCGGCTCGTCGTCCACAACCAGGACCGTCTCGCCCTGCTCGGCGCGGGGCGCGTGGGCGAGGTCGGGCAGGATCACCTCGGCCTCCGCCTCGCCGAGATGGCGGGGCAGGTAGAGGCAGACCATCGTGCCCTGGCCGACCTCCGAGTAGATCCGGACCTGCCCGCCGGACTGCTTGGCGAAGCCGTAGATCATCGACAGGCCGAGGCCGGTGCCCTCGCCGATCGGCTTGGTGGTGAAGAACGGGTCGAAGGCCTTGGCGACCACGTCGGGGGTCATGCCGGTGCCGTTGTCCGAGACGCAGAGCGTCACGTACTGCCCCGGCTCCAGCTCGCGCTCCTGGGCGGCCCGGTGGTCGAGCCAGCGGTTGGCGGTCTCGATGACGATGCGCCCGCCCGCCGGCATCGCGTCCCGGGCGTTGATGCACAGGTTGAGCAGCGCGTTCTCGAGCTGGCTCGGATCGACCAGCGTCGGCCACAGGCCGCCGGCCCCGACCGACTCGATCGCCACCGCGGGGCCGACCGTGCGGCGCACGAGCTCCATCATGCCCTCGACCAGGCGGTTCGCGTCCGTCGGCTTCGGGTCGAGGGTCTGGCGGCGGGAGAAGGCCAGCAGGCGGTGGGTCAGGGCGGCGGCGCGCTTGGCCGCGCCCTGCGCCGCGCCGATGTAGCGGTCGAGGTCGCCGACCCGGCCCTGCAGCATCCGGGTCTGCATCAATTCCAGCGAGCCGACGATGCCGGCCAGCATGTTGTTGAAGTCGTGGGCGAGCCCGCCGGTGAGCTGGCCGACCGCCTCCATCTTCTGCGACTGGCGGAGGGCCTCCTCGGCGCGCATCAGCTCGGCCGTCCGCTCGGCGACCCGCTGCTCCAGGGTCTCGTTGAGGCTGCGCAGCGCCGCGGCGACGCGGTCCCGCTCGGCCTCGACGGCGCGGCGCTCGTCCACGTCGATCAGGACCCCGGGGAAGCTCAGGGGCGTGCCGTCGGGCGCGTGGTCGACGCGGCCGTTGGCCTCCAGCCAGTAGTAGCGCCCGTCCGCCCGGCGGACCCGGTACTGGTGCGCGTAGGCGCCGCCCCGGGCGACGGCCGCGTTGATGGCCGCGGCCAGCCCGGGCTGGTCGTCCGGATGCACGGTCGCGACGATCCGGGCGAGCGGGATGCCGTCCCGGCCCAGCGCCGGGTCGAGGCCGAAGCTGCGGGCGAAGCCCTCGTCGACCGTGAACCGGTCGCTCGGCAGGTCCCAGTGCCACGTGCCGATGATGGCGCCGGCCGCGAGGGCGAGCTGCACGCGCTCGATGTTGGTCCGGGCGAGCGCCTCGCTGGCGCGCAGGGCGTCCTCCGCCTGCCGGCGCGCGGTGATGTCCCGGAACAGCACCGAGACCTGGCGCCGGCTCGCCGGCCCGATCCGGGCGGCCGAGACGTCGATGAAGCGGTCGGCCTGGGCGAAGAAGCGCTCGAACCGGATCGGGACACCGGTGCGGAGCACGCCGCCGTAGAGCTCGAGCCAGGCCTCCGCGTCCTCGGCCGACACGAGGTCGCGCAGCGTCCGCCCGACGATGCCGGCGATGCCGGTGTGGCGCTCGTAGCCGGGATTGGCCTCGACGTGGACGTAGTCGCTCAGCGGGCCGTGCGGGCCGTCGAAGAACTCGATGATGCAGAAGCCGTCGTCGATGGCCTCGAACAGCGTCCGGTAGCGCTCCTCGCCGGCGCGCAGGGCGTCGCGGGCCTCGCGCTGCTCGGTGATGTCGCGCGCCACCCCGGAGAACCGCACCGGCCGCCCCGCGGCGTCGCGCTCGATCTCCCCCTGCCGGGCGATCCAGCGGATCTCGCCGGTATCCGGCCGCCGGATCCGGTAGGCGACGTCCCGCGGGGGGGCGCCGCGGCGCCGGCTCGCCGCCGTCGAGACGAGGGCCCGGTCCTCCGGCAGGATCAGCGCCTCGACCAGCTCGGCCGGGTAGGTGTCGCGCTCCGGCAGGCCGTAGAGCCGGCAGAATTGCGGGGTCGGGTGCAGGAGCCCGTCCGCGACCCCCACGGTGAACAGGCCGATCCCGCCCGCCTCCTGCGCCCGCAGCAGGCGCGCCTCGGCCTCCCGGAGGGCGAGGCCGGCCCCGGACAGGTCGGCGGGGGGCTGCGGGAGCGTCGGGGCGTCCGCCTCAGCGCCGGTGGCGGCCGCCCGCGCCCGGAGTCCGGCGGCCTCCGCCTCCAGCGCGCGGGCGCGCCGCAGGAGCGCCTCGGTCCCCGTCTCGTCCACGCTCAGCGCCCGTGCGTCGCGATGGACTCCCCCGCCAGCCGCGCGGGGCGGTCGGGGCGGATCGCCAAAATCGGGAGGGCGGGGGATACGGGCACGGGGCTGGCGCTGCGACAGAGGGGCGGGGCGTGGGCGCCTTCTGCCGGAAACGGACCTGGGACGCCACGGGACCGGACCATAACGCGCGGAAACCGCTAAGGCTGCGTCGGCCGGCCCGGCGGGCGACGGGGGCCGCCGGCTACGGCTCGGCGAGGCGGCAGGTGGCGCTGCTCGCGCGGGGCCAGCCGTAGTAGATCGTCTCGGCCTGCACGTCGGCGAGGCTCACGACCTCCGGCACCGAGGCCTGCTGCGTGTCGAGCACCGTCCCGCCGGCCCCCGTGAAGGTGCACAGCACGGTCACGTTCGTCGCGAGGTCCGGGCCGGTGTTGCGCAGGTTGACCATCGCCCGCTGCGGCTCGTGCGAGTCCGGCGGCGTGTGCAGCCGGGTCTCCCGCAGGACCAGGGCGGCGTCGGCCCGCGCCGGCGGGGCGAACGCGACGACCAGGCCGGCAGCCAGGAAGGCGCCGGCCCACCGCGACGACTGCATCCTGCGCATGGTCGGTCCATCCTCTCCTCGTGCCGGGCCTCGGTGCCGGATCCCGGTACAGGGTCCCGGGCCCGGCACCCGCCTCGATCCAACTTGTAACCCGGGTTCCGGGTTCGGCGTCAGCCGCCGCCCGCCCGACGCGAGGCCGCCCCTGGGACCGGGCCGATCCATCCTCAGTTGCGCAGCGGCTCGGCCTCGATCTGCATCCGGTAGATCGTCGTCGGGAACTTGACCGTCGAAGCCGCGCCGCCGCTCATCGCCGGCGTGCGGTTCATCTGCGCCGCCGGGATCCACAGGCCGCCCTGCTCGTCGATCCACATCGCGTCGACCCAGACGAGCCGCGGGTCCTGCACCAGCGTGCTCACGGTCCCGTCCGGCGCGATCTTGAGGATCCGCAGGCCGTCCGTGTCGCTCGCGTAGATGGTGCCGCCCGCGTCGATGGCGGTGCCGCCCGTCGCCACCGTGGCGGCGTGGAGCTTCACGTGCCGGGCGCGCTCGTCGTCGCTCACGGCCGCGTCGTCGAGGTACCGGGTCTCGATGCTGTAGAGCGGCCCGGTGCACGCTTGATAGTAGAAGGTCTTGCCGTCCGGCGAGACTTCCAGCTGGTCGGCGTGGATGAAGAGCAGCTTGTCCTTGTCGTCCCGGAGCACCCGGCCCTGGCCGGTCAGCGGGCGCTGCGCGATCGTCGACCAGTGTCCGTCGAGCACCCGCCGGAGGCCGCCGGTCTCGCGGTCGAGGACGATCAGCCCGGGCTGGCCGGCATCCGTCAGGTAGATGTGGCCGCCGTTGAACCGGAAATCGTCGATGAAGCTCTTCTCGGTGGTCGCCGCCTGCAGCGGGTAGACCCTGCGCACGGCGTTCGTGGCGAGGTCGATCTGCACGAGCTTCGGGCCGCCCGGCAGCGGCGCCGCGCCCATGCCGGGCGCGCCCTTGTCGACCACCCAGAGATCCCCGTCCGGGCCGATCCGGATGGCGTTGACCGCCACGAAGGCCTTGGCCGGGTCGTCGCCCGTCTTCCAGGCGTTCCAGGCCGCGTCGGGGTACGGGACCGCCTTGCCGTCCCGCCACTCGCCGAGCTCGATCCCCTTGTCCTTACTCTGCCGCTGGAACGGCGAGAACAGCCGGCCGTCCGCGGACCGGGTGATGCCGTTGAAGACGAGGTCGTTCGACTCCACCATCGGCTTCAGGGCGTCGGACCCCGCCGGCGCCTCGGCGGCGCGGCCGGGCGCGCCGAGGCCGGCGGCCAGCAGGAGGGCGAGGAGCGTGGCGCGCATGGTGGGTTCCCGGTCCGGCGGTGAGGCGTCTCGCCCGGTAAGCCCCCGGCGCGCGCGGTGTTCCGGTCCGGTCCCATCGGCCGCAGTCGTGAGTCCGGCGCGGGTCCGGCGCGGGTCCGTTCCGGGGACGCCTGCGACGCTTCGCCGGGGCTGGATCCGGCCGAGAACAGAACATATAGTGAACACAGGGTGAGCGCCGCGCGGGGCGGCCGAGGAGGAGCGAGGGATGGCCAAGTACCGGTTCCACTGCACCAACGGCCTCGAATGCGTGTTCGACGCCCGCGGCACCGAGGTCCGCGCGACGGCGCGCCTCGTCGACCGCGCCCGCAAGGTCGCCTCCGACGTGCGGCGCTCGCTGGCCAACCGCACCGACTGGGCCGAGTGGCGGGTGAGCGTGCACGACCTCTCGGGCCGGCGGGTCCTGGTGCAGCCCTTCGTGCAGCCCTTCGAGAAGGCGTCGGGTCGCGCCAGGGCGGCCTGAATGGCGACGCCGATCAGGACGGTCGCGCAGGGGTCCGGTGCCGCGGCCGCGGAGCCGGATCAGACGATCCGGCCCCTGAGCCTGTCCGAGTTCATCGGTCAGCGCGCGGCGCGGGCGAACATGCAGGTGTTCATCGAGGCGGCGAGGAAGACCGGGCAGGCGCTCGACCACGTGCTGTTCGTCGGGCCGCCGGGCCTGGGCAAGACCACGCTGGCGCAGATCGTGGCGCGCGAGCTCGGCGTGAACTTCCGCTCGACCTCCGGGCCGGTGATCGCCAAGGCCGGGGATCTGGCCGCCCAGCTCACCAACCTGGAGGAGCGCGACGTCCTGTTCATCGACGAGATCCACCGGCTCAACCCGGCGGTCGAGGAGATCCTCTACCCGGCCATGGAGGATTACCAGCTCGACCTGATCATCGGCGAGGGCCCGGCGGCGCG
>NZ_FNVI01000007.1:0-266310 GCF_900107945.1 Methylobacterium sp. 190mf | reverse complement strand
GCCTGCTCCTGCGCCGAGGCGCGGATCTCGGCCGCGGCCGCGTTCAGGTCCGCCGTCGCCGCCCGGTTCGTCCGCGCCAGGTCCGACAGACCCGAGACCATCGTGTTCAGCGTCGTGCTCAGACGGCCGATCTCGTCGCGCCCGCCCGCCGCCAGCTGGCCAGACAGGTCGCCCTCGCCGACGCGGCCGACGAAAGCCATGACCGTCTCGAGCGGCCGCACCACCGCGCGGCTGATCAGCCACGTGATCAGGACCGCCAGCAGCACCGCGGCGGCCAGGGTCAGGTAGATCGAGAGGCGCGAGCGCTCGTAGACCTCCTGCGCGGCGCGCTGTCCCAGCGCCATGCCGCCGTCGAGCTGCGAGCGGAGGTTCTTGATCCCCTCGAGGAAGGGTGCCTGCAGCCGCGCGATCTCCGCGTTGCGGGCCTCGACCGCCGCGACGTCCTGCTGGGCGATGGCGGCGAACTGCGCCTCGCCCTGCGCCCTGACCTCGCGGAACGAGCCCTGGACCGCGGTCGCCGCCGCGGCGATGCGGTCCCAGGCCGCGACGCGCTCGGCGGATACGACCTGCGTCCGGTACTGGGTGGCGAGCTGGATCGTCGTGGCGAGCCGGTTCTCGACCTGGGCCGCGGTCTGGCGCCAGGTCGCCAGGGTGTCGCCGGCCTGGGTCGCGCGCCCCTGGGCCTGCATCAGCATCGTGATCACGGCCGTGCGGCGCAGGAGACCGAGGTCGCGCGCGTCGTTCCCGAGATCGTCGAGCTGGCGCAGGATCGTCATGTCCCGCCGGACGATCGCGTCGGTCGTGTCGCGCACGGCGCCGATCTGCTCCAGGGCGTAGAGGCCGAGCGCCACCACCACCACCGTGATGGCGAAGAAGCCGAGGAGGATGCGTTTTCCGATCGAGAGCGACACGGGCGGGGATGGCTCCGGTTGGGGCAGGCGGCCCGGTCAGGGCAGCGCGCGGCGCAGGAGGCGGGGGAGGTCGATGACGACGAAGTCGGGACGGCCGTCGCCCGCCGCCCCGGAGGCCGGGGCATAGACCGAGGCGGCCTCGTTGCCCAAGCGGTCGGGATCGGCCGCCCCGGCGCCGGCCGCGGCGACCGCGCCAGGGGCCCGGGCGATGCCCAGGACCCGGTCCACCGCGAGGGCGAGGGGCTGGGGGTGGACGCCGCGCAGCACGATCATGTGGGCCGCCGCGTCGGCGTCGGACGCGGGATCCGGCCGGCCGAGGGCCCGGGCGAGGCTGAGCACGCCGACGATCCGCCCGGACAGGGCGACGAGACCGTCCAGCGCCGGCACCGCCCCGGGCATCGGCGTGGCGGGGCGCGACGGCAGGACCTGGGCGACGGCCGCCAGCGGCACGCCGTAGCGCTCGCCGCCGCAGGCGCAGACGAGGTGATCGACGCCCGAATCGGTCGCGGCCGCCGCGGCACCGCGCCGGGCGAGGGCGGCGGCGCGCTCGGCGCGCAGGTCCCGCTCCGGCCGCGGACGGCCGCCCTGTGCACTCGGGCCTGCGCCCATCAGGACCTCCTGCTGCCGGCGCCGCCGAGCGCGGCGCGGGCCGCGGCCGCGCTGGCCGCGATCTCGCCCGCGGAGGCGCCGTCGCCCTCGGGCAGCGCCGTGTCCGGCCCGAGGGCTTGACTCAAGGCGACGGCGTTGTCGAGGGCGCGGAGCGCCTCGTGCGGCCGTCGCAGCGCGATCAGCAGCAGGCCGAGGTGGTAGTGGGCCATCACGAAACCGCGGTCGAGGTAGAGCGCGGCCCGCAGCGCCCGCTCGGCCTCGGCGTCGCGTCCGAGGGTGCGGGCCAGGAGACCCTCGTAGAAGCGCAGGGCGGTGTCGGTCGGATCGCGGTCGAGGGCGCCCCGCAGCGCCCGCCAGGCCGCTCCGGTCTCGCCGGAATCGGCCAGCGCGCGGATCCGGTCGAGGTCGACGGCGTCCTCCTCTTCCGGCCGGTCCTCCCGGGTCTCGGGCGCTGCGGGAGCCGGACCGGTGCCGGGTGCGGCGACCGGGTCCGGGGAGGGAACGGCCGCGGCGTCGGCCTCTGCGGCCCCGGACTGGCCCGGGCCAGGATCCGCCGGGGGCGGCTCCGTCGCCTGTCGCGCCGGAGGGACGGGGTCCGGTGCGGGCGCACCGGACAGGTCGACCGATGGCGCGACCGGCGGCGCCTCGGCGCGCGGTCGGTAGGCCACGGTCCCCGGCAGGCTGACGGCGTCGAGGAAGCTCGCGAAGGCGGGACTCGGCTCGGCGTGGCCGAGGAGCAGCCAGCCCTCCGGCCGCAACCTTCGGCCCAGCCCGCGCACCACCGCGGCGACCGTCCGGGCATCGAAGTAGATCAGCACGTTCCGGCAGAGGATCAGGTCGAAGGGCTCGCCCTGCGGCGGCCCCGGCTCGACGAGGCTCAGCAGGTTGCCGCGCTCGAACCGGACCGGACCGCGGTATTCGGGCCGGAGGGCGTAGCCGCCCTCGCGCCGGATGCCCGGCGCGGGCGGCAGCCGGGTGAAGTAGCGGAGCCGGTCCTCCGGCGGCATGGTCCGGAGCGCCCAGCGGCCGTACTCGGCGGCGCGGGCCGTGGCGAGCGCCTCGACGCTGATGTCGGTGCCGAGGATCGCCACCCGCCACTCGGGCAGGGCGTCGCCGAGCAGCTCGTGCACCAGGATCGCCAGGGAATAGGCCTCGGCCCCGGTGGAGCAGCCCGCGCTCCAGATCCGCAGGACGCGCTCGGACGCCCGCGCCGCGATCAGCGCCGGCAGGATCGTCGCGCGCAGCGCGCTGAACTGCTCGGCGTAGCGGAAGAAGAACGTCTCGCCGACGGTGATCTCAGCTTCCAGCCGGGCCCATTCCGCCTCGCCTTCCGCGCCGCTCGACAGGAGGGCCGCGTAGGCGGCGCAATCGGCCACGGCGGCGGCGCGGAACCGGCGGTGCAGCCGCTCGATCAGCAGCTCGTCCTTGTCGGTGTAGTAGTGGTGGCCGGTGCGCGCGATGATCCGCGCCTTGAGCGGCGCGTAGGCGGGATCGGCACTCAGGTCGGGACGGGGATTCCCCGGTCGGGCCATCGCGCGGTCAGACGGCGTGCGGCAGCGCGGCGAGACGTTCGGCGGCCGCCCGGGCCAGGGCGTCGACGCGGGCCCGTTCCTGCACGGTCAGGAGGCGCTCCGGCGCCAGAGCGTGGACGAGGCGCTCGCCGAGGACGAGCTCGGCCGCGACGCAGCCGTTGAGCGTGTCGGCCGCCTCGGCCGGCCGGACCGCGGAATCCGGGACGGTCGCGAGGTCCGCCACGCGATCGACGAGGTACGCGACGGCCTCGCCCTGCATCAGCGCGAGATGGGCGTAGAGACCGGGCGTCGCGCCGGCCGGGCGCAGGCCGAGCAGCGCCGCGAGGTCGACGACCGGGACCGGCGTGCCGCCGAGATTGAGGAATCCGGTGAGCCAGCTGCCGGAAGCGGGCGGCGCGTGCAGATCCGGCAGCGGCAGGATCTCGGCGACCGCGCCGCGGGGCAGGGCGCAGGCCGTGCCTGCGACATCCAGCAGGAGATAGGCCGAACCGCTGCTGGCCACCGCCACCCGCTCCCCTGTTGCTCGGTCGCGGCCGGGCCGGGACGGGTCGCGACATAGGCCGAGTTAACGCTGCCGGCAATTGTGCGCCGCACGGGCGCGATGACGCGGAACCAAGTCTCGCCTGAGCCGCTTATTTTCCGACGCAGCGGCAACGCGCCTGACGAGGCGCGGCGCTTTGCCTGCGCCGGTCTACGCCAGGGATTGACGATGAGGAAACTTCTGTTGGCCGCCGCGTCGCTGACGCTCCTCGCGGGCTCCGCCTACGCCCAGGGCAACTCGCCCTACAACGCCTCGGGCGCGCAGGCCGGCGGCCCGCGCGGCGGCCTGGAGCGCGCCGGCGAGGCGGCCGCGATGGAGCAGGGAGCCGCTCCGGCCGCGCGTCCGATGATGCGCAAGCGCATGAAGCACAAGCGGATGAAGCATCATCGCCGGATGCGCCACCACATGTGAGTGGCGAACACCGGGACGCGCCGCAGGCGTCGTCCGGGTGGCTCGGCCTGTCGCACCCGCGGCAGGCCTTTTTTATGCCCGGTCGCAGGCGAAATGCCGGTCGTGCGGGCCTGAAGCATAGTGCAGTCCGGTCGACGCGTGCCGTCCGACTGTTGCCGGCCGGCGCGGCGCGGTCCAGAGTTGTGCGAAAGCCGCTACGCCCGAACATGTTCGCAAACGAACATCGTCCGGCAATCAGTACAGCGGTGCGACGGCCTCACGAAGGCGAGGGAGTATCGATGTCACGACCGCTCGACCGGAGATCCGACGACAGGATCGAGGCGACCGGTGTCGAGGGGCGGCGCAGCGCGATCGTCGCCTCGGTCCGCCAGCGCGGCTTCGTGACGATCGAGGCCCTGGCGGCGCAGTTCGGCGTCACCGTCCAGACGATCCGGCGCGACCTCAACGAGCTGAGCGCCGAGGGGCGGCTGGAGCGCTACCGCGGCGGCGGCGGCCTGCCCTCCAGCGTCGAGAACATCGATTACGCCGACCGGCGGGTGACCCTGCTGCCGGAGAAGAGCCGGATCGGCCGCCTCGCGGCGAGCCGTATCCCGTCGCACTGCTCGGTCTTCATCAACATCGGCACGACACCGGAGGCCGTCGCCCGCGAGCTGACCCGACACGACGATCTCAGCATCATCACCAACAACCTCAACGTGGCGATCTCGCTCGCCGAGACGACCGAGTTCCGCATCGTCGTGGCGGGCGGCACCGTGCGGAACCGCGATGGCGCGGTGCTGGGTCAGCTCACCTGCGACACGCTCAGCCAGTTCCGGGTCGACGTGGCGGTGATCGGCATCAGCGGCATCGACGGCGACGGGGCGCTCCTCGACTACGATTACGAGGAGGTGCGGGCGACCCAGACCATCCTGGCCCATGCCCGGAAAACCTTCCTGGTGGCCGACCACACCAAGTTCACGCGGCGGCCCATGGTCCAGGTCGGGCGCCTGGAGCAGGTCGACACCTTCTTCACCGACCGGGCGCCACCGGCCGAGATCGTCGCGCTCATGGAGCGCCTGGGCGTAAACTTGGCGGTCGCCGACAGCGCGGACGAACCGTAACGAACATCAATTTTTCGCTTGCGAAAGCCGACCGCCGCGTCAATATAGTGCCGAACCGCCACCAAGGCGGCCCAGGAGGAATCATGGCGGCTGCACCGCGACAGCGCGAGCCGTCCGACGCCTACGATCTCCTGATCATCGGCGGCGGCATCAACGGCACGGGCATCGCCCGGGACGCGGCCGGCCGGGGTCTGTCGGTCCTGCTGGCCGAGCGCGGTGACTTGGCCGGCTTCACCTCCTCGTCGTCGACGAAGCTGATCCACGGCGGCCTGCGCTACCTCGAATACTACGAGTTCCGCCTCGTGCGTGAGGCGCTCGCCGAGCGCGAGCGGCTGCTGCGGCTCGCCCCGCACGTGATCTGGCCCCTGCGCTTCGTCCTGCCTCACGACGAGGGCCTGCGCCCGGCCTGGATGCTGCGGCTCGGCCTGTTCCTCTACGATCACCTCGCGCGGCTGCGCACGCTCCCGGGCTCGCACGGGGTCGACCTGCGCAGCTCCGCCTACGGGGCGCCGCTGCAGCGGCGCCTGACGCGCGGCTTCGTCTATTCCGACTGCTGGGTCGAGGACAGCCGCCTCGTGGTGCTCAACGCCATGGACGCCCGCGAGCGCGGCGCCACGGTGATGACCCGCACCGGCGTCGTCTCGGCCCGGCGCGAGGGTGACGGCTGGGTCGCGACGCTGCGCGACGAGCGCGGCGGCACCGAGCGGACGGTCCACGCGAAGGCCGTCGTCAACGCCGCCGGCCCGTGGGTCAGCGAGACGCTCGGCGGCACGCTCGGCATCAACAGCCGCGCGGCGGTGCGGCTGATCAAGGGCAGCCACATCGTGGTCAAGCGCCTGTTCGCGGGCGATCAGGCCTACATCCTGCAGCAGCCCGACAAGCGCATCATCTTCGCGATCCCCTACGAGCGCGACTTCACGCTGATCGGCACCACCGACGTCCCCTACGAGGGCGAGCCCGGCCCGGTCTCGATCTCCGAGAGCGAGACCGACTACCTCTGCGGCTGCATCAACCGCTCCTTCGACACGACGATCACCCCGGCCGACGTGGTCTGGAGCTACTCGGGCGTGCGCCCGCTCTACGACGACGCGGCCGAGAACGCGTCGGCCGTGACCCGCGACTACGTCCTCGACGTGGAGGACCAGGGCGGGGCGGCTGCGGTGCTGTCGGTCTTCGGCGGCAAGATCACGACCTACCGGCGGCTCGCCGAGCACGCGCTCGAGAAGCTGAAGCCCTACTTCCCGCACCTCGGGAAGTCCTGGACCGGCGACGCGGTCCTGCCGGGCGGCGCCATGAAGGACGCCGATTTCGACCAGTTCCTCGCCAAGCTGCGGGCCGAGACGCCGTTCCTTCCGGAGGAGACCGCCCGCCGCCTCGCCCGCGCCTACGGCACCCGGGCCCGGGACATCGTCGGGACGGCGCAGTCCCTGGCGGATCTCGGCGAGGCCTTCGACGGCGGCCTCACGGCGGCCGAGGTCGACTACCTGCGCACCGAGGAGTGGGCGGTCACCGCCGACGACATCCTGTGGCGGCGCTCCAAGCTCGGTCTGCGCACCGGCGCGGAGAGCGCCGCGCGCCTCGCCGCCTACCTCGACCGCAGGGCCGAGGCCGCCTGACGCTTTCGAACCCGATCCGGCGACAGACCGCTCGGGCCATCTAGGGGAGGGAACGATGAGCCGTTACGTCGGGGCCATCGACCAGGGCACAACCAGCAGCCGCTTCATCGTGTTCGACCGGGAGGGCAGCGTGATCGCACTCGCCCAGGCCGAGCACGCGCAGATCTACCCGGCTCCCGGCCACGTCGAGCACGACGCCACCGAGATCTGGACGAAGACCCAGAGCGTGATGCGCGAGGCCCTGGAGAAGGGCGGGCTCCAGCCCTCCGACCTCGCGGCAGTCGGCATCACCAACCAGCGCGAGACCACGCTGATCTGGGACCGGACGACCGGCAAGCCCCTGCACAACGCCCTGGTCTGGCAGGACACCCGCAACGACCGGCTGGTGGGCGAGTTCGCCCGCGACGGCGGCCGCGACCGGTTCCGCGACCTCACCGGCCTGCCGCTGGCGAGCTACTTCTCCGGCCTCAAGCTGCGCTGGCTGCTCGACCACGTCGAGGGCGCCCGGCAGAAGGCCGAGGCCGGGGACGTGCTGTTCGGCAACATCGACACGTGGCTCGTCTGGAACCTGACCGGCGGCACCGAGGGCGGCCTCCACGTCACCGACGTGACCAACGCCAGCCGCACGCAGCTCATGTCACTGAAGACCCTCGACTGGGACGAGGGCATGCTGTCGACCTTCGGCATCCCGCGGGCGATGCTGCCGAAGATCGTCTCGTCGAGCGAGGTCTACGGCGAGACCAGCGCTCCGTTCGCGGGCGTTCCGATCGCCGGCATCCTGGGCGACCAGCAGGCGGCCCTGTTCGGCCAGACCTGCTTCGCGCCGGGCGAGGCCAAGAACACCTACGGCACCGGCTGCTTCGCGCTGATGAACACCGGCGAGGAGCCGGTCCCGTCGAAGGCCGGCCTCGTCACCACGCTGGCCTACCGCCTCGACGGCCAGAAGCCGGCCTACGCGCTCGAAGGCTCGATCGCCATCACGGGCGCCCTGGTGCAGTGGCTGCGCGACAACCTGCACATGATCAAGGATTCCGCCGAGGTCGAGACGCTCGCCACGACGGTCGAGGACAACGGCGGCGTCTACTTCGTGCCGGCCTTCTCGGGCCTCTACGCGCCGCACTGGAACGAGGGCGCCCGCGGCCTGATCATCGGCCTGACCCGCTACGTCAACCGCGGCCACATCGCCCGCTCGGTGCTGGAGGCGACCGCCTTCCAGACCCGCGAGGTGCTGCAGGCCATGGCCAAGGATTCTGGCATCCCCGTCAAGGAGTTGCGGGCCGACGGCGGCATGGTCGCCAACAACACCCTGATGCAGTTCCAGTCCGACCTGCTCGACGTGCCGGTGGTGCGCCCGAAGGTGGCCGAGACCACGGCGCTCGGCGCCGCCTACGCGGCGGGTCTCGCGGTCGGCTACTGGAAGGGCCTCGACGACCTCAAGCGCAACTGGGGCGTCGACAAGCGCTGGACGCCGAAGATGGATGCCGGCCAGCGCGAGAAGATCGCCGCCGCCTGGAGCCGGGCTGTGCAGCGCTCCTTCGACTGGAAGACCGACGAGGATTGAGACGGGCTCGGGGCGCACACGCCCCGCGCAGTCCCACTCGCGCCCGCATCCGGAGCCGCTGCGCGGCGGCCTCGAAGAAGGGCTCCAGATCGCCGCGGGATCCCCGGAGGCCTTCGAAGAGGCCTCCGGGGCGCTCCGGTACCGCAGGAGAGGGTGCCGGCCCGGATCTGCGTAACCATTCGGTGACCGCCACCGGCGTTCACGCGCTCGCCAAAGCTTTGAACTTTCACAAAAAGCAGCGAACGGGGGAGACGAGACGATGACATCACCCTTCCTGGGCGAATTCCTGGGCACCATGACCCTGATCGTGCTCGGCGACGGCGTCGTGGCCGGCGCCCTGCTCAAGCATTCCAAGGGCGAGAATGCCGGCTGGATCGCCATCACGGCGGGCTGGGCCTTCGCGGTCCTCGCGGGCGTCTTCGTGGCCAACGCCACCGGCAGCGCCGACGCCCATATCAACCCGGCCGTCACCGTGGCGGGCGCGGTCAGTTCCGGCGATTTCAGCAAGATCCCCGTCTACATCCCGGCCCAGATGCTCGGCGCCTTCGTGGGCGCCGTGCTCGTCTGGCTCCACTACCTGCCGCACTGGGGCGCGACCCAGGATCCCGGCCTCAAGCTCGCCTGCTTCTGCACCGGCCCGGCGATCCGCGACGCGAAGGCCAACTGGATCTCCGAGATCATCGCGACCTTCTTCCTGATCCTGACGATCTCCGCCCTCGTGACCACCACCCTGGGCTCGGCCGGCGCGATCCCGCGGGCCGTCGCGCCCTACATGGTCGGCATGCTGGTCTGGGGCATCGGCCTGTCGCTCGGCGGCACCACCGGCTACGCCATCAATCCGGCCCGCGACCTCGGGCCGCGCGTCGCCCACGCGGTGCTGCCGATCGCCGGCAAGGGCAGCTCCGACTGGGGCTACGCGCTGATCCCGGTGGCCGCGCCCCTGGTCGGGGCGGTGCTGGCCGGGCTCTTCGTCCGGGCGCTGGGGATCTGACGGAACGGCCGCACCCTCAACCACCGCGGGGCGGCCCGGCGTCGCGGCGGTTTGCGGCGCGCGGCCTTGGGCCTTAAGTCAGGACGATCCCGACCGCGCCCCTGGGGCGCTTGCCCGCGGTGTGCCCCCGACCCATGGCCGTCGTCCTCGACACCCTGAAGAACGATCCGCGGCCGGTCCGCCTGCGCCACCCCGAGAAGGCGCACCGGCCCGACCAGCCCGTCCAGGCCAAGAAGCCGGACTGGATCCGCGTGAAGGCGCCGGGTTCGAGGGCCTGGTCCGAGACGCAGAAAATCGTGCGCGAGCACGGTCTGGTCACGGTCTGCGAGGAGGCGGGCTGCCCGAATATCGGCGAGTGCTGGGAGAAGCGGCACGCCACCTTCATGATCATGGGCGACACCTGCACGCGGGCCTGCGCCTTCTGCAACGTGCGCACCGGCCTGCCCGACGCCCTCGACCTGGGCGAGCCGGACAAGATCGCCGATTCGGTGGCCAAGCTCGGCCTGCACCACGTGGTCATCACCTCGGTGGACCGGGACGACCTGAAGGACGGCGGCGCCGAGCATTTCGCCCGGACCATCGCGGCCATCCGGCTCGCGAGCCCCGGCACGACCGTCGAGATCCTGACGCCCGACTTCCTGCGCAAGGACGGGGCGCTGGAGGTCGTGGTCGCCGCCAAGCCCGACGTGTTCAATCACAACCTGGAAACGGTGCCGGCCAAGTACCTCACGGTGCGGCCGGGTGCCCGCTACTTCCACTCGGTGCGCCTGCTGCAGCGGGTGAAGGAGCTCGACCCGACGATCTTCACCAAGTCCGGCATCATGGTGGGGCTCGGCGAGGAGCGGAACGAGGTGCTCCAGCTCATGGACGACCTGCGCTCGGCCGACGTCGACTTCCTCACCGTCGGCCAGTACCTGCAGCCGTCGAAGAAGCACCACGAGGTCGTGCGCTTCGTCCCCCCCGACGAGTTCAAGGCCTACGAGACCACCGCCTACGCCAAGGGTTTCCTGCTGGTCTCGGCCACGCCGCTCACGCGCTCGTCGCACCATGCCGGCGAGGATTTCGCGCGTTTGCAGGCGGCGCGCCTGGCCAAACTGTCGCCCGCGCTCTCGGCCTGAGGATATCCGAAGACCATGCCGTCCTTCCGGGTCACCCGCGCGGTGAAGCACACGCCGCAGCAGATGTACGACCTCGTCGCCGACGTGGAGCGCTACCCCGAGTTCCTGCCGCTCTGCGAATCCCTGCGG
Source organism: Methylobacterium sp. 190mf (assembly GCF_900107945.1). NCBI lineage: Bacteria > Pseudomonadati > Pseudomonadota > Alphaproteobacteria > Hyphomicrobiales > Methylobacteriaceae > Methylobacterium > Methylobacterium sp. 190mf. The sequence goes on along the minus strand of NZ_FNVI01000007.1, from coordinate 255,791 downwards.
GTGATCCGCCGGCAGGACATGCCCGAGGGCGGCCAGGTGCTGATCGCCGAGATGGGCGTCGGCTACAAGGCGATCCGCGAGCGCTTCACCACCCGGGTCACCCTCGATCCGGCGAGTCTCAAGATCGTCGCCGAGTACATCGACGGCCCGTTCCGGCACTTGGAGAACCGCTGGCTGTTCAAGGACGGCCCCGACGGCGGCTGCAACGTCGACTTCTTCATCACCTACGAGTTCAAGAGCCGCACCCTGGGGCTCCTCATGGGCACGATGTTCGACCGCGCCTTCCGCAAGTTCACCGACGCTTTCGAGGGGCGGGCGAACCGGATGTACGGGGCGCGGGCTTAGCCGCCGTCCTCGCGCGCACCGTGAAGCGACCCAGGGAAATGGGACGCCGCCGAATGTGGCGTTGCCCTGGATTGCTTCGCTGCGCTCGCAAAGACGGTGCGCAGGGATGGCGTCAGGCCCGCAGCGACACGCGCACGTGCTCGGGCCGCACATCCATCCCGATCCTCAGCGCCGGAAGGACCTGAAGCCGCGGCAGGGCGTCGAGGAGGCGCAGGGCCAGCGGCGCCCGGAGCGGCACGTCGGCCGCCAGCGACGCGGCGATCACGCGGGACTGAATGGGGGAGGGCGCGGAAGCGCTCGGTGAAGCCCGGCTCGTCCATCGGCTGGAGGGGTGGATGGTGTCGCCGCGGAAGTCGCGCAGGAAGTCCGCGTGCGTCTCCAGAACGGTGACGTCGAGGCTCGCGCGGACGAAGAGCAGGCCGGCCATCGTCCCGGCGGGGCCCCCGCCGACGAGGCAGAGGCGGGTCGTCACCGTACCCGTGGGCCGTCCTTCCCGTGCCGCGATCAGTCGCCGAGGGCGTCCTCCAACAGACCGAGCGCGTCGGCCACGGCGGCGCGGCGGATGCCCGCGCGCCCGAGATCGCCGTAACGCCGCTCCAGGTGGCGCGTCTCGCCATCTCGCCGACTGAGGCCGAAATGCACCAGCCCCACCGGCTTCTCGGCGCTCCCGCCCCCCGGGCCGGCGATGCCGGTGATCGCGACAGCGACGGAGGCCCGCGACGCGGCCAGCGCCCCGGCGGCCATCGCCCGCGCCACGGGCTCGCTGACCGCGCCGTGCCGGCGGATCAGGTCGATGGGCACACCGATCGCCTCGGCCTTCGCGTCGTTCGAGTAGGTGACGAAGCCGCGCTCCAGGACGGCCGACGAGCCCGGTACCGCGGTGAGCAGCCCGGCCACGAGGCCGCCCGTGCAGGACTCGGCGGTGGCGACGGTGCGCCCGTCCGCCGCGTAGGCGGTCACCAGCGCCTCGGCCCGGGCGAGAAGCTCTGCGTCGTCGACCATCGCGAACGGGCTCCCCTCGGGCGCCGCCGCCCTATCTCCTGTTGTGACCCATGGCCGAGCCCGGCTCAAGGACCGGCGGCCGCCGACTGGAGACAGCCCTTCCATGATCTTCCCCGCGACCACGGCCTTCTACGCCGGGCTGCTCGCCCTCGTGTACCTAGGCCTCTCGGGATGGGTGATCGGGGCCCGCGTCTCCGGGAACGTGCTGCTCGGCGACGGCGGCGACGACACGGTCCTCAGGCGCGTGCGCTCGCACGCCAATTTCGCGGAATACGTGCCGCTGGCCCTGATCGTCATCGGCCTGCTGGAGGCGAGCGGCGGCAGCCACGGGCTCGTCCGGGCGCTGCTGGTCGCCCTGCTGGTCGCCCGGATCCTGCACCCGATCGGGATGTTCGCGCCCCCGAACTCGCCGCGCCAGTTCGCCTGCCGGGGCGGCGGCATCCTGCTGACGATGGCGGTCCTGGGCGTCGCGGCGATCGCGCTGCTGGTGCGGGTGGCCTGACACCGAGCGCGACGCGCCCAGCCCTGGCCGCCCAGCCCTGGCCGCCCAGCCCTGGCCGCTCAGCCCTGCCGCATCGCCGTCTCGGCCTGCGCGTCGAGGGCGGGGCCGTCCTCCTCGGGCAGCCGGACCGTCGCGGCCGCCTGGGCGGCGAGCCCCTCCGCCCGGCCGACGAAGCCGAGCTTCTCGGTGGTCGTCGCCTTGATGGAGACCGCCGAGAGCGGAACGCCCGCGATGGCGGCGATGCGCGCGCGGATCTCCTCGCGGTGCTTGCCGATGCGGGGAGCCTCGGCGAGCACGGTGATGTCGAGGTGGTCGATGCGGCCGCCGCGGGCACGGACGAGGTCGCAGGCATGGGCCAGGAACTGGTCCGAGGAAGCCCCGCGCCAGCGCTCGTCGGAGGGTGGGAAGTGGGTGCCGATATCGCCGTCCGCGATGGCCCCGAGCAGGGCGTCGGTCAGGGCGTGCAGCGCGACGTCGCCGTCCGAATGGGCGAGCACGCCGCGGTCGGCGGGGATCTTCACTCCGCCCAGCCAGACATGGTCGCCGGTGGTGAAGGCGTGCACGTCGAAGCCGGTGCCGAGGCGGGTCACGTAGGTGGTCATGGCGCGGGCTCCCGGCGCTGGCAATGCGGTGGTCTCGGTCGCGAAGGCGCGGTCCGCCTCGATCAGGTCGGCGGGCTGGGTGATCTTGCGGTTGGCGACGTCGCCCGCGAACACCACCACCGGCAGGCCGGCCCATTCGGCGAGGGCGCCGTCGTCGGTGAAACCGTCGAGGCCCTGCGCGGCGGCGTCTCGGTGGGCGCCGAGCAGCGGGCCGAACACGAAGGCCTGGGGTGTCTGGACCGCGCGCAGGTGCTCCCGCGGCGGGGTCTCGTGCACCCGGCCGATGCCGGGCGCGATGTCGACGACGCGCTTGACCGTGTCGGTGACCGGCACGCCGGGAACGGCCGCCCCGTGGTCGCGGCCAGCCGCGATCGCCCGGGCGATCAAAGCGGAATCCACGTAGGGGCGGGCGGCATCGTGGACGAGCACGATCTCGGGCGCGTCGCCGGCGGCCAGGGCCTCGAGACCGGCGCGCACGGAGAGCTGGCGCGTCGCGCCGCCCTCGACCGGCGGCGCGAGCTTGGCGCGGATCGCGGGCGCGAGTTCCTCCAGGCAGTCGCGGAAGAACTCCGCCGCGTCGGCGGCGATCACAGGCTGGATCCGCGCGATCGCGTCGTCCGCCGCGAGCGCCGCCAGGGTGCGGGTGAGGACCGCCTGGCCGCCGACTCGGCGGTACTGCTTGGGGGTGCCGCCGCCGATGCGGATGCCGCGTCCGGCCGCCACCACCACCGCGGCGACGCCGGCTCCCGCGCTGGCGGGTCCGGTGGCTGGCGTGCCGGTGGCGGGCATGGGCAACGAGCTCGTGACGTCCTGAGGGGCGGAATGGCGGCCAGCGCGCGGGCCAGGCGTGCCGCCGTGACCCTGCCGCGGAGGGTGCCCGTCGTTTAAGCGGGGGAGGGCCCGAAATCAACGCGCGGTCCCGCTTGCCAGCGGACCGGCTTTGCCTCATTGTTGTGCAGAATGACGACTGACCAATATTTGAGCGCGCTGCGCCGTGCGGGAGCGACCGCGGAGGGGGCAAACGGGACCGATCCCGCCCCGCTCTGCCTGCTCGCGCCGCTCTCGGGCGTCACCGACCTGCACATGCGCCGCATCGCCCGCCGCTGCGGCGCCGACGCGGTCGTCTCCGAGATGGTGGCGGCCCGGGAACTCGCGCGCGGGTCCGGCGAGGCCGCGATGCGCGCCGAGGGCTCCGGGGTCGACCTGCACGTGGTCCAGCTCGCGGGCTGCGAGGCGGGCCCGATGGCGGAGGCCGCCCGGATCGCGGAGGCCGGGGGCGCCGACGTGATCGACGTGAACATGGGCTGCCCGGCCAAGATCGTGACGGGGATCGCCTCGGGCTCGGCCCTGATGCGCGACCTCGACCACGCCGAGCGCCTGCTCGCCGCGGTCCGGGGCGCGGTGTCGGTCCCGGTGACGGTGAAGATGCGCCTCGGCTGGGACGACGCGAGCCGCAACGCCGTGGATCTCGCCGCCCGGGCCGAGCGGCTGGGCCTGAACGCCGTGACGGTCCACGGGCGCACCCGGCAGCAATTCTACAAAGGCAGCGCCGACTGGTCGGCGATCGGGGCCGTCGTCGCGGCGGTGTCGATCCCGGTGATCGCCAACGGCGACGTGACCGACCTCGCCAGCGCCCGCGCCTGCCTGGACGCCTCCGGCGCCGCGGGCGTCATGATCGGCCGTGCGGCGACCGGCCGCCCCTGGCTGGTCGGCCAAGTCGCCGCGGCGCTCGCGGGCCGGCCGGCCGCGGAACCGTCCCGGGCCGCGCAGGCCGTCCTGGCCGCCGAGCATTACGCGGGGCTGCTGTCGCTCTACGGCCGCGACATGGGCGTGCGCCACGCCCGCAAGCACCTCGCCGCCTATGCCGAGACCGGCGGCGCGCTGGGTCCCGCGGAACGCGCGACCCTCCTCACCACCACCGACCCGGAGATCGCGCTCAACCTGCTGGCCCGGGCCTTCGCGGGTGCGGCGAACCCCGTGCAGGAGGCCGCGTGAGCGACGAGCCCCTCCCGCGCGAACCCGGCACCCGGCGCGACACGGCCGCCGAGGCCGTCCTGAACGCGCTGCCGCTGCCGGTCCTGACCATCGGCGCCGACGAGCAGATTCTCCACTGCAACCACGCCGCGGAGGCGTTCTTCGACTACTCGGCGCGCCTGATGCAGCGCCGGCGCCTGCGCGACATCATCCCGTTCGCCTCGCCGATCATCGCGCTCGTGGCCGAGGTCCGCCGCCGCCGCGCCAGCGTCAGCGAGTACCGGGTCGAGCTGACCCAGCCGCGCCTCGGCCTGGAGCGCAGCGTCGACGTGTTCGCGACGCCGCTCGGCGACGACGGCGAGGCCGTGGTGATGATGCTCCAGGAGCGCACCATCGCCGACAAGATGAACCGCCAGCTCACCCATCGCGGCGCGGCGCGCTCGATGGTGGCGCTCGGCGCGATGCTGGCCCACGAGATCAAGAACCCGCTCGCCGGCATCCGCGGCGCGGCGCAGCTCCTCGAGAGCACCGGCGCCGAGGAGGACCGGCTGCTCACCCGCCTGATCTGCGACGAGTCGGACCGGATCGTCCGCATCGTCGAGCGCATGGAGCTGTTCGGCGACGAGCGCCCCTCGGATCGCGGCGCCGTCAACGTCCACGGGGTGCTCGACCAGGTGAAGCGCTCGGCGCAGTCGGGCTTCGCCCGGCACATCCGGTTCATCGAGACCTACGACCCGTCGCTGCCGCCGGTGCTCGGCAACCGCGACCAGCTGATCCAGGTGATCCTGAACCTCGTGAAGAACGCCGCCGAGGCGATCGGCCCGGACGCGGTCGAGGGCGAGATCACCCTGTCGACCGCCTTCCGCACCGGCCTGCGCCTGCAGGTTCCGGGCTCCCGCGAGCGGGTCAGCCTGCCGATCGAGGTGGCGGTGCGCGACAACGGCCCGGGCATCTCGGCCGACCTGCTGCCCGACCTGTTCGACCCGTTCGTCACCACCAAGGCGCAGGGTTCCGGCCTGGGTCTTGCTTTGGTGGCCAAGATCGTCGGCGATCACGGCGGGATCGTCGAGTGCGATCCCGCCCCGCGCCGCACGGCGTTCCGCATCCTTCTGCCGATGTCGAGTGCCCGGGACGGGCGCGAATCGGCGGTCGATCCGTGATGTCGATCCCCGAATCCGGCCCCCCGTCGGAGGTCTGAGTAGAGAGTCATGCCGAACGGCCACATCATCGTCGCCGACGACGACGCCGCCATCCGCACCGTGCTGAACCAAGCGCTGTCCCGGGCGGGCTACGAGGTCCGCTCGACGGGCAACTGCGCCACCCTCTGGCGCTGGGTCGCGCAGGGGGAGGGCGACCTCGTCATCACCGACGTGGTCATGCCCGACGAGAACGTGTTCGACCTGCTGCCGCGCATCAAGCGGGTGCGGCCGGAACTGCCGATCATCGTGATGAGCGCGCAGAACACCTTCATGACGGCGATCCGCGCCTCGGAGCGCGGCGCCTACGAGTACCTGCCCAAGCCCTTCGACCTGAAGGAGCTGATCGCCATCGTCGGCCGGGCGCTCTCGCGCCCCCGCGGCGCGGCGCCGGCCGGGGCGCCCCCCGAGAACGAGGACATCCCGCTGGTCGGCCGCTCGCCGGCCATGCAGGAGATCTACCGGGCGCTCGCCCGGCTGATGCCGACCGACCTCACCGTGATGATCACCGGCGAGTCGGGCACCGGCAAGGAGCTGGTCGCCCGCGCGCTGCACGATTACGGCCGCCGCCGCACCGGCCCGTTCGTGCCGGTCAACATGGCGGCGATCCCGCGCGACCTGATCGAGTCCGAGCTGTTCGGCCACGAGAAGGGCGCGTTCACGGGCGCGCTCCAGCGCTCCGCCGGCCGGTTCGAGCAGGCCGAGGGCGGCACGCTGTTCCTCGACGAGATCGGCGACATGCCCATGGAGGCGCAGACCCGGCTGCTGCGCGTGCTCCAGCAGGGCGAGTACACGACGGTGGGCGGGCGCGTCCCGATCCGCACCAACGTCCGGATCATCGCGGCCACCAACAAGGACCTGCGGGTCTCGATCCAGCAGGGCATCTTCCGCGAGGACCTGTTCTTCCGCCTCAACGTCGTGCCGCTGCGGCTGCCGGCCCTGCGCGAGCGCTCCGAGGACGTGCCGGACCTCGTCCGCCACTTCTTCGTGCTGGTCGAGCGCGAGGGCCTGACCCGGAAGACCCTGGACGGCGACGCCATGGAGCGGCTGAAGCGCTACCGCTGGCCCGGCAACGTCCGCGAGCTCGAGAACCTCGTCCGGCGGCTCGCCGCCCTCTACCCGCAGGAGACGATCACCGGCCCGGTGATCGAGGCCGAGCTCGACACGCTGCCGCTGGCGACACCCGCGGCGCCGGCCGCCAACGGCGCCGCCCGCAAGGCCAACGGCGAGTCGGAGACCCTGTCCAGCGCGGTGGAGCGCCACCTCTCGGACTACTTCTCCGGCTATCGCGACACGCTGCCGCCCCCCGGGCTGTATCACCGGATCCTGCGGGAGATCGAAGGCCCGCTGATCGGCGCGGCGCTCGCCGCCACCCGCGGCAACCAGATTCGGGCCGCGGAGCTGCTCGGCGTCAACCGCAACACCCTGCGCAAGAAGGTCCGCGACCTCGACCTGCAGGTCTTCCGGACGGCGCGGTAGGGCGATCCCCGGCCGATCCCAACACATCCCAGGTCCCGAGGTGCGCGCGGCGCGCCCCGGGATCACGCGGAGGGTGGGATGAGCGCGCTCCGGCCCGCTCTCAGCGGCCCGGCAGGATCGGGTCGCCGCGCATCAGCGCGTGCAGCCGCTCCGTGTCGAACCCGTTGGGGATGCTGGGCACGGCCGGCTTCGGCGCCGGTGCGGCCTTCGCCGTAAGCGGGATCGACCCCGTCGCCGACGGCTCGGCCTGGGCGGCACGGACCACCGGCGCCGGCGCCAGATGGGCGAGCCGGTCGGCGCTGACGAGGGCGACGGTCGCCGTCGAGACGAGGACGAGGACGGCGCCGAGGAGGGAACGCAGGATACGCAAGCGACCACCCGGGACGCGACTTGAGACGGCAACAGATTTACGGCGCGGCCGTTAACGAAGCCCCACTCCAAGTCTTCGGGAGGCGATATTGACCAACGTCCAGGCCACCGCGAGCGACAGCCCGTTCATCCAGGGCCGCAACGCGCGCCTCTACGGGAAGCCCGTGAGCGAATGCCCCTATCCGGAGGGCTCCCAGGAGCGCGCCGCGTGGATGGAGGCCTACGAGGAGGCCGCGGTCTCGGATCCGCCCGAGAAGCCGTGACGGCGGAAAACGCGGCGGCCCGGCACTGCGAGCCCGCGCGTCCGGCTTGACCTCGCCGGGCGCGGCGCGCTTCGTGCGGTGCACCGCAACGCGATCTCCGAGCCTCGATGTCCCTGAAGCCCTCGCCCGACGCCACGCAGACCTTCGCGCCCGCGACGCGCCTCGTCCAAGCGGGCCGCGACCCGGGCGAGCAGCACGGCTTCGTGAACACGCCGATCTACCGCGGCTCCACGGTCCTCTACCCGACCTACGACGCGATCAAGAACCGGCGCGGGCGCTACAATTACGGCACCTCGGCGACGCCCACCATGGACGCGCTGACGGGGGCCTGGACGGAACTCGCCGGCGCCGCCGGCACCGTCGTGACGCCCTCGGGCCTCGCGGCGCTCACCGTGGCGCTGATGGCCGCGGTGTCGGCGGGCGACCACCTCCTCGTCACCGATTCCGCCTACCGGCCGACCCGCCAGTTCTGCGACGGCGTGCTGGCGCGCTACGGCGTCGAGATCACCTACTACGACCCGGTCATCGGCGCCGGCATCGCGGAACTGATGCGCCCGAACACCCGGGCCGTGCTGGTCGAGGCGCCCGGATCTCAGAGCTTCGAGATGCAGGACATCCCGGCCATCGCCGAGGTGGCGCACGCCCACGATGCCTGCGTGATCATGGACAACACCTGGGCGACGCCGCTGCTGTTCCCGCCGCACGCGCGCGGGGTCGACATCGCCGTGGAGGCCGGCACCAAGTACCTGAGCGGCGGCTCGGACCTGCTGATCGGCCTGACCTCCGCCAACGCGCGCTACTACCCGGCCGTGCGCCGCACCTTCGACCATTTCGCCATGTGCGCCGGCGCCGAGGACATCTTCCTGGCGCTGCGCGGCCTGCGGACGATGAACCTGCGGCTGCGCGAGCACGGCCGCGCCGGCCTTGAGATGGCCCGGTGGTTCCAGGCGCGCCCCGAGGTGCTGCGGGTGCTCCATCCCGGCCTGCCGGAGGATCCGGGCCACGCGATCTGGAAGCGCGACTTCGCGGGCGCCTCCGGTCTGTTCGGGGTGATCCTCAAGCCGGTGCCCGAGGCGGCGGTGGCGGCCATGCTCGACGGGCTGCAGCTCTTCGGGATGGGCTTCTCCTGGGGCGGCTTCGAGAGCCTCGTGATCCCCTTCGACTGCGCGGGCTACCGGACCGCGACCCGGTGGGCGCCCGGCGGACCGGCGCTCCGCTTCCACATCGGCCTCGAGGACACCGCCGACCTCAAGGCCGACCTCGACGCCGGCTTCGCGCGCCTCCGGGCGGCGTCGTAGGGCGGTCCCGTCCCCGACGGGCGGGGACCGGCGAACCTCAGGGCCGGGACGCGCGGCGGGAGCGGCGCCACATCCGCGCATCGTGATGTGCGTGCGCGCCGTCGCGACCGGCGACGGCACCACCGTATTTGACCTCGCGCCGCGTTCCTGATTGACCGGCCCGGCATGACCACGAGCCTCTCCGCCGGCGGCGCGCCGCGCCTTGCCCCCGTCGACCGGATCGGCCGCGGGCTCGACGCGCTGAGCCTCACCCATGCCAGGGCCGCCGCCGCCCTGCTGGCGCTGTGCCTGCTCCTGTTCCTGCCGGGCCAGATCTCGCTGCAGCCGATGGACCGCGACGAGCCCCGCTTCGCCCAGGCCTCGAAGCAGATGCTGGAGAGCGGCGACCTCGTGGATATCCGCTTCCAGGGCGAGGCGCGGCACAAGAAGCCGGTGGGGATCTACTGGGCGCAGGCCGCCGCCGTGGCGGCCGGCGAGGCGCTGGGCGTGCCCGGCGCCCGCACCCAGATCGCCCTGTACCGCATCCCGTCGCTGATCGGCGCCGTCGCCTCGGTCCTGCTCGCCTACTGGGGGGCGCTCGCCTTCCTGCCCCGACGGTCGGCGCTGCTCGCCGCCGCCCTCTACGGCGCCTGCCTGATGCTCTCGGCCGAGGCCCACCTCGCTAAGACCGACGCGCTGCTCGCCGCCTGCGCCACCGCGAGCCTCGCCGCGCTCGCCCGCGCGTGGCTGGCGCCGCGGGACGGCAGGCCGGTCTCGGGGCCGACCTTCGCGGCGTTCTGGCTCGGCATGGCGGTCGGGATCCTGGTGAAGGGGCCGATGGTGCCGCTCTTCGTCGCGCTGCCGGCGCTCGGCCTGTCGCTCGTCGCGCGGTCCGGCCGCTGGCTGCTGCCCCTGCGGCCGTGGCCGGGCCTCGCCCTGACGCTCCTGCTGGTGGCGCCCTGGTTCGCGGCGATCGCCTGGAAGAGCGGCGGCGCGTTCTACGCCGAGGCGGTCGGGCACGACATGCTCGGCAAGGTCGGCGGGGTGGCCGAGCGGCACTGGGGACCGCCCGGGGCCTACGCGCTCGTGTTCTTCGCGACCTTCTGGCCCGGGGCGGCCTTCGCCGCCATGAGCCTGCCCTTCGCGTGGCGGGCGCGGCGGGAGCCCGCCGTGATCTTCCTGATCGCCGCGGTGCTGCCGGCCTGGCTGATCTTCGAGGCGGTGCCGACCAAGCTGCCCCACTACGTGCTGCCGCTGATGCCCTGGCTCGCGATCCTGACCGTGCTGGCGCTGAACCGGGGTGCGCTGGACCCGCGCCTGCGGGGCGCCCGCCTGACGGCCCTGCTGCTGCCGGCGATCCCGGTCGCCCTGACCCTCGGCCTCTGCCTCGCCGGCTGGCGCCTGGACGCCCACACGATCCCGTGGCCGGCCCTCCCGCTGCTCGCCGCTGCCTGCGCGGTCGCATTCCTGGCCTGGCTCGCCTTCGCGCACGGGTCGGCCGAGCGCGCGCTCGTCCTCGGCGTGCTGGCCTCCGCCCTGCTCGGGCCCGCGGTGCTCGGCGTGGCGCAGCGCTCGCTGCCGGCCCTGAAGGTCTCGCCGCGGCTCGCGGCCCTGCGCGAGCGGATGCCCTGCCCGAACCCGCTCGTGGCGAGCCTCGGCTACCGCGAGCCGAGCCTCGTCTTCCTCGTCGGCACCGGCCTCGCCCTGCCGCCCGACGGGGCCGCCGCCCGGTCCTTCCTCGAGGGCGGCGGCTGCCGCCTGCTCTTCGTGGAGTCCCGGGACCGCGACGATTTCAACGCGGCCTGGCCGGTGGGACGCGGCGCGCCCGCGCCCCTGGCGGAGGTCGAGGGCTTCAACCTCAACACCGGCCGCCGGGTCTTCGTGACGGCCTACGCGGTGGCGCCGTGAGCGGATCCCCCCATCTCAGCGTCGTCGTTCCGGTCAAGAACGAGGCCGGCAACATCGCGCCCCTGGTGGCCGAGATCGAGGCCGCCTGCGCGGGCCTCGCCTTCGAGCTGATCTACGTGGATGACGGCTCCACCGACGGCACGCCGGCGGCCCTGGCGGCGGCCCGGGCGGGGCGCCCCTGGCTGCGGGTGCTGCGCCACGCGCGGAGCGGCGGCCAGTCGGCGGCGGTGCGCAGCGGCGTCCTGGCGGCCCGCGGCGGGATCGTCGCGACCCTCGACGGCGACGGCCAGAACGATCCGGCCTTCATCCCCGCGCTGCTCGAGGCCCTTGAGGCGGCGGGACCGGGGGCCGGTCTCGCCCAGGGCCAGCGGCGCGGCCGCAAGGACGGCCGCTTCAAGATGCTCCAGTCCCGGATCGCCAACGGCGTGCGCGGCCGGATCCTCAACGATTCCACCCGCGACACCGGCTGCGGCCTGAAGGTCTTCCGCCGCGCCGTGTATCTCAGGCTGCCGTATTTCGACGCCCTGCACCGGTTCATGCCGGCCCTGGTCGCCCGCGAGGGCTTCTCCGTCGTCCACCGCGACGTGGTCGACCGGCCGCGGCTGACGGGGGTGTCCAATTACGGCCTGTTCGACCGCCTCTGGGTCGGGCTCCTCGACCTCGCCGGCGTCTGGTGGCTGATCCGGCGCAAGCGCGCGGACCCGCGGCCCGAGGAGATCGCCGGCCCGGCCGGCGCGCCGGCGGAGCCGCCGGCCGGCCAACCCGCGGACCAGGACGTCGGATGCTGATCCAGCTCGCCCACGATCTGCCGGCCTATTTCTACGACGTGTTCGTCACCCGGCTCGACTTCTGGCTGGTGTTCGGAATCGTCGCCCAGGTGGTGTTCGGATCGCGCTTCATCCTGCAGTGGATCGCGAGCGAGCGGGCCGGGCGGAGCGTGATGCCGCTGTCGTTCTGGTTCCTGTCGATCCTCGGCGGGATGATGACGCTGGTCTACGGGTTCGTGCGCCGCGAGCCGGTGATCATCATCGGCCAGAGCCTCTCCACCGGCATCTACCTGCGCAACCTCGCGCTGATCTTCCGCGAGCGGCGGAGGAAGCGGGGCGCCGCATGACACGGACGCCGCTGCCCGCCTTCTACGACGACCTCGACGCCACCTTCGCGGAACTCTGGCGGCTGCTGGCGGACGGGGCCGCCCATGGCCGTGGCGGCGTCCACCTGCCGACCCTGGCGACGCTCGGGGCCGATGGCGGGCCGCGGCTGCGCACCGTGGTCCTGCGCGCCGCCGACCCGGGAGAGGGAACGCTCCGGTTCCACTGCGACCGCCGCTCCGACAAGGCCGCCGAGATCCTGGCCGCCCCCGCCTGCGCCCTCGCCGCCTACGACGCGGCCGCGAAGATCCAGATCCGCGTCGAGGGCCGCGCCGCGCTGCACACCGACGACGCTCTGGCCGAGGCGGCCTGGACCGGGTCCCGGGCGATGAGCCGGGTCTGCTACGGGGCCGAGCCCGGCCCCGGCACGTCGCTTCCGGCGGGGGACGCCTACAGCCTGCCGGACGAGACCGCGGCCGCGACGCTCGGCCGGCCGCACTTCGCCGCCGTTCTGGTTCGGGCCGAGCGGCTGGATTTCCTCTATCTCGACCGCCGCGGACACCGCCGGGCCGCCTGGCATCGGCTGGCCGGCGGGTGGTCCGGTGGCTGGATCGCGCCGTAGCCGGAGCGCCGTCCGCGAGCCGGGCCGCCCGGGGTCGGCTCGCCGGTCCAGATGGCAGCCCTGCACCGCCCGGCCTGTCGCGATCGGGCCGTCCGGGCTAAAGCCCGCGGACCCGGCCGCCCATCCGGGTCGACCGGGAGGACTCCGTGGGCCTCGTCTACGCGCTCGCCGCCTATCTGAGCTGGGGCCTCGTGGTCCCGGTGCATTTCCGGATGCTCGGGGCCTACACGCCGTACCACATCCTGTCGGAGCGGATCGTCTGGTCGAGCGTGTTCGCCGGCGCGCTGGCGCTGATCCTCGCGGCCCGCCACCGCCTCAACCTGCCGCTGCCGCTCCGGAAGCGCCACGCGCTGCTGGTGCTCTCGGCGGCGATGATCGGCGTGAACTGGCTGCTCTACCTCTACGCCGTCAGCGGCGGGCACCTGCTCGACGCGAGCCTCGGCTACTACATCAATCCCCTCGTGAGCGTGGCGTTTGGCCGGGTGGTGCTGGGCGAGCGCCTGCGGCCGGCGCAGGCCGTCGCGATCGGTATCGCCGCGACGGGCGTCGCCGTCGCGGTGGTGTGGGCCGGGGAACTGCCGCTGATGTCACTGTCGCTGGCGGTGAGCTTCGCCCTCTACGGGCTCGCCCGGAAGATCGTCGGCGTCGACGCGCTGGTCGGGTTCCTGGCCGAGACCCTGCTGCTGCTGCCGGCGGCGATCGTCTGGCTCGTCCTGTCGCCCGAGCCGTTCCTGCCGGCCGCGCCGGGGGACCGTGCCCTGCTGATGCTCACGGGGCTGACCACCGCGCTGCCGCTGATCTGGTTCGCCGCCGCGGCGGTGCGCCTGCGGCTCACGACCCTGGGCCTCCTGCAGTACGTGGCGCCGACCTGCCTGCTCGTTCTGAGCGTCCTCGTCTACGGCGAGCGCGTCGAGCCGCATCGGGCGCTGATGCTCGCGCTGATCTGGGTGGCGCTCGCGCTCTACACGATCGACGCCCTGCGGTTTCGCCGGCCGCCGGCCCCCGCGGCCCCGCGGTCGGATCCGGACGCGATGCGTGTATAAGGAATACTGGTTCAAGCCGCCGCGGGGCGGGTGACGGGACAGCGTCGGGTCGATGAGCGAGACTGAGAGCGGCCCAGGGTCCGTCACGGATGCCGATTACCGCAACCTCGCCGAGACGCTGCCGCAGCTCGCCTGGATCGCCGAGGCCGACGGCACCATCGTCTGGTACAATCAGCGCTGGTACGACTACACGGGCACCTCCCTCGACGAGATGCGGGGCTGGGGCTGGCGCACGGTCCACCACCCGGACCACGTCGCGTCGGTGACCGAGCGCTACCGCGCCGCGATCACGCTGGGCCGGTCCTGGGAAGACACGTTCCCGCTGCGCGGCCGCGACGGAAGCTACCGCTGGTTCCTGTCGAAGGCGCTGCCCTACCGGGACGAATCCGGGCGGATCCTGCGCTGGTACGGGACCAACACCGACATCACCGTCCGCCGCGCGGTCGAGGAGCGCCTGCGCCATTCCGAGCAGCGCTTCCGGGCGCTGGTGGACGCCTCGGCGGCTGTGATCTGGAACACGGATGCGGCGGGCGAGCTGATGCCGCCGCAGGTCCGGTGGAGCACCTATACCGGCCAGACCGAGGAGGCCTACCAGGGCTGGGGCTGGCTGGACGCCGTCCATCCCGACGACCGGGGTCACGCGGCCGATGCCTGGGCCGCCTGCGTGGAGGCGCGCGCGACCTACGAGGTCGAGTACAGGCTGCGCCGGCACGACGGGGCTTGGCGCGCCATGGAGGTGCGCGGCGTGCCGGTTCTCGCCGAGGACGGCTCCCTGCGGGAATGGGTCGGTACCTGCGTCGACGTCACCGAGCGCAAGGAGGCCGAGGAGGCGGTGGAGCGCGCCCGACAGGCCGCCGAGGCGGCCAACCGGGCCAAGAGCCAGTTCATCGCCAACATGAGCCACGAGCTGCGCACCCCGCTCTCGGCGGTGATCGGCTACTCCGAGATGCTCGGCGAGGAGCTGGAGGATATCGGCCAGGCCGCCCTGCTGCCGGACCTGCGCAAGATCGAGGCGGCCGCCCGTCACCTGCTGTCGCTGATCAACGACGTCCTCGACATCTCGAAGATCGAGGCCGGCCGCATGACCGCCTCGGCCGAGACCTTCACGGTGGCCGACCTGCTCCGGGACGTCACCGACTCCACCGGCTCCCTGGTCGAGAAGAAGGGCAACCGCTTCGTCCTCGACGCCGGCGCGGCGGGCGAGGCCGGCCTGGGCTCCATGCACCAGGACCAGACCAAGATCCGCCAGTGCCTGCTGAACCTGATCGGCAACGCCGCGAAGTTCACCGAGCGGGGGACGATCACCCTGACGGTGCGGCGGCACCGCGAGGCTGGGGCCGACTGGCTGTCCTTCGCGGTCGCCGACACCGGCATCGGCCTGACCGAGGCCCAGATCGACCGCCTGTTCGAGCGCTTCGTCCAGGCCGACGATTCGACCACCCGGCAGTTCGGGGGGACGGGCCTCGGGCTCGCCATCACCCGCGCGTTCTGCCGGACGATGGGCGGCGATATCGGCGTCGCCAGCACCCCGGGCGCGGGCGCGATCTTCACGATCCGCCTGCCCGCGACCCTGCGCCCGGAGGACGCGCCGCCGACCGAGGCCGAGGCGCACACGCCGGTGGAGCCGCACGAGGAGCACGAGACGGTGCTGCTGGTCGACGACGACCCGGCCGCCCGCGAGCTGCTCCAGCGCTTTTTGGAGCGCGAGGGCTTCCACGTCCGCAGCGCCAACGACGGCCGCGCCGGCCTGACGCTCGCCAGGGCCCTGAAGCCGCGGGCGATCCTGCTCGACGTCGAGATGCCGCGCATGGACGGCTGGGCGGTCCTGCACGCGGTCCGCAACGACCCCGACCTCGCCGGGACGCCGGTGATCATGACCTCGGTGGTGGCCGAGCAGGGGCTCGGCCAGGCGCTCGGCGCCACCGACTACTTCGTCAAGCCGATCGACTGGGACCGGCTCAAGGGCCTGATGGAGCGCTACCGGCCCGCGGCGCCGAACGAGGCGCGGGTCCTCGTAGTCGACGACGACGCGGATGCCCGGGAGCGCCTGCGCCGCTCGCTCGGTCGCGAGGGCTGGACCGTCGACGAGGCGGAGAACGGCCGGATCGCCCTGGAGCGGGTCAGCCAGGCGCGGCCGAGCCTGATCCTGCTCGACCTGATGATGCCCGAGATGGACGGGTTCGGCTTCCTGCGGGCGCTGCGGTCACGGCCCGACGGCGACGTGCCCGTGGTGGTGCTCACCGCCAAGGAGGTCACGGCGGCCGAGAAGGAGAGCCTGAACCGGCAGGCCGACCGGGTGATCGCCAAGGGCTCCATGAGCCTCGCGGAGATCGGCCGGCAACTGCGCGTCCTCTACGCGCGTTCGGCGACCGAGCCGGTGCCGGGGCAGCTCCAGGGATTGCTGGATCGGCTGGCCGAGAAGGACGCGGGAGAACCACGATGAGCGCGGACGGGATCGATCCGGAGAAGGCGGTGGCCATCCGGCTGCGGGCGCGGCTCGCGGTGGTGGAGCGGGCGGCGTGGTTCGGCTTCGTCCACGCGATGAAGACCCGGCCGGTCGAGACCGAGGCCTACATCGCCTCGGAGCGGGCGCGCTGCACGGACGGGTTCGGCAGCGGCGCCTGGGCCAAGGACCTCACCGACGCCGAGCGGACGATGCTCGCCGAGGAGGTCGACAGCGGGCTGGCGCAGCTGCTGGAGGATGCCCGCGCCGAGCTGTGAGGCTCGGCCGGCGGCGCGGAGCTGGTCCGCGCGTCCCGATGGCAACGAAAGACGATCTCCCGCTTTGACGGCGTGACGTCGACGGGACGACGTCGCCGAGGCGCCCATGCTGTACGAACTCGCGACCCTCTCGTGCCCGCTGCTCGCGGTGGGTCAGGTCTCGGCCGGCGTCGAGGCCTGGCTGGACGATCCCGACGCCAAGGGCGAGCTGGTCGGCTGCTGGCGCACCGAGATCGGGACGCTGGGGCGCCTGATCGTGCTGCGCGGCTTCGCGGCGCCCGAGGACATGACCGCCGAGCGCCGGCGCGCCCTGCTCAGCGCCAACCCGTTCAACGCCGGGCACGTGATCACCGCGCTGGAGATGGACAGCTACGCCCCGTTCCCCTTCCTGCCGCCGATCCGGACGGGCGACCGGGGCGGGGTGTACGAGATCCGGACCTATCGCCAGAAGCCGGGGGGCCTGCCGCCGACCCTCGCGGCCTGGGAGGCCGCGATCGAGCCGGCACGCGCCTACACGCAGCACCTCGTCGTCAACATGTACGCCCTCGACGGCGCGCCGCGCATCACGCACATCTGGGGTTTCCCGAGCCTCGAGGAGCGGGCCGCGCTGCGGTCCCGCGCCTACGAGGCGGGAATCTGGCCGCCGAAGGGCGGCCCGGACCAGATCGCCGAGGCGACCGCGACGATCGCGCTCCCCCAGGGGCGCTCGCCCCTGCGCTGACCGCCATCCCTCGAGAGCCGCAACCCGCGCTGGCGCCACCCCAGGGGGCGGCGCCAGCGCCGTCACTCAGCGGCGGCAGACGCCCCGCGGGCCGCGATAGAGGCCGGGCGGGCAGCCGCGGGGAGCGCCGGTGACGGCGCGGCGGATCGCACCGCGCGGGCCGCGATTCAGGCGGCAGCCGCCGTAGGCCCCGCGATGGGCGCCGAACCCGCAGCCGCCGCGGACGAGGGTGACGGCGGCGTCGCCGCCGGTCAGCGGTGCCACGGGCATCGCCTGGGCTCCGCCGGCGAACAGGGCGACGGACGCGGCGACGATCAGGCCGGTCATTCTCATGAGATTCTCTCCCGCTAAGCACAGGGCGCGGCCCGGTGCGATCCGGGCCGCGTCGCGGCCTCCGGCCGCGGCCAGTAACCCCGGGCCTGCGGCATCGTTCCGCGCGCGGGCGGGGCCGCCGATCAGGCGCCGAACAGGTCGCGCCAGGCCGGTGGAAGCCCTGTACCGGCCAGGGGCAATGACGGCGCGTGTCCGGGCAGGCTCGTCGCCGAGAACACGCCGCGGGCCACCGCCCGGGCCAGGACGCGCGCGGCGACGTCGCCGAGGCGGGCGAGGTCGACCACCGGTTCGGCGAGGGGCACGGCGCCGGTCGCCGCGGCGAAGACTAGGTCGCCGTCGAGGGGCGTGTGCGCCGGCACGAGCGCGCGGGCGAGGCCGTCCTGCGCGGCTACCGCGAGGCGCCGGCACTGCGCCTTGGTCAGCGCCGCGTCGGTCGCCACCACGGCCAGCGTCGTGGCGGCGCCCGGCAGCGCCCGGGCCGGGAAGGCGAGTGCCTCCGGCGGCACCCGGACCGGCGCGCCGAGACCACCGAACTCGTCGCCCTCTTCGAAGGGCGCCGCCCAGAAATGCGGCCCGGCGCCGATCGTCGCGTTGCCGAAGGCGTTCACGGCCGCGAGCGCCCCGACGCGGAAGCCCGTTCCCGGCACCTGCGCCGAGGCGGATCCGATCCCGCCCTTCAGTCGCCCGGTGCGCGCGCCCGTCCCGGCCCCGACCGAGCCCAGGGCGAAATCCTCCGCCGCGGCCGCGGCGGCCTCGAAGCCCAGCTCGCGATAGGGCGGATAGCGGCCCCAGGCCTTGTCCCCGCCGTTGGGGAGATCGAACAGGACCGCCCCGGGGACGATCGGCACCCGCATGGCGCCGACCGGGAAGCCGCGCCCGGCTTCGGCGAGCCACGCCGCCACGCCCGCCCCCGCGTCGAGGCCGAAGGCCGAGCCCCCGGAGAGCACGAAGGCGTCGACCCGCTCCACGGTGCGCTCGGGGTCGAGCAGGTCGGTCTCGCGGGTGCCCGGCCCGCCGCCGCGCACGTCGACCGCGGCGATGGCCGGCTCATCGAACACGATCGCGGTGACGCCGCTGGCGAGCCGCAGGTCGGTGGCGTGGCCGACCCGCAGGCCGGGAATGTCGGTGATGCGATTCTGCAGCATGGATCGAGCTTGCCACGCCGTGCGAGCGCCGCAAATCCGGCCGGGGCCGTTGACCGCCGGCCGGGATTTCCCAGTTGGCAGACGGCACAGCGCGTCGAGGAGCACGGCATGGACGTCGGATTCATCGGGATGGGGCGGATGGGTCGCGCCATGGCGGCCAATCTCGCCCGGGCCGGCCACACGGTGCGCGCCTGGAACCGCTCGCCGGAGGCCGCGCGCGGCATCGACGGCGTCACCCCCGTGGCGAGCGCCGCCGAGGCGTTCGCCGGGGACGCCGTGATCACCATGCTGGCCGACGACGCGGCACTCGAGGCCGTGATCGTGGCCGGCGGCCTCCTCGACCGGCCGGAGCGCCCCGGCCTGCATATCGGGATGAGCACGGTCTCGGTGGCCCTGGCGAAGCAGCTCGCCGCCGTCCACGCGCGGGCCGGCGTCCCCTACGTCTCGGCCCCGGTCTTCGGGCGGCCGGACGTGGCGGAGGCCGGGAAGCTCAACATCGTTGCGGCGGGAGAGGGAGCCCTCATCGACCGCGCCGGCCCACTCCTCGACGCGATGGGCGCCAGGACCTGGCGCTTCGGCGACGACCCGACGCGGGCGAACGCCGTCAAGCTCGCCGGCAACTTCATGCTGATCTCGGCGATCGAGGCCATGGCCGAGGCCTGCGCCCTGACGGAGGGCCACGGCGTCCCGGGCGCCGAGTTCCTCGACCTGATGACCAACACGCTGTTCGCCTCGCCGGTCTACAAGGGCTACGGCGCCTCGATCGCACAGAACCGCTACGAGCCGCCGGGCTTCATCCTCAGGCTCGGGGCCAAGGACGTGCGGCTCGCCCTGCAGGCGGCCGAGGGCGCCGGGGTGCCGATGCCCTTCGCCAGCGTGCTGCGGGACGGTCTCATCGAGGCGATCAGCCACGGCGACGGCGAGAAGGATCTGGCGGCGCTCGCCCGCGTCTCCGCCCGGCGCGCAGGGCAGGGTTGAAATCTGCGGCAATGGCTCGCCTTTCTGGCGAACCTTAACCCGTCATTTCAACCTCACGACAGAGTGTCCGGCCGGCTATAGGCACGGATACCAATAGATGCGCACACATTCCTATTCGCTGCGCAGGATGACTCTGTCGACGAAAGTCATCCTGCTGGCGATGCTCGCCGTGACACTCACCGCCGGCGCCATCTGGATTACGGTCTCGCGACAAACTTGGTCGCAGATGGAGGTGCGCCAGCGCACCAACGGCGAGCGCAACCTGAGAACTCTGGCGCTCGTCCTGGCGGCGCGGGTCGAGGGCGCGGCGGCGGATCTCGACGGCGCGCGCGTCGCCCGGGTGTCGACGCCGAGCCTGTCGGGCTTCGCCGATGCCCGCGTCGTGGACGACGCCGTCGCCTACTCGGGCGGCCTGGCGACGGTGTTCAGCTACGAGCCCGCCTCCGACAGCTTCGTACGGCGCCAGACCACCGTGCGCCGGGAGGACGGGACCCGCGCGGTCGGCACGGCGCTCGCCGCCGACAGCCCGGCCCAGGCCGCGATCCGCGCCGGGCGAACCTACGAGGGGCCGGCGACCCTGTTCGGGCGGCGCTACCACACGGTGTACCAGCCGACGGTCGACGCCGCCGGCAAGGTGAACGGCATCCTGTTCGTCGGCCTGCCGATCGAGATGTACTTCGACGCCCACGCCCAGACGATGACGAGCCTCAGCGTCGCCGCCCTGATCATCGCGGTGCTGGCCTGCGCCCTCGTGGGGCTGGCGGCGGCGCGACTGTTCCGGCCCTTCGCGACGATCGCCGCGCGGATCGAGGCCCTCGCGGCCGGCGACCTGGACTCGGCGATCCCCCACGCGGCGCGCGGCGACGAGATCGGCACGGTGGCGCGCGCCCTCGAAGTGCTGCGCGTCTCCGGCCTGCGGATCCGGGAACTCGAGAGCCTGCAGAGCGCGGGCGCGGCCGACGAGACGCGGCGGCGGGCCGCGCTCGACCGCGCCATCGAGGCGTTCCGGGGCCAGATCGTCCGCTTGAAGGACGCGCTGACCGCCAGCACCGGCGCGATGCGCGCCCGGGCCGGCGAGATGGCGGCCAGCTCCGCCGAGGCGGAGGCCGCCGTCGCCGAGACCGAGCGCGGCTCGCACGAGACCTCCGCCAGCGTCCAGACCGTCGCGAGCGCCGCCGAGGAGCTCTCCGCCTCCATCGCGGAGATCGGGACCCAGCTCGACCAGGCCGAGGCCCTGGTGGCCACGGCCGCCGCGGAGTCGGACGCCATGAACGCCGAGATCGGCGAGCTCGCCGAGGCCGCGGGGCGCATCGGCGCGGTGGTCGGGCTGATCCGCCAGATCGCCGAGCAGACCAACCTGCTGGCGCTCAACGCCACGATCGAGTCCGCCCGGGCGGGCGCCGCCGGCAAGGGCTTCGCCGTGGTGGCCGCGGAGGTGAAGGCGCTGGCGTCGCAGACCGCGCGGGCGACCGAGGAGATCGGCAGCCAGATCGCCGGCGTGCAGGCCTCGACGACGGCGGCCGTGGCGGCCATCGGCCGGATGGGCGAGCGGATGCGGGCGGTCAGCGCCACCACGGGCGGGATCGCGTCGGCGGTCTCGGCCCAGGGCGCGGCCACCGCCGAGATCTCCCGCAACGTCGCCGACACGGCCGGCGCCACCGAGGCCATCGCGGGCGGCCTGACCACGGTCGCCGGCGCCGCGCGGCGCTCGGCCCGCATGGCCGCCACGGTCACCGAGGCGGCTCAGACCGTCGACGCGGTCGCGGCCGACCTCGAGGGCGAGATCGAGCGCTTCCTCGGTCAGGTCGCGGCCTGAGCCCTCAGAGCCCGTAGCGGGCGAAGGCCGCGCGCTCCGCGAACGCGGCCATCGCCCCCTCGGCCAGGTCGATCCCGCCCGGCGCGCCGCCCCGGCGCAGGATGCGGGAGAGCAGGCCGCCGCGCGCCTCGGCGACGAGGCGCAGGTCGACCTTCTCGCCGAAGCGCGCGCGCATCGCGGTGCGCACGTCGCCCAGGGCGTCGACGAGGCCGAGGGGCAGCGCCTGCCGCCCGGTCCAGACCGCGCCGGTGAACAGGTTCTCGGACGTCGACAGGCCCGGGCGCCGGGCCGTGACGAGGCCGGTGAACAGGTCCTGCACGTCGGCCTGGATGCGCTTCAGGCGCTCCACGTCGGCGGGATCCTCCGGGCGGAACGGGTCGAGCATCGACTTCGCCTCGCCCTGCGTGTGCACCCGGCGCTCGACACCGAGCTTCTCCAGGAGGCCGTGGAAGCCGAACCCGGCCGAGACCACGCCGATCGAGCCGATGATCGAGGTCGGATCGGCGACGATCTCGTCGGCCGCGCAGGCGATCATGTAGCCGCCGGAGGCCGCGACATCCTCCACGAAGGCGATCACCGGCACGCCCTTCTCCTCGGCCAGCGCCCGGATGCGGCGGTGGATCAGGTGCGACTGCGCCGGCGAGCCGCCGGGCGAGTTGATCACCAGCGCCACCGCCTTCACCCCCGGCATCCCGAAGGCGCGCTCCAGGCTGCCCGCGACGCCCCCGATCGAGAGCCCCGGCCGGAGCGGCGAGACCGCCCCGATCGTGCCCGACAGCCGGACCACCGCGACCCGCGGGCGTCGGTCCCGGAAGCGGCGCGGGAGGAGGGCGCGGAATGTGTCGGGGAACGCGAACGCCATGGGAGTCTTACGCGGCTCGTCGGGAAGCCGGGCGGGAGACGGCCCGGAAGCGCCTGCTCCGGAAACTGGGCGCTTTCCGGCCCCGCGCAAGGGCGGTGCGCGAGGGTGGTGCGCGAGGGTGGTGCGCGAGGGCGGCGCGTCTGCGCAGTCGGAACGGATCGAACCGTTTGCCGACCTTGGCCGTTTCAGGCGACGGCGCGAGCCTCGTGCCGGCCCGGATCCGCTGGACTCGGACGGGCGCTCACACGGGAGAGAAACGATGCGACCCTGGCCGATCCTGGTCCTCCTCGCCGCGCTGCTCGGCGGGCTGGCGAGTGCGCCCGCGCGCGCGGCGCCCCTGCCGGTCCCCGCGAGCGCCGAGGCCGCCGCGCCCGCCCCCGCGGTGCAGCAGGCCCACTGGCGCCACCGCCGCCACTGGCACCGCCGCCACCACTGGCGCCGCCACTGGCACCACCGCCGCCACTACTGGCACCGTCGCCATCACTGGCACCGGCACCACCATTTCCGCCGGCACTGGCACCGCCACCACGTCTGGCATGGCCGCCCGTACGCCCGTCCGTACGGCCACCGGCACGTCACGTTCTACTGAGCGCAGCCCTGCGCGCCCCGGCCCGATCGGGCCGGGGCGCATCCCTGCCGGGACGCGCGCCGGCAGCCGCGCTGCGACCTTGCGGGCGGCCTCGGAAAACCTTATTTAACCGTCTGATATCACTGCTCTTCCGAGAGGCCGTTCCGGCGCATCGCGCGCCACCCGGGAACGGCCGTGAGCACCGCCCGTCCGGGCTTCAGAACGGATACCGACTTGGCCGAGAACGATCCGACTGGCGCCGCCCCGCCCGCCAGCGACATCCGCCCCGTCTCCATCACCGACGAGATGCGCCGCTCCTACCTCGATTACGCGATGAGCGTGATCGTGAGCCGGGCGCTTCCCGACGCCCGCGACGGTCTCAAGCCGGTGCACCGGCGCATCCTCTACTCCGCCTTCGAATCCGGGCACCTGCCCGAGCGGAAATACGTCAAGTCGGCCCGCATCGTCGGCGACGTGATCGGTCTGTACCACCCGCACGGCGACCAATCGATCTACGACGCCCTCGTGCGGATGGCGCAGGACTTCTCCATGCGCCTCATGCTCATCGACGGGCAGGGCAATTTCGGCTCGGTGGACGGCGATCCGCCGGCCGCCATGCGCTACACCGAATCGCGGCTGGCCAAGCCCGCCACCGCGCTGCTCACCGATATCGACAAGAACACCGTCGATTTCGGACCGAACTACGACGAGTCGCGCGAGGAGCCGACCGTCCTGCCGGCCCGCTTCCCGAACCTGCTGGTCAACGGCGCGGGCGGCATCGCGGTCGGCATGGCGACCAACATCCCGCCGCACAATCTCGGCGAGCTGATCGACGCCTGCGTGGCGCTGATCGACGATCCGGGCCTGACCATCGAGCAGCTCACCGAGATCGTGCCCGGCCCGGACTTCCCGACCGGCGGCATGATCCTCGGCCGCGCCGGCACGCGGCAGGCCTACGCGACGGGCCGCGGCTCGGTGATCATGCGCGCGAAGTCGCATGTCGAGGAGCTGCGCAAGGAGCGCGAGGCGCTGATCTTCACCGAGATCCCCTATCAGGTGAACAAGGCGACGCTCGTCGAGAAGATCGCCGAGCTGGTGAAGGAGAAGCGCGTCGAGGGCATCTCGGACCTGCGCGACGAATCCGACCGGACGGGCATGCGCATCGTCGTCGAGATCAAGCGCGACGCGATGGCCGACGTGGTGCTGAACCAGCTCTACCGGTTCACGCCGCTGCAGAGCTCCTTCGGCTGCAACATGGTGGCGCTGAACGGCGGCCGCCCCGAGCTGATGAACCTGAAGGACCTGCTCCAGGCCTTCGTGGATTTCCGCGAGGAGGTCGTCTCCCGGCGGACCAAGTTCCTCCTCGGCAAGGCCCGCGAGCGCGCCCACGTCTTGTGCGGCCTCGCGATCGCGGTCGCCAACATCGACGAGGTGATCCGCCTGATCCGGACCTCGCCGGACCCGAACACGGCCCGCGAGGCCCTGATGGCCCGCGACTGGCCGGCCCACGACATCGCGCCGCTGATCGCGCTCGTGGACGACCCGCGCCACCGCGTCGCCGAGGACGGGACCTACCTCCTGTCCGAGACCCAGGCCCGCGCCATCCTCGACCTGCGCCTGCAGCGCCTCACGGCTCTCGGCCGCGACGAGGTCGGCGACGAGCTGAAGACGCTGGCCGACGAGATCGCCGACTACCTCGACATCCTGCGCTCGCGCGCCCGCATCCAGGGCATCGTCAAGGGCGAGCTAGCCGAGGTCCGCGAGCAGTTCGCCACCCCGCGCCGGACCGAGATCGTCGACTTCGACGGCAGCGTCGAGGACGAGGACCTGATCGCCCGCGAGGACATGGTGGTGACCGTGTCGCACGCCGGCTACGTGAAGCGCGTGCCGCTCTCGACCTACCGAGCCCAGCGCCGCGGCGGCAAGGGCCGCTCCGGCATGGCGACCCGCGACGAGGATTTCGTCACCCGCCTGTTCGTGGCCAACACCCACACGCCGGTGCTGTTCTTCTCCAGCCAGGGCCAGGCCTACAAGGAGAAGGTCTGGCGGCTGCCGATGGCCGCCCCGAACGCCCGCGGCAAGGCGCTGGTGAATATCCTGCAGTTGCAGGACACCTCCGAGCGCATCACCACGATCATGCCGCTGCCCGAGGACGAGGCGTCCTGGGAGACGCTCGACGTGATGTTCGCGACCGCGCGCGGCAACGTCCGGCGCAACAAGCTCTCGGACTTCACCACGGTGAACCGCAACGGCAAGATCGCCATGAAGCTCGACCCGGGCGACCACATCGTCCACGTCGAGATCTGCCGTCCGGACCAGAACGTGCTGCTGACCACGGCGCTCGGCCAGTGCATCCGCTTCCCCGTCGAGGACGTGCGCGTCTTCAAGGGCCGCGACTCCACGGGCGTGCGCGGCATCCTGCTGGCCAAGGACGACCGGGTCATCTCGATGACCATCCTGAACGCCTTCGACGCCAGCGCCGAGGAGCGGGCCGGCTACCTGAAGATGCGCCGCGCCGTGACCGGCGAGGCCGAGGAGAACGGCGACGCGGAGCCCGAGGACGGCGCCGAGGCGGCGGCGATCTCGCTCGACCGCTACAACGAGATGGGCGCGGCCGAGCAGTACGTGCTGACCCTGTCGGAGCGGGGCTTCGGCAAGCGCTCCTCGTCGTTCGAGTACCGGACCTCGGGACGCGGCGGGAAGGGCATCACGGCGATGCGGGTCAATGCCCGCAACGGCAGCCTCGTGGCGTCCTTCCCGGTCGAGGCCTCGGACCAGATCATGCTAGTCACCGACGGCGGCCAGCTGATCCGCGTGCCGGTGGACGACATCCGCATCGTCGGCCGCGCCTCGCAGGGCGTGACGGTGTTCAACACCGCCAAGGACGAGAAGGTCGTCTCGGTGGAGCACATCGAGGGCGAGGACGAGGGCGCCGAGGCCGGTCCCGAGGGCGGCGAGGAGGCCTGAGGCGCCGCCCGGTTCCGTCCGGCGCGAAAATGCTCTAGGTCGGGTCGCGATGACCCGCACTGCCCTCTACGCCGGCTCGTTCGATCCGGTCACGAACGGCCATCTCGACGTGGTCCGCCAGGCCTGCCGGCTGGTGGACCGCCTCGTGATCGCCATCGGCGTCCACCCCGGCAAGGCCCCGCTGTTCTCCGCCGAGGAGCGGGCGGCGCTGCTGAGCGAGACCTGCGGGCCGGTGGCCCAGGCCGAGGGTGCGGCGCTGGAGATCGTCACCTTCAACGATCTCGCCGTCTCGGCCGCCCGGCGCTGCGGCGCCGCGATCTTCATCCGCGGCCTGCGCGACGGCACGGATCTCGACTACGAGATGCAGCTCGCCGGCATGAACGGCGCCATGGCGCCCGAGGTGCAGACCGTGTTCCTGCCCGCCTCGACGCAGGCCCGCCCGATCACCGCGACGCTGGTGCGCCAGATCGCCGGCATGGGGGGCGACGTCTCGCCCTTCGTGCCCGCGGCGGTCGCCGCGCGCCTCCGGCAGCGCTTCGCCGCCCATTCCTGACACCGGCCCGACCCTGGAAGGACTTCGATGAACCGACGCCACGCCCTCCTCGCGCTCGCCCTGACGCTCGGCACCGCTCAGGCGGCCCGGGCCGCCGACGCCAACACGGTCTATCTCCAGACCAAGGACGGGCGGATCACCATCGAGCTGCGGCCCGACATCGCGCCCAAGCACGTCAAGCAGATCAAGACCCTTGTCTCGCAGGGCTTCTACAACGGCCTCAAGTTCCACCGCGTCATCGACGGGTTCATGGCCCAGACCGGCGACCCGAAGGGCAAAGGCACCGGCGGCTCCAGCCTGCCGAACATCCCGGCCGAGTTCACGCAGTCGGCCCAGTTCCGCCGCGGCACCGTGGGCATGGCCCGCTCGCAGGATCCGAACTCGGCGAACTCGCAGTTCTTCATCTGCCTCGGCGACGCGCCGTTCCTGAACGGCCAGTACACGATCGTCGGCAACGTCACGGACGGGCTCGACGTCCTCGACAAGATCAAGAAGGCCGCCCCGGGCGCGCCGGGCGGGGCCGTCCAGGATCCCGACAAGATCGTCAGCATGACGCTCGCCGAGAAGGCCAAGTAGCGGCCGCATGCCGGGCCGGCGCGCCGCCTCGATCCTCTTGCTGAGCTTGATCCCGGCGGCCGCCGCGGCCTATGACGGCGCGCCGTTCTACGGCTACGCCGAGGAGCCGGGGGGCGGCTACCCGCTGAGCCTGCCCCAGACCCTGCGCGCCACGGTCCCGGTCCCGGTCGCCCGGATGGCGACCAAGCCCGCCGACACCCTGGCCGAGCTCTACCCGGCGCTCGCCGCCTGCTGGCAGGCACCGGGCGGCCTCGGCCGCCCGAGCGGCGGGTCCGACGACATCGAGATCACCCTGCGGCTCGCGCTGCGGCGCGACGGCAGCCTGATCGGGCCGCCCCGCGTCACCTACGCGGCGGGGGTCGCGGGCGATCGGCGGAATACCCTGGTGCGCGGGACCCTCGACGCCCTCGCGCGCTGCACCCCGGTCCACATCACGCCGGGTCTGGGCCGGGCGATCGCGGGGCGGCCGGTGGCGCTCCGCTTCGTCTACCGCCCGCCGGCCTGAGCGCCGGCGAGACCGACACGGGCGCTGGCCGGATCCGGCACGCGCCGATACAGTTCCCCCAACCGGAAGGAAAGACTATGGCCGACAACGAGACCATCGTGCTGGAGACCACCAAGGGCCGCGTCGTGATCGCGCTGCGCCCCGACCTCGCCCCGGGCCACGTCGAGCGCATCAAGACGCTCGCCGCCCAGGGCTTCTACGACGGCGTGCCGTTCCACCGGGTGATCGACGGGTTCATGGCCCAGACCGGCGACCCGACCGGCACCGGCTCGGGCGGCTCCGACCTGCCGGACTTGAAGGCCGAGTTCAACGCCGAGCCGCACGTGCGCGGCACCTGCTCGATGGCGCGGACGAACTTCCCGCACTCGGCGAACTCGCAGTTCTTCATCTGCTTCGACGACGCCCGCTTCCTCGACAAGCAGTACACGGTGTGGGGCAAGGTCGTGGAAGGCATGGATGTGGTCGACACGATCAACAAGGGCGAGCCGCCGCGCTCGCCGGACAAGATCGTGAAGGCGACCGTCGCGGCGGCCTGAGCTCGGATCAAGCCTCACAGCCGAAGCCATCTCTCGATGGCTTCGGCTGTACCGTCTTTGCGAGCGGAGCGAAGCAATCCAGTAGCGCCGCGTCTTCACGCGTCGCGCTGCCCTGGGTCACTTCGCTTCGCTCGTGATGACGGCGGGCCGCATCACCCGCGGTCCAGGGCTTCCGCCGCCGCCAGATCCGCCGGCGAATTGATGTTGAGGAACGGGTCCACCGGCTCGATCGGCCAAGTCGCGACCGCGGCCCCGTGGCGCGCGATGAAGGCGCCGACGCGCCGCTCGCCGCGTTCGAGATAGTCCCGAAGCGCGTCGCTCAGAGCCGTCGGCCAGAGCGCGATCGTGTAGTGCTGCCGCTCCCCTGAGGCCGCGAGCGCGATGCCGGTCTCTGGTCCGGCCGCGCCGAGGCGCGCTACCAGATCCTCCGGCAGGAACGGCGCGTCGCCCGACACGCTCACCACCCGCGCGATACCCCGCGCGCCGGCGTGCTCCAGCCCGGCGAGGATGCCGGCGAGCGGGCCCGGCTGATCCGGCACGGGGTCCTGCAGGACCGGACCGGGAAAGCCGGAGAACCGCGCCGGGTCGCCGTTGGCGCTGAGCGCCAGTCCCGCCCCGCATTGCGGCCCGAGCCGCTCGACCACCCGCTCCAGCAGGGTCCGCCCCCCGAGCCGCAGCAGCGGCTTGTCGCCCCCGCCCATCCGCCGCGCCCGCCCACCGGCGAGGATCAGGCCCAGGACCGGCGGCGGAAGAGGCGGGGAGGGCACAGGATCACTCGAAGACGATCTTCGGCGCCGTCCGCCCGGCCGGAGCGCCGGACAGGTTCGCCCAGAGCTGAGCGGCGATGTCCCGGTAGACCTTGGCGTGCGGCCCCTCCGGATCGGTCGCCACCACCGGCCGACCGGCATCCGAGGTCTCGCGGATGGTCATGTTCAGCGGCACCTCGCCGAGGAACGGCACGCCGAGCCGCTGCGCCTCGTTCCGCGCGCCGCCGTGCCCGAAGATGTGCGAGGCGTGGCCGCAATTCGGGCAGACGAAGGTCGCCATGTTCTCGATCACGCCGAGGATCGGCACCGCGACCTTCTTGAACATGGTCACGCCGCGCCGCGCGTCGATCAGCGCGAGATCCTGCGGGGTGGAGACGATCACGGCGCCGGAGAGCGGCGTCGCCTGCGCCATGGTGAGCTGCGCGTCGCCGGTGCCGGGCGGCATGTCGACGAGCAGCACGTCGAGCTCGCCCCAGAGCACGTCGCGCAGCATCTGGGTGATGGCCGACTGCACCATCGGGCCGCGCCAGATCATCGCCGTCTCGGGCTCGATCAGGAAGCCGATCGACATGACCTTGAGGCCGTAGCCGACCATCGGCTCCATGGCCTTGTTGTCGACGACGTTAGGCTTGCCCGAGAGCCCGAACAGCTTCGGCACGGAGGGGCCGTAGATGTCGGCGTCGAGGAGGCCGACCTTCAGCCCCTGCGCCTGGAGCGCCAGGGCGAGGTTGCAGGCGGTGGTCGACTTGCCGACGCCGCCCTTGCCGGAGGCGACCGCCACGATGTGGCGCACGCCCGCGATCTGCGGGCCCTGGTTCGGCGGCGCGCCGGGCCGCGGCGGCGCGACCGGCGGCGGCGTCACGGGCCGGGGAGCGGCGCCGCTCTGGGCCGGGTGGCTCTGGTTCCGCTCGGAGGTGAGGCTCGCGAACACGCCCGAGACGCCCGGCATCTTCAGGACGCGCCCCTCGGCCTGGCGCCGCACCGGCTCGAACCGCTCGGCCTCGCTGGGATCGACGAGGATCGAGAACATCACGCGGCTGTTCGGATCGACCACGACCTGGGACAGCCGTCCCGAGCCGGGCAGGGTGGTGCCGGCGGCATCGACGGTGACGTCGGCGAGCGCCTTCAGCACGTCGTCGCGGGTGATCGCCAAAATCGTTCTCCACCGGGGCAAGCAGGTATGCCAGTGCATGTAACCGAGCGGGCCCAGAACACCAGACCCCGGGCCCGAGATCGGCGCGCGCCGGTGGCCCGCGTCCCCGCGGCCATCCCGCGCCGGAGCGGGGCGCCGCCTGGACCGTGCCGGCGTCAGTGCGGCCGGGCGATGAGGTTGCACGCCTCCATCGGGCCGCGCACCACGGTCCCGTCGCCGCGCCGGTAGAACCCATGCCGCAGGCGACGGCAGCCGAGGGGGCCGCGCAGGCGCTTCACGCGCTCGATGTGGACGCTGCCGTAGCGGCGGTTCGAGAAGTCGTGGCCGCCGATGCGCACGCCCGGGCCGAAGCGCACCTCGGCGCCGGCCGGCCGAGCGCCGAGACAGAGCGCGCCCAGCGCCAGCGCCGCGGCCGTACGCCCCAATCTCCGAACACCTCGCATCCGAACCTCCTCACCGCACGGGCAAGCTGAACCAACCGGAGACTGATCCGTTGTCGGGGCAGCCTTCGGGCGGGGCTCCCTCCGGAGACCCCGCCGGGACCGAAACGACGCGTAGGAGACCACTTTCATGCATCAGGGCAACCACCGCGACCACGAGGGCGCGAAGAAGCTGTTCGAGCTCATCAAGGACGTGAAGATCGCCATGATGACCACCGTCGACTCCGACGGCACGCTCAACAGCCGCCCGATGTGGAACAACGACGCCGACGAGAACGGCGACCTGTGGTTCTTCACCAAGCTGCACTCGCCCAAGACGGCCGAGATCAGCAAGGACAATCAGATCAACCTCGCCTATTCCGACCCGTCGAGCCAGAACTACGTCTCGGTAGCCGGCAAGGCGGAGATCGTCCGCGACCAGTCGATCATCGACGCGAAGTGGAATGAGAGCCTGAAGACCTGGTTCCCGAACGGGAAGAACGACCCGGAGGTCGCTCTGATCCGCGTCCACCCGGAGAAGGGCGAGTACTGGGACAGCCCCAACAGCACGATGCTGCACCTCTACGGCTACGTGAAGGCCTCGCTCACCGGCGAGAGCCCGAAGACCGAGATCAAGAAGGTCGACCTCGCCTGAGGATCGGTCGTCAGGATCGGCGCTTTCGCGGGCGGTCTCCGGGCGGAGGCCGCCCGTCTTCTTGACGTGTGCGGTCCCGGCATGCGCTCTGCGCGTTCCAAGCGCGGCAGAGTGCCTGACGAATGCTCGATCTGGCGAAACGGGTCTACGATCACAGTTTCCGCATCGACCCGATCGTGCGGTCGCTCCTCGACACCGATTTCTACAAGCTCCTGATGGCGCAGACGATCCTGCGCCGGCACCCCGACATCCAGACCACCTTCGGCATCACCAACCGCACCCGCCGGATCCGGATCGCCGACGAGGTCGATGCCGGGCTGCTGCGGGAACAGCTCGACCACGCCCGAACGCTGCGCCTCAGTAAGGGCGAGATCACGTGGCTGCGGGGCAACGTGTTCCGCGGCCAGGGACGCATCCTCGGCCCCGAATTCGTCTCCTGGTTCGCGACCTTCCAGCTCCCCGAATACGAGCTCGCCGTCCATGACGGCCAGTACGAGCTGACTTTCCACGGCCCCTGGGTCGAGACCACCATGTGGGAGGTCCCGGCGCTCGCGATCCTGAACGAGCTGCGGGCGCGGGCCGTGCTGCGGGGCCTCGGCAAGCTCGACCTGCAGGTGCTCTACGCCCGCGCCATGACCCGGGTCTGGGAGAAGATCGAGCGGCTGCAGAGGCTTCCGGACCTGTCGGTGGCGGATTTCGGCACGCGTCGGCGCCACGGATTCCTGTGGCAGGACTGGTGCGTCCAGGCCATGGCGGAGGGCCTGGACGGCGCGTTCCTCGGCACCTCCAACTGCCTGATCGCGGCCCGGCAGGAGGTCGAGCCGGTGGGGACGAACGCCCACGAATTGCCGATGGTCTACGCGGCGCTCGCCGAGGACGACGCGGCGCTCGCCGCCGCGCCCTACGCGGTGCTCGCCGACTGGCAGGAGGATTACGGCGGCAACCTGCTGGTGATCCTGCCCGATACCTACGGAACCACCGGATTCCTGGCGAACGCCCCCGACTGGGTCAGCGACTGGACCGGCATCCGCATCGACTCGAAGGACCCGATCGAGGGCGGCGAGGAGGTCATCCGCTTCTGGCAGGATCGCGGGCACGACCCGCGGGAGAAGCTCGCGATCTTCTCGGACGGCCTCGATATCGACGAGATCGAGCGCATCCACGCCCGGTTCCACGGGCGCATGCGCATCGGCTACGGCTGGGGCACGCTGCTCACCAACGATTTCCGCGGGCTCCTGCCGGACGGCAAGCTCGACCCGGTCTCCATCGTCTGCAAGGTCACGCAGGCCGACGGCCGGCCGACCGTGAAGCTCTCCGACAATCCCACCAAAGCGCAGGGCCCGGCCGACGAGGTCGCCCGGTACCGGCGCGTCTTCGGCGTGGGCGCGCAGGAGGCCCTCCCGGTAGTGGTGTGAAGGGGGTTCGTACCGTTTTCGGTTGATCAGATCGGTTCCGCCGTCCTTGCGAGCGGAGCGAAGCAATCCAGATAGCGCCACGCCCCCTGCTGTCCCGCAGCCCTGGGTTGCTTCGCTGCACTCGCAAAGACGGAGCGGGCCGCACCGACCGAAGCGTTCAACCGGAAACGGTATCAGACCCGCCGCGGTGAAACACGGAGGCCGCCGCCCCAGGGATGAATTCATTATCATGTCCGGCAATCGGGGCGCCTCGGGCGGCCCTGTCCGGGAGAACGCCATGTCGATGAATCGCCGCTCGCTCATCGGGGCCGCGGGCCTCGCCCTGACGGCGCCCGCCCTGCAGGGCGCGCAGGCGGCCGAGGCCGCGAAGCCGGCCGCGAAGGCAGCGCCGCCGCACGTCACGAAGATCCTCGCGCAGTGGATCCTGGGATCCTCCTACGACACCCTGCCGGAGCCCGTCCGCCGCGAGGGCGTGCGCAGCTTCCTCAACTGGGTCGGGGTGGCCATCGGCGGCTCGCACCACGAGACCGTCGACGTGGCGGTCTCGGCGCTGCAGCCCTTCTCCGGGCCGCCGCAGGCCGGGCTGTTCGGACGGACCGAGCGGTTCGACATCATGAACGCCGCCTTCCTCAACGGCGTGTCGAGCCACATCTTCGACTTCGACGACACCCACCTGAAGACGATCATCCACCCGGCCGGCCCGGTTGCCTCGGCGATCCTGGCCTACGCGGCGATGAAACCGGTCTCCGGCAAGGACTTCCTCGAAGCCCTGGTGGTCGGGATCGAGGCCGAATGCCGGATCGGCAACGCGGTCTACCCGAACCACTACGATGCCGGGTGGCACATCACCGGCACCGCGGGCGTGTTCGGATCGGCCGCCGCCGCCGGCAAGCTGATGGGCCTCACCGAGCAGCAGATGGTCTACGCCCTCGGGCTCGCCGCCTCGCAGCCGGTGGGCCTGCGCGAGTCGTTCGGCTCGATGAACAAGAGCTTCAACCCGGGCCGGGCCGCGTCCAACGGCCTGTTCGCCGCGATCCTGGCGGCCAAGGGCTTCACCTCGTCGGACGGCATGATCGAGGCCAAGCGCGGCTGGGCCAACACGATCTCCACCAAGCAGGACTGGTCGCAGATCACCGACGGCCTCGGCACCCGCTACGAGGCGCAGCTCAACACCTACAAGCCCTTCGCCTGCGGGATCGTCATGCACCCGACGATCGACGCGGCGATCCAGATCCGCGACCAGGACCACGTCAGGCCGGAGGACATCCAGCGCGTCGACCTGAAGGTCCACCCGCTCGTCCTGGAGCTGACCGGCAAGACCGCGCCGAAGACCGGCCTGGAGGGCAAGTTCAGCATCTACCACGCCGCCGCGGTGGCCTTCGTGGAGGGCGCGGGCGGCGAGAAGCAGTTCAGCGACCGGTCGGTGAACGATCCGCGGGTGGTGGCCCTGCGCCAGAAGGTGGTCCCGGTGATCACCCCCGGCGTCGATCCCGCGCAGGTCGACATGACCGTGACGCTGAACGACGGGCGGACCTTCCACCGGCATATCGAGCACGCCATCGGAAGCGTCGAGAAGCCGATGTCGGACGCGCAGCTGGAGGCGAAATTCACCGACCTCGCCGCCGGCATCCTGCCGGACGCGCAGGCCAGGAAGGTGATGCAGCTGTGCTGGTCTCTGCCCGAGCTGAAGGATGCGGGCGACGTGGCGCGGGCCGGCGTCGCGGGCGCCTAACCTGAACGCGAAACCCTCGGGATCGATTTCGCGTCCTGTGCCGTTCCCCGTCCGCGAGGCTTCCGCCGCTCCCGGCGGCCGCCCGCGCGTGGCGTTCGGGACGTGGATCACGGTATGGGCACGAGAACCCCGGTCGGGGTCGAACCGGCAGTGCGGCCCGGGACTCCCCTGATCCCGCCGCGGCCGACCCGCGTCGCCGCGGCCGAGACGCCGCGGGCCGCCATGGCGTCGCCGGTCGTGGTCGGCGCCACCATCATCGCCGCCCTGTATTTCGGCCGCGAGATCTTCATCCCGATCGCGATCGCGCTGCTGCTGTCGTTCGTGCTGACGCCGCTGGTGAACCGCCTGCGGCGGCTGCGGCTGCCGCGGCTGGTGGCGGTGGGCGTCAGCGTGCTCCTGACCGTGGGCATCGTGGCCTCCCTGGCGACGCTGATCGGCATCCAGGCGGCCGATCTCGCGGGGGACGTCCCGCGTTACCGGGCCACGATCGAGCGCAAGATCAACGGCCTGCGCGACTCGCCCGTGGGCCACGTCACGGAATACGTCGCCAATATCGGCCGGGCGCTGCACGGCGGCGCCAAGGAGGCCGGGAGCCCGGAGGCGCAGCCGGCCGCGCCACCGCCGTCAACGTCGCCGGCATCGCCGCCGTCGACGCCCTCGGCGGCTCCCGAGCCGGCCCAGGCCGCGCCCAAGCCCGTCCTCGTCGAGGTCGCCACGACCCCGCCGGGCTCCCTGGAGATGCTCTCGACCGTGCTCACGCCGGTGATGCATCCCCTGGCCACGGTCGGCATCGTCTTCGTGGTGCTGCTGTTCGTGCTGATGCAGCGCGAGGACCTGCGCGACCGCATGATCCGGCTGGCCGGATCGAGCGACCTGCACCGGACCACCGTGGCCATCGACGACGCGGCCAAGCGCCTGAGCCGCTACTTCGTGGTCCAGCTCGCCCTCAACGCCGCCTTCGGCGTGGTCATCGGCATCGGCCTCTACCTTATCGGCGTGCCGAACCCGGTGCTCTGGGCGATCTTCGCGGCCCTGATGCGCTTCGTGCCGTATCTCGGGGCGGTCCTGTCGGCGATCCTCCCGATGGCGCTCGCCGCGGCGGTCGATCCCGGCTGGAACATGATGATCGCCGTGGCGATCCTGTTCGTCGTCCTGGAGCCGCTGACCGGCCAGGTCTTCGAGCCGATCTTCTACGGGCAATCCACCGGGCTCTCGCCCTTCGCGGTCCTGGTCTCGGCCCTGTTCTGGACGTGGCTGTGGGGGCCGGTCGGCCTGCTGCTCTCGACGCCCCTGACCGTCTGCCTCGTGGTGCTCGGACGCTACGTCGAGCACCTGGAGTTCCTGGACGTGCTGTTCGGCGACCGGCCGGCGCTGACGCCCGTCCAGAACTTCTACCAGCGCATCCTGGCGGGCGATTCCGAGGAGGTGCTGGGCCATGCCGAGCTGATCCTGCAGCAATGCTCGCTCTCGTCCTACTACGACGACGTCGTGCTCAAGGCGCTGGAACTCGCGGCCCGCGACGCGGCCCGCGGGGTGCTGACCGCGCAGCAGAAGGGCGCGATGCGCGCCGCGCTCACCGAGCTGATCGCCGACCTCTCCGACCGGAGCGACGCCGTCGCGGGGGCGACGGGCGACGGCGAGGAGAGCGCCTGCAGCCCGCTCCCGATGGGGCCGCCCGCGGAGGCGCTGCCCGCCGCCTGGACGCGCGAGGGCGCGGTGCTGTGCGTGGCGGGGCGCGGCTTCCTGGACGAGGCCGCGGCCGCGATCCTCGCGCAGATCCTGGAGAAGCGCGGCCTCGGCGTCCGCACGGTCCCGTTCGCCGAGACGGCCTCCGTGCGGATCGGCCGGTTCGAGACCGGGCCGGCGCGGATCGCCTGCGTGGTCTCCCTGGCGCTCGACGGCGAGCCGACGCACCTGCGCCGCCTGATCCGCCGGCTGCGCGGCCGGGTCCCGGGCGTTCCGGTCCTGCTCGGCCTGTGGCTCGCCCAGGACAGCGGGGCGAACCGCCTCGCCGGCGGGCCGGGGGGCGCCGAGGCCGACGCGCAGGTCGGATCGCTGCGCGAGGCCGTCGAGGCTATCCTGGCGGCCGCGCAGGAGGACGCGACCTGCGCGACCGCGACGGACGCATCGACGGACGCATCGGAGGGCACGTCGGACGCCCGCGGCCAGGCGGCGCGTCTGCCCGCGCCGGCCGGGGCGTGAGTCGCGGATGCGCGGGGGCGGGGGCTTGACGGGCAGGGGCGCGCGCCGGTTTCGTCGGGACGGGCCGTTTGGCCGGGCGGCCTTCGGGCGCAACAGGGGACGGAACGGATGAGCGTCGTCGAACTCGGCCGGTTCATGGACGACCTCGCGGACGCGTCCGGGAAGGCGATCCTGCCGTTCTTCCGCGCCCAGTTCGGCCTGGACGACAAGGCCCGCGGCGGGGCGCCGTTCGATCCGGTCACCGAGGCCGACCGGGCCGCCGAGGTCGTCCTCCGGGCGATGATCGGCCAGACCTTCCCGGGCCACGGCATCCTCGGCGAGGAATTCGGCGCGGAGCGCACCGACGCCGAGTGCGTCTGGGTCCTCGACCCGATCGACGGCACCCGCGCCTTCATCGGCGGCCTGCCGACCTGGGGAACCCTGATCGGGCTGACCCGCAACGGCGTGCCGGTGCGAGGGATGATGCACCAGCCCTATCTCGCGGAGCGGTTCACCGGGGACGGGCGCAGCGCCAAGCTCCGCGCGCCGGCGGGCGAGCGGACCCTGCGCACCCGCCGCTGCGGTGACCTCGCCCAGGCGATCCTGGCGACCACGGATCCCCGGCTGTTCGCGGCCGGCGACGAGGCCGAGCGATTCCGGGCGCTGGAAGGCCAGGTGCGGATGTCCCGCTACGGCGCGGATTGTTACGCCTACTGCATGCTGGCGGCCGGCCAGATTGACCTCGTGGTCGAGGCCGGGCTGAAGCCCTACGACATCGTCGCGCTGATCCCGATCGTCGAGGGGGCGGGGGGGCGGGTCACCGCCTGGGACGGCGGCTCGGCCGCCGGCGGCGGCCGCGTGATCGCGGCCGGCGACCCGCGGCTGCACGAGGCCGCGCTCAAGGTTCTGAACCCGTGACGCGCGTCCGCATCGAGCCCGTCCGCCGCCGCGAAGGCCCGACCGCGTGCTGCTGAACGCGCTGATCCTGATCACGACCCTGGTGCCGAGCGCCGAGGCCGGCGCGGACGCCCTCGCGCGCGCCCTTCCGCCCCCGGCGACCGTTTCCGCTCAGGCCGGCAGCCCACCCCCGCGCTTCGACCCCGCGACCCGCTCCGTGTCCAACTGGCACGCCCAGACCGGCGCGCAGCTGACGCCGCGGGCGCTGGCGATCACCGCCTCGCTGACCGACGATCCGCCCTACGTCGCCCGCTGCGTGCGGCTCAACAACGGCTGGTGCATCAAGTCCGCCCGCTGGTCCGGCGAGATCGGCGCCGACGGGGAGGGCCACACCGCCTTCGCCACCCTCGACGACGGCGCCGACGCCGCCGCGAGCCTGCTGCGGCGCTACTACCGCGACTACGGCCGTCGCACGGCGCTGGCCATCGTGCGCCGCTGGGCGCCGGCCGAGTGCCGCGTCGGTGCCGCGCCCGCGCGGCCGGGCCGGCCGGCGGCGGCGCCGGTCGTCTCGGCGGCCCTCGCGCCCCGCGGGCTCGGGCGGACCCTGCGGGCGCGCTACCTCGCCGCGCACCGCCCCGGCGGCGCGCCGCGGGGCCGGGCGGCCCTGCGGGTTCAGCCCTGGTCGCCGCTCGCCCGGATGGCCGGCCGCCCGACCCGACGCCCGGCCGCCATCCCGCGGGTGGCGATGCTCCAGCCGGTTCCCGACATCGCCGCGGGCATCTCCGCCTCCACCGGCCGCCCGGCCGGGAGCGTCGCCGACCCGTCGGCGCTGCTCGACCGGAAGCCAAGTCGCGTCCCGAGTGCCGACCGGATGGTCGCAGAATCCGCGCTGCTGCCGGCGATCGCGGCCGGCCTGCCTGTCCTCGACCTACGCCTGCCGGCTCCGCTCTGCACCGGCGACGAGGTCCGGATCCAGGCCTACGCCAACCGCATCAGCGCCAGCGTCGGCCTGAAGCCCGGCGACGACCTCGACCTGTTCGGGCCGGACGGCGCGCCGCGCGCCAATCTGGCGCCCGTGATGCTGGCGATGTCGGCGGTGGAGCTCGGCACGCTGCGCGCCGGCCCGGACCTCGTCGCCGGGGCGATCGCCCGGCTGAAGCCGCCCACGCCGGCCGCCAGCACCGCGCCGCCCTAGGGGCGGCTTCCCGGGCGGCAAGCCTTGCGGTTCCGGCCCGCCCGCGCCACCTCTGCCCGGCCCGTTCCCCTCACCACGAGCCCGCCCGTGCCCCTGATCGACCTTGCCGCGCGCGCCGGCTCGGCCGTCAAAGCCTTCGCCGAAGCCTCGCACGACCTGCTGGTCCAGCCGACCCTGCGGCTGGGCGTGACCGGGCTCGCGCGCTCGGGCAAGACCGTGTTCACCACGGCGCTGATCCACCACCTCGTGGAGACCCACGCGCTGCCGGCCTTCGCGCCCGCCCAGGAGGGTCGCCTGCGCCGCGCCAAGCTGGTGCCCCAGCCCGACGACGACGTGCCGCGCTTCCCCTTCGAGGAGCATTTCGCGACGCTCACCGAGGCGCGGCGCTGGCCGCGCTCCACCGACCGGATCAGCCAGTTCCGCCTGGAGATCGCCTACGAGCGTGCCGCCGGCTGGCGCTCCGGCCCCGCGACCCTGATGCTCGACGTGGTCGACTACCCGGGCGAATGGCTCCTCGACCTCGCGCTGATCGAGACCAGCTACACGGCGTGGTCCCGGGCCACGATCGGCGGCACCCGCCGGCCCGGCCGCGCCGCCGTGGCGGCGCCCTGGCTGGAGGCGCTCAAGGGCTTCGACCCGAACGGCCCCCTCGACGAGGTCGCGGCCGAGCGGGCGAGCGACGCCTTCAAGACCTACCTCGCGGGCCTGCGCGCCGGCCCCGAAGCCGTGGCGACGACGCCCCCGGGCCGGTTCCTGATGCCGGGCGACCTCGCGGGTTCCCCGGCGCTCACCTTCGCGCCCCTCGACCGGCTCACCGAGACGATCGCCCCCGACAGCCTCGCCGGGCTGATGGAGCGGCGCTTCGAGGCCTACAAGGCCAAGGTCGTGACGCCGTTCTTCCGCGACCATTTCCAGCGGGTCGACCGGCAGATCGTGCTGGTGGACGTCCTGTCGGCGGTCGATGCCGGGCCGACCGCCCTGGCGGAGCTGGAGGAGGCGCTGGACGCGGTGCTGCTCAGCCTCAACATCGGCCGCAACACGGTGCTGTCGCGGCTGTTCGCGCCACGGGCCGACCGCGTGCTGTTCGCCGCCACCAAGGCCGACCATCTCCACCAGACGAGCCACGACCGGCTCGACGCGCTGCTGCGGCTGCTCGTGTCGCGGGCCATGCGGCGGACCGAGGCCGCGGGCGCCCGGGTCGGTACGGTGGCGCTCGCCTCGGTGCGCGCCACCCGCGAGACCACCGTCCACGACGGGTCGGAGACGCTGCGGGCGGTGGCCGGCACGCCGGAAGCCGGCGAGGTGGTTGGCGACGAGGTCTTCGACGGCAACAGCGAGGCCGCGATCTTCCCGGGCGAGCTGCCGGCCCGCGCCGAGGCGGTGCTGGAGGGGGCGGTCGAGCCGGGCTCGCTGCGCTTCCCGCGCTTCCGGCCGCCGCTGGTGCGCCCGGACGGGCTCGGCCGCGCGGGGCACCTGCCGCAGATCCGGCTCGACCGGGCGATGCAGTTCCTGATCGGCGACCGGCTGGCGTGACGATGTGTGCGATGCGGAGCCCGCGACCATGACCTCCGGCCAGAAACCCCGCGCCTTCCGGATCAGCCCCGAACCGGTCGGCGAGCCGAGCGTGACCACGACGCCGCTCGGACCGCGGCCGCCGCAGGCCCGGATCGTCGAGGAACCCTTCGAGATCCTCGACGCCGCCGACGGCGTCGCCGTGCCGGTGGCGCCGCGCTCGCGCTCGCCCTGGGGTGCCCTGTTCTTCTCGGCGGTGGGCGGCCTCGTCTCCCTGGGCGTCGGCCTGTCGGTCGAGCGGATGATCAGCGACCTGTTCCAGGCCGCCCCCTGGCTCGGCTGGGTCGCGCTCGCGCTGCTGGGCCTCGCCGCGCTGGCGCTGCTGGCGATCGTGGTGCGGGAACTCGCCGGCCTGCGGCGCGAGCGCAAGATCGAGCGGCTGCGCCAGTCGGCGCTGGACGCCCTCGCCACCCGCGACCACACCGGCGCGCAGGCGGTGGTGCAGGCGCTCTCGACCTTCTACGCGGACCGCGACGCCCTGTCGGCGGGCCGCGCCCGGATCGACGCCGCCGCCGACGCGATCCTCGACGTCGACGACCGGATCGGACTGGCCGAGCACGAACTGCTCGCCGGCCTCGACCGGCAGGCGCGCAACGCCATCGCGACGACGGCCAAGCAGGTCTCGGCGGTGACGGCGCTGAGCCCGCGGGCGATCGTCGACGTGGCCTTCGTGGTGTTCGCGGCGGTGCGTCTGCTGCGCCGGATCGCCGCGATCTACGGCGGCCGGCCGGGCTTCCTGGGCTTCCTGCGACTGGGGCGCGCGGCGCTCGCGCATCTCACGGTCACCGGCGGCATGGCGGTGGGCGAGAGCGTGATGCAGCAGGTTCTGGGGCTCGGGATCGCCGCCCGGGTCTCCGCCAAGCTGGGGGAGGGCGTGCTCAACGGGCTGATGACCGCCCGGTTCGGGCTCGCGGCGCTCAACGTCTGCCGGCCGCTGCCGTTCGTGCGGGAGGCCCCGCCGCGGCTCGCCGACGTTGCCGGCGAGCTGCTGCGCTCGGCCGGGGCCGAGCCGAAATAGGGGCGGGACTACTTGGCGCCCGCGGCGGCGCGGCGGTTGGCGATGCGCGAGAACATGTTGCCGGTGTAGTCGGCGGTCTTCGGCTTCTCGGGCTCGCCGAGCTTGGCCTCGAAGGCCTCGATCCGCTTGAGCAGCGTCACGTCGTTGAACAGCGAGCTGTTGAAGTTGCTCTGGGCCCGGGGGCCGAGGGCGGTCTGCACCGCTTCGAGTCGTTCGAGAAGCTCTTTGCGCGTCACGGTGCTCTCCAGGGGCGGCTTCGGGACGAAGGACCGCCCGTGCCGCCACTGAAGAGGGCGGTGGTAAACAGCGCGTTAATACGACCCGTGCCGGTCCCATCCCGCCGAGCCCCGGGGACGCCGATCGTCCTCGCGCGCCGCAGGGCTCGCAGGCTCAGAGCCCCTTCAGGAACCCGGCGAGCCGCATCAGTCCCTCGGGCCAGGGGCCGTGCCCGCTCGCCACGTTGAGGTGGCCGGATTCGCCCGCGTCGACCGTGAGCGCCCCCCAGGCATGGGCGAAGTCGTCCGCCCGCTCGTAGCGGCAGTACGGGTCGGTACGGCTGGCGACCAGCAGGGCCGGGAAGGGCAGGGGATCGCGCGGCACCGGCGCGAAGGCCCGGACCGCGTCGGGCAGGCCCGGCGCCTCCTCGACGTCCGGGAGCGCCACCAGGAGGGCGCCGCGCACCACCCCCGCGGGGAAGCGCGGCACCGCCTCGACGCACGCCACCACGCCGAGGCTGTGGGCGATCAGGATGACCGGCCGCGTCGCCGCCGCGACCGCCTCGGCGATGCGGCCGCACCACGCCTCCGGGGTCGGTTCGTGCCACTGGTCCTGCTCGACCACGCGCGCGGTAGCGAGGCGGCCCGCCCAGCGGGCCTGCCAATGGTCCTCCTCGGAGCCCCCGAGCCCCGGGACGATGAGGATGTCGCAGTCGGCGGTCTTCATACCGGGATGCCTAGTGCGGACCGACGGACGCGTCGAGACCGTCCCGTCATTCGGCCGCGATCGGCGCCGCTCCCTCGAGGGCCAGGATGTGTCGGGCGATCTGCACGGAGGCGCGGTTCTTCGCCTTGGCCTCGATCTCGAAATCCGCCCAGGCGAGGTGCCGGGCGACGAGGTCGTTCACCGCCCGGTTCCACATCATGTCGGAATGGGCCGCGAGGTCCCGGACCGCGTGGCCGGCCGCGCGCAGGGCCGGGAAGTCGGGCAGGGCGTCCGGATCGCAGGCGGCGGAGACCGCCTCGCGCGACACGCTGATATGGGCCACGGGCCGGACGCCGCGCCAGGATTCCTGCACCCGGGCGATCCGGGCATCGTCCGGCTCGAGATACTCCCCGCCGCTCTCGACCCAGTGGTGGTGCAGGTCGAGCACCACGGGCACGAGGTCGGCGAGCCGCAGCACCGCGTCGAGGCCGAACACGTTCTCGTCGTTCTCGACCGTCACCAGGTCGCGCGCCACCCGGCTCGCCCGGGGC
The DNA here is from genome assembly GCF_900107945.1 of Methylobacterium sp. 190mf. Classification (NCBI taxonomy): domain Bacteria; kingdom Pseudomonadati; phylum Pseudomonadota; class Alphaproteobacteria; order Hyphomicrobiales; family Methylobacteriaceae; genus Methylobacterium; species Methylobacterium sp. 190mf. Next base: position 213,361 of record NZ_FNVI01000007.1, on the reverse strand, counting down.
AGGGTCTCGCGGAAGCCCTCGACCCCCGGGTCGCCCGCGCCGACATGGATGTTGATATGGGCGCCGTGCGGATGCCAGCCGCCGCCGTAGCCCATCCGGTCGAAGATCTCGGCGTGGTAGTCGAGCTCGGACAGGCCGTTGGCGATCGCCGCCGGGTTGCGGCTCGCCAGCAGGCAGAACGGTCCCGGGTGGAAGCTCAGGCGCACCCCGAGCCGGCGGGCCAGCGCGCCGGCCTCGGCGAGGCCGCGCTCGACCAGCGCCGCCATCTCGGGCTCGGCGTAGAGCGGCTGCGCGATCGGGTGGGTGTAGCCCGGAAGGACGTTGCTCGCCATGCGCAGGAGACGCTCCAGCGGCGGCCGGGCCCCGACCCAGGCGATCTGGCGGGCGAGGGCGTCGAGGTTGTGGGCGACGAGCCCGGTGAGCTTCACCCGCCGGGCGGCCGGCTCCAGCTTCGTGAGATGGGCCATGGTCACGCTGGTGAGGTTCATGTGCAGCGTGGCCTCCCGCTCCGCCTTGAGGGTGGCATGGGTGCCGGGCGGCTCGTCCAGGACGAACTTGCAGCAGAATCCGAGACGGGGCTGATCGCGCATAACGAGCACAACGCGCGGAGGGCCGCGGCGTCCCCGCGCGACGCGCGGAACGGCCGCGGCACGACGACGTTGGGAGTCCCGAGCGCGGCAGTTCCGCGCACTGGCCCCGATCCATGCCCCCGTCACCGTCGCGTTCGACCGGCCCCTCGGAGGGCGGCTCGATCCTCTGGATCCTGATGCTCGGTTCGGCACTGGTCGCCCTCGCGGCGGCGCCGGCGCGGCGCCGCGTGCCGGCGGCTCTCCCCGCCGACGCGCCGCCGCTCGACCGCGATCCGTCCTGCGACGATCGGGGCCTGCGGAAGGGCGTCGCCGCGGGGGCGCGCTCGATCTCGGGGCGCGCCGCGCAGCTCACCGCCGCGACCCAGCCGGAGCGCGGCCGCGCCGCCGACAGCCCCGTCGAGATGACGCGGTCCGGCTGGAAGGACATCGTCGTCCGGGTCTACCTGGAGTTCAACAAGGACCGGGTCCTGGCGGTCGCCGCCGGGGTGACCTTCTACACGCTGCTGTCGCTGTTCCCCGCCATCGCCGCGCTGGTCTCCTGCTACGGCCTCTTCGCCGACGTGACCGTCATCAACGATCACCTCGCCCAGCTGCACGCGGTCCTGCCGTCCGGCGCGGTCGAGCTCATCGGCGACCAGGTCAAGCGCATCGCCGCCAAGGGCAGCGGCTCCCTCAGCATCACGTTCTTCTCCAGCCTGCTCCTGTCGATCTGGAGCGCCAACGCGGCCATGAAGGCGATGTTCGACGCGCTGAACGTCGTCTACGAGGAGGAGGAGAAGCGGAACTTCTTCTGGCTCAACCTCCGCTCGCTCACTTTCACGGTCGGCGCCCTGCTGTTCATCATCGTCGCGCTCAACGTGATCGTCGTCGTGCCGGTGATGCTGAACTTCCTGGGCCTCGGCTCGACCGCGTGGCTGCTCGCGGCCCTGCGCTGGCCGGCGATCCTGATCGTCCTGCTCGGCGGCCTGTCGGTGCTCTACCGGTTCGGGCCGAGCCGGGAGCACGCCCGCTGGCGCTGGGTCGGGTTCGGCAGCGTCGTCGCGGGCCTGCTCTGGCTCGCCGCCTCGCTCCTGTTCTCCTGGTACGTCGCCAATTTCGGCACCTACAACGAGACCTACGGGTCGCTCGGCGCCGTGATCGGCTTCATGACGTGGATCTGGATCTCCTCGACGATCGTGCTGCTCGGAGGCGAGATCAACGCGGAGCTGGAGCACCAGACCGCCCGCGACACCACCACGGGCGCGCCGCTGCCGATGGGCGCGCGCCGGGCGCGGATGGCCGACACCGTCGGCGCCGCCGCCTGAACGCCGCGTCTCCGATCCCGGAGACGCCCTGCGGCATCCTCCGGGACTGCCGGATAGGGCGCGCGATCCCTATATAGCGTGGCGAGAAGGGAGATCGCCATGGCCGACACGCCGACCACTAGCCCGGAGACCCGCAGCGACGCCGAGTGGCGCTCGGCGCTGACACCGGAGCAGTACCGGGTCCTGCGCGAGCACGGCACGGAGCGGGCCGGCACGAGCTGTCTGCTCGCCGAGAAGCGGGCCGGGACCTTCACCTGCGCCGGCTGCGGTCAGCCGCTGTTCGAGCAGGGCACCAAGTTCGAGTCCGGAACGGGCTGGCCGAGCTTCTTCGAGCCCCTCGACGGCGCCGTCGAGACCACGGTGGACCGCAGCCACTGGATGGTCCGCACCGAAGTGCACTGCGCCCGCTGCAAGGGCCATCTGGGCCACGTCTTCGACGACGGCCCGGCGCCGACCGGCCTGCGCTACTGCATGAACGGCGCGGCGATGAATTTCGAGCCGGCTGAATGAATCGCGGGGGCCGCTAACCTGGGTTCGGAAACGCGGCGCGAAAGCCGGGATATCGGGGACAGGGACCGCCGGGGCCGGATCCTCGGCCGGATCCGGTCTTGATTTCGTCGCGTTTTTGCTTAGCGCTCTATAGTCTCAGGATGTCGCTGTCCGGTGATTGGCGACGGAAGTGGTCAGGCTCTGGCGAATACGGCGTGGCAGTCAGCTTATACGCCGTGCGGGCCGGCTCCACGTGTCCTCTTCCGTGCAGCCCGGCGGCGCTGAGGGCTGTCCGCCGGATCGGCGCGCCGCCGACCAAGCGGGAGGGGTTTTGAGTTCATGAGCACCGTTCGCCGATTTCTGGTCGCACCATCCCTGGTCCGCCTGATCCGCAAGGAGCGGGGTGGCGCCCGCATCACCGAGGGTCACTTCGCGCCCCAGGGCGGCCGGGCCTCCTACGTGCGCGTCGACGGCCAGGTCTGCCAGCTGGTCCTGGTGAACAAGGGGCCGGACGGCGTCCCGGTCGAGGAGCGCACCGACGTCCCGCGAGCCCACGGCGACGCCCTGCTGGACGTGTGCCCCGGCAAGGCCGCCTACGACCGCACCACGCTGAATGCCGGCGGGCGCGAGATTGCCATCGACCGCTACGTCACCCCCGGCAGCCTGGACCTGATCAGCGTCACCTTCGACGATGACGGCGAGGCCGCCGGCTTCCACGCCCCGAGCTGGTTCGGCCGCGAGGTCAGCAGCGAGCCGGCCTTCGAGCGGGCGGCCCTGGCCATCCAGGGCGTGCCGGCGGCCGAGGAGGTGGCGCTGAGCAACGCCGCGCTGGACGCGGTGCTGGACCTGATCGAGCCGCGCTTCGGCTTCGGCCGTTACGGTAGCAGCAGCAGCAGCCGGAGCACCGAGTCCGACGAGGGCGCGATGGGTGCTATGCGCCGGGCCGCGGCTCCCGCGGCGCTGGCCACCGCCGCGCCGGTCGTCGCCGCCCCGCCGCCGGCTCCTGAGCCCGCCGCGGCCGCCCCGCGCCCGCCCGAGCCGGCCCCGGAGCATCACCCCGAGCCCGAGCCGCAGCCGGAGCCCGCGCCGGAAGCGGCCGCGCACGCCGCGCCGGCCGCCGAGACGCCAGCCCCGCAATCCGGCAGCGGCGACGCCCTGCACGGGGATGCCCGCATCGACGACGTCATCGAGAGCCTGTCGCAGGCCCTCGGCGCGGCGATCCACCAGCAGCCTGATCCCGCCGCCGAGAACAAGGACGGGAAGAGCGAGGATCCCGCCTCGATGTTCGAGCGCTGGACCGTCCGCCCCCGCCGGACCCAGCAGCAGACCTGACCCGCGTCGCAACGACGCGAGGCACGGCCGGGCCGCAGCGCAGATCGCGCTGCGGCCCGTCTGTTTTCGCGGGTCCGCGGCTCTCGGATACGAGAGATCTTCGTCCGGGAATGACAGGTTTTTGTCACGGATGGTTCCGGGCGGATAAGCGTGCAGCCGTTGAGGCGCCGGGTGATAGTCGCTAGCGTGCCGGCAAATCGGGAGGGTGCGCGGTCGTCGCACGGGATGGACATGGCACAGGCAATCCAGGCGACGGCTCCCGCCGCAGCGCCCCGCGAGCCCTGGTACAAGGTGCTCTACATCCAGGTGCTGATCGCCATCGCGCTCGGCGTCCTGCTCGGCTGGTACGACCCGGCCACCGGCAAGTCGATGAAGTGGCTCGGCGACGCCTTCATCGGCCTGATCAAGATGATGATCGCGCCGATCATCTTCTGCACGATCGTCCACGGCATCGCGTCGATTGGCGACCTGAAGAAGGTCGGCCGCGTCGGCCTGAAGGCGCTGGTCTACTTCGAGGTGGTGTCCACCATCGCGCTGCTGATCGGCGTCATCGTCGGCGAGGTGATCCGGCCCGGCGCCGGCTTCAACGCCGACCCGTCGAAGCTCGACGCCAGCAAGGTCGCGACCTACGCCAGCAAGGCGGCCGCCGATTCCACCGTCGCCCACATCCTGGCGATCATCCCGAAGAGCTTCCTGGACCCCTTCGCCACCGGCGACCTGCTGCAGGTGCTGCTGATCTCGATCCTCACCGGCGTCGTGGTGACGAATCTCGGCGAGCGCGCGGCCTCGGTGAACCACGCGATCGACACCGCCGGCCAGATCTTCTTCCGGATCATCGGCATCGTCGTGAAGCTCGCCCCCGTCGGTGCCTTCGGTGCCATGGCGTTCACGATCGGCGAGTACGGCATCCAGAAGGTCTACGACCTCGCGTGGCTGGTCGGCACCTTCTACATCACGGCGATCCTGTTCGTGCTCGTGGTGCTCGGGACGATCGCCCGGGTCGCGGGCTTCTCGATCCTGCGCTTCCTCGCCTACATCAAGGACGAGCTGCTGATCGTGGTCGGCACGTCGTCCTCCGAGACGGTGCTGCCGCAGCTCATGACCAAGATGCGCCGCCTCGGCGCCTCGGACTCGGTCGTCGGCCTCGTGGTCCCGACCGGCTACTCGTTCAACCTCGACGGCACCAACATCTACATGACGCTGGCGACGCTGTTCCTGGCGCAGGCCGTGGGCGTGGACCTGTCGATCAGCCAGTACGCGACCATCATCCTGGTGGCGATGCTGACCTCGAAGGGCGCATCGGGCGTCACGGGTGCCGGCTTTATCACCCTGGCGGCGACGCTCTCGGCGATCCCCAACAGCCCGGTGCCGGTCGCCGCCATGACCCTGGTCCTCGGCATCGACAAGTTCATGTCCGAGTGCCGCGCGCTCACCAACCTCGTGGGCAACGGCGTCGCCTGCGTGGTGGTCAGCCGCTGGGAAGGCGAGCTCGACGTCGCCAAGCTCAACGAGGTGATGGCCCACCCGGTCGCCATCGGCACCCACATCGCCGACGAGTCGCCGCAGCCGATGGGCACCGACAGTAAGGTCGCCGCCGCCGAGTGATGGGATCGCCGACGGCGAAGAACGCGGGTCGCCCGCGCCTCGGCATCGATCTCGGCGGCACCAAGATCGCCGGGATCGTGCTCGGCCGGGACGGGTCGACCCTGGCCGAGGCGCGGATGCCCGCCCCGCGGGGCGCCTACCGGGCCACCGTCGAGGCCGTGGCCGACCTCGTCCTGCGTCTCGAGGCCGAGGCCGGCACGCCCTGCAGCGTCGGCATCGGCATGCCCGGGAGCCTGTCCCCGGCGACGGGCCTCGTGCGCAACGCCAACTCGCACTGGCTCAACGGACACCCGTTCGCGGCCGATCTCGGCGCGCGCCTGGAACGCCCGCTCCGGATCGAGAACGACGCCAACTGCCTGGCGGTGTCGGAGGCGATCGACGGCGCCGGCGCCGGGGCCCGCGTGGTCTGGGCGGTGATCCTGGGCACCGGCGTCGGGTCCGGCATCGCCCTCGACGGTCGGGTGCTCACGGGCCGCAACGGCATCGCGGGCGAGTGGGGCCACGGCCCCCTGCCGGCGCCCCGCGACGACGAGCGGCCGGGCGCCGCCTGCTATTGCGGCCGCCGGGGCTGCGTCGAGACCTGGCTGTCCGGTCCCGGGCTGGCCGCCGACCACGCGCGGCGGCACGGCGGCGACCTCACCGCCGAGGCGGTCGTCGCCGAGGCCCGCGCCGGAAGCCCGGCGGCGCGGGAGACGCTCGCCGTCCACCTCGAGCGCCTCGGGCGTGCGGCCGCCCAGGTGGTGAACCTCCTCGACCCGGACGTGATCGTGATCGGCGGCGGCCTGTCGCGCATCCCGGAGCTGATCGCGGGCCTGCCGGCGGCGATCGCCCCCCACGTCTTCTCCGACGCCTTCGACACGCCCGTGCGAGCGAGCCTGCACGGCGACGCGTCGGGCGTGCGCGGCGCGGCGTGGCTTTGGGAGGCGGAGACCGTCTGAGACCCGTCCGCGGCCCGGCCTTGGTCGATCGAACTGCCGAGCTCACAGAGACGTCGGTTGCGGGACCGGAGGGCGCAGGGCAGGACGGCAGCACCGCATCGCCGAAGTCCCGATGATCGTCCGCACCCGGCCCAACCTGCTGACCCTGCTGTTCACCCTGCGCGGCTCGATCGTGCCGCGGGTGGCGCCCAAGCTCGCGGGGATCGTCGCGGTCTCGTGCGCGGTGGTGTGGGCGGAATCGCGGTGGCCCGCGCTGTTCCCGGTCAGCGCGGGGGTGACGCCGTTCACCGTGGTCGGCCTCGCCCTCTCGATCTTCCTGAGCTTTCGCAACAACGCCTGCTACGAGCGCTGGTGGGAGGCCCGGAAGCACTGGGGCAACCTGATCGGCGAGGTGCGCAACCTCGCCCGCGCCCTCCCGGCCCTGCTGCCCGAGCGGGAGGCCGCGCTCCAGCTCCGGCGCCTGTCGGCCTTCGCGCACGGCCTCCACGCCCGGCTGCGCGACCTGGACGAGGCCGCCGCCGTCGACCGGACGAGCCCGGGATCGGACCTGTCCGGCCCGAACCCCACCGACTCGGTCCTGGCCGCCATCACCCGCGATCTCGCCTCGCTGACGCGCGCGGGCCGGCTCAGCGACATCCAGTTCGGCATCCTCGAGGCCCGGATCGAGGCGCTGTCGGGCGTGCACACCGCCTGCGAGCGGCTCGCCAACACGCCGCTGCCCTTCGCCTACACGTTGCTCGTGTACCGGACCGCGTGGCTCTACTGCCTGCTCCTCCCGGTGGGCCTCACCGGCGCCCTGGGCTGGGCGACTCCGATCGTGGTGGCGCTCGTGGCCTACACGTTCTTCGGACTCGACGCCCTCGGGGACGAGCTCGAGGAGCCGTTCGGCACCGAGCCCAACGACCTGCCCCTCGACGCCATGGTCCGCGCCGTGGACCGCATCGTCCACCACGCCCTCGGCGAGCCGATGCCCCAGGCGCTGGCGCCCGACGGGTACTGGCTGCGCTAGCGCCTACCCGTTCCAGGCGCGCAGCACCGGCTCGGTGCGGTCGTGCTCGTAGCCGAGCACCGAGACGCTCGCGGTGCCGAGGACGAGGAGCGCGCCGCACCGCGGCTCCAGGCCGATCCAGCGCGCTGCGAGCACGCGCAGAAGGTGTGCGCTGGAGAACACGATGAGGTCGGCGTCGCGGGCGCGGGCCCGGGCGATGACCCGATCCGCGCGGGCACCGACATCCGCCGCCGTCTCGCCGCCGGGGCAGCCGTCGCGGAACAGCCGCCAGTCCGGCCGCTCGGCCAGGATCGCCTTCGTGGTCCGGCCCTCGTAGGCGCCGTAATCCCATTCCGCGAGATCCGGATCGATCGCGCGGCGGTCGCCGAAGCCCGCCAGCGCGCAGGTCGTGGCCGCCCGGCCCGACGGGCTCGACCACACCTCCGCGTAGGCGCGGCGCGCCAGGCGCGGTGCGAGGGCGCGCGCCGCGTCCTCACCCTCCGGCGTCAGGGGGATGTCGCTGCGCCCGGTATGCTGACCGGACCGGCTCCAGGCGGTCTCGCCGTGGCGGACCAGCGTGATCTGCGGGAACGGGCTCTCGGCCATGCGTGCCTCCCCGGGCACGCGGTCCGCGGCCCTGTCATCGATCCAGTCATCGATCCAGTCATCGACCCTGCCATCAACGCCGCCGCCGCGCTTCGGTCTCATCGGTTCGGCAATGCCGTCGGGAGCCGTCACGCGCCGACGTGGACCCGATCAAGATCGTGCTTGCGCCCGCGGGAAAACGGACATAAACATATCTTTATGTCTATCGAACGCAGGCAAGAAGCGGGGTCGATCCCCTTTCCGGAAGCCCTGGGCGTCCTGCGCGCCGCCGCGGAGGAGACGCGCCTGCGCATCCTGGCGCTGCTCGTCGAGGGGGAACTGTCGGTGTCCGACCTCACCGACATCCTGGGTCAGTCGCAGCCGCGGATCTCTCGCCACCTCAAGCTCTTGGTGGAGGCCGGGCTGGTCGAGCGCCACCGCGAGGGGGCCTGGGCGTTCTTCCGGCTGTCCGACGCCCGCGCCGGCCTGGCGGACCCGCTCCTGTCCGGTCTCGACCGGACCGCGCCGCCCCTGTCGGAGGACCGCGCGCGCCTCGACGCCGTCCGGGCGCAGCGGGCGGATGCCGCCACGACCTTCTTCGCCCGGCTGGCCCCCAAATGGGACGAGCTGCGCTCCCTGCACGTGCCCGAGGCGATCGTGGAGGCCGCGGTGCTCGACGCCCTGGGCGACCGCCCGATCGGCAGCCTGATCGATCTCGGCACCGGCACCGGCCGGATGCTCGGCCTGCTGGCGCCCCGGGCCGGCCGCGCCACCGGGCTCGATTCGAGCCACGCCATGCTGTCCGTCGCCCGGGCCAACCTGGAGCGCCAGGGCTTGGCAAGGGTGGACCTGCGGCAGGGCGACATCCACGCGCCGCCCTTCGCGCGGGCGAGCTTCGACCTCGTCGTGGTCCATCAGGTGCTGCACTATCTCGACGACCCGGCCCGGGCGCTCCGCGGGGCCGCGCGGCTCGTGGCGCCGGGCGGCCGCCTGCTGGTGGTGGACTTCGCGCCGCACGAGCTGGAATTCCTCCGCACCGGGCAGGCCCACCGGCGCCTCGGCTTCTCCGCCGAGCAGGTCTCCGGCTGGCTCGCCGAAGCCGGCCTCGCGACGGTCGCCACCCGCGATCTGACGCCGCGCGAGTCGGGCCAGCTCACCGTCACCCTCTGGCTGGCCCAGGACGGGCTGGCTCAGGACGGGTTGGCCGACACCGACACAGAACAGCCTCAGCGCGCCGTCGCCTGAGACACTGACCTCCGCAGACTTCGTCTGAACCGACCGACATAGAGGACGAGACCCCGATGCGCCGCTCCACACACCGCGCCAGCCGCGACGGCTACCACCCGATCCGCGTCTCGATCGAGTTCTTCCCCCCGAAGACCGACGAGATGGAGAAGATCCTCTGGAACTCCATCGAGCGCCTCGCGCCGCTGCAGCCGAGCTTCGTCTCGGTGACCTACGGCGCCGGCGGCTCCACCCGCGAGCGCACCCACAACACGGTCGCCCGCATGGTCCGCGAGACCGGCCTCAAGCCCGCCGCCCACCTCACCTGCGTGGACGCCTCTCGCGACGAGATCGACGCGGTGGTCCAGTCCTACTGGGACGCGGGCGTGCGCCACATCGTGGCGCTGCGCGGCGACCCGGCCGAGGGTGTCGGCCACGCCTACCGGCCGCACCCGGAGGGCTACGCCTCGACCGCAGAGCTGGTGAAGGGGATCAAGCGGATCGGCGACTTCAAGGTCTCGGTCTCGGCCTATCCTGAGAAGCACCCCGAGGCGGCCTCCCTCGACGCCGACATCGACGCCCTGAAGGCCAAGGTCGATGCCGGGGCCGACCAGGCGATTACCCAGTTCTTCTTCGAGAACGAGATCTACCTGCGCTACCTGGACAAGGTCCGGGCCGCCGGGATCACGATCCCGATCATCCCGGGCATCCTGCCGGTGCAGAACTTCAAGCAGGCGGCGAACTTCGCCCGCCGCACCGGCGCCTCGGTGCCCTACTGGCTGGCCGCCCGGTTCGAGGGGCTGGAGGACGACGTCGAGACCCGCCGGCTCGTGGCCGGCGCGGTGGCGGCCGAGCAGGTGCTCGACCTCGTGGACGAGGGCGTCAACGACTTCCACTTCTACTCGATGAACCGCTCCGACTTGGTCTACGCGATCTGCCACCTGCTCGGCCTGCGCGCCCAGGCGCCGAAGCTGGCGGCCGCGAAGGCCGCGGCTTAAATTCTCGGGGCCGCGGTCCGTCATCGCGAGCGCAGCGAAGCGACCCAGGGTAGCGCGACATCCGTGAGCGTGGCGCGGCTGGATTGCTTCGCTGCGCTCGCAAAGACGGCTTGTGTCCGAGACAGCAGCCAGGGCACGCACGAGAGACCGAAGATCCCCCTCCACCTCGTCCTGAGGGGCCGCGTGAGCGGCCCCGAAGGAGGGCTCCAGGGAACACCGAGATATCTGGAGGCCTCCAAGGCCTCCGCTTCGCTCCGGCACCTCAGGACGAGGTGATCTGACAGGACGCACGATGACCGATTTTGCCCCCGTCGACGGCACCGAGATCGCGAAGGCCCTGCGCCAGCGCGCCGCGGAGAAGATCCTCGTCCTCGACGGGGCGATGGGCACCGTCATCCAGCGCCTGAAGTTCTCGGAAGAGGACTTTCGCAGCGACCGGTTCAAGGATCACGGGCACGATCAGAAGGGCAACAACGACCTGCTGATCCTGACCCAGCCCGACGCGATCCGGCAGATCCACCTCGACTACTTCCTGGCCGGCGCCGACGTCTGCGAGACCAACACCTTCTCGGGCACCACCATCGCCCAGGCCGATTACGGAATGGAGTCGATCATCCACGAGCTGAACGCTCAAGGAGCGCGGCTCGCCCGCGAGGCGGCCAAGCTCGCCGAGGAGAAGGACGGCCGCCGCCGCTTCGTGGCCGGTGCCATCGGCCCGACGAACCGCACCCTGTCGATCTCGCCCGACGTGAACAACCCGGGCTTCCGGGCGGTCACCTTCGACCAGGTCAAGCAGGCCTACGTGGAGCAGGTTCGCGGCCTGATCGACGGCGGCGCCGAGCTGATCCTGATCGAGACGATCTTCGACACGCTGAACGCCAAGGCGGCGGTCGCGGCGGCGTGGCAGGTCTTCGACGAGACCGGCATCCGCCTGCCGATCCAGATCTCCGGCACGATCACAGATCTCTCGGGCCGCACCCTGTCGGGCCAGACCCCGGCGGCCTTCTGGCACTCCCTGCGCCATTCCGAGCCGCTGACCTTCGGCCTCAACTGCGCGCTGGGCGCGCGCGAGATGCGCGGCCACATCGCCGAGCTGGCGCGGATCTGCGACACGCTCGTCTGCGCCTACCCGAATGCCGGCCTGCCGAACGAGTTCGGACTCTACGACGAGAGCCCGGAGGCGATGGGCAAGCTGGTCGGCGAGTTCGCCGAATCCGGCCTCGTCAACATGGTCGGCGGCTGCTGCGGCACCACCCCGGACCACATCCGTGCCATCGCCGAAGCGGTGGCCGGCAAGGCGCCGCGGCCGATCCCCGAGGTGCCGCGCCTGATGCGTCTGTCGGGCCTCGAGCCCTTCGTGCTCACGCCGGAAATCCCGTTCGTGAACGTGGGCGAGCGCACGAACGTCACCGGCTCGGCCAAGTTCCGCAAGCTCATCACCAACGGCGACTACGCGGCGGCGCTGGACGTCGCCCGCGATCAGGTGGCGGCCGGTGCCCAGGTGATCGACGTCAACATGGACGAGGGCCTGCTCGACTCACAGAAGGCGATGGTCGAGTTCCTGAACCTCGTCGCCGCCGAGCCCGACATCGCCCGGGTGCCCGTGATGGTCGATTCCTCGAAGTTCGAGGTGATCGAGGCCGGCCTCAAGTGCATCCAGGGCAAGCCGATCGTGAACTCGATCTCCATGAAGGAGGGCGAGGAGAAGTTCGTCGAAGCCGCCAAGATCTGCCGCTCCTACGGGGCCGCCGTGGTGGTGATGGCCTTCGACGAGCAGGGCCAGGCCGATTCGTACGAGCGCAAGGTCGAGATCTGCACCAAGGCTTACCGGATCCTGACCGAGCAGGTCGGCTTCCCGCCCGAGGACATCATCTTCGATCCGAACATCTTCGCCGTTGCCACGGGCATCGAAGAGCACAATCCGTACGGCGTGGCCTTCATCGAGGCGACCCGCACGATCCGCGAGACCCTGCCGCACGCCCACATCTCGGGCGGCGTCTCGAACCTCAGCTTCGCCTTCCGCGGCAACGAGCCGGTACGCGAGGCCATGCACGCGGTGTTCCTGTTCCACTGCATCAAGGCCGGCATGGACATGGGCATCGTCAATGCCGGCCAGCTCGCCGTCTACGACGAGATCCCGGCGGAGCTGCGCGAGCTGTGCGAGGACGTCGTCCTCAACCGCCGCGAGGATTCGACCGAGCGCCTGCTGGAGGCCGCCGAGCGCTTCAAGACCGGCGCCTCGGCCCAGGCCAAGACCGCCGACCTGACCTGGCGCGAGGCTCCGGTCGAGAAGCGGATCGAGCACGCGCTGGTCAACGGCATCACCGAGTACATCGTGGCCGACACCGAGGAGGCGCGGGCCTCAGCCGAGCGCCCGCTCCACGTCATCGAGGGCCCGCTGATGGCCGGCATGAACGTGGTCGGCGACCTGTTCGGCTCCGGCAAGATGTTCCTGCCGCAGGTGGTGAAGTCAGCCCGGGTGATGAAGCAGGCGGTCGCCTATCTCGAGCCGTTCATGGAGGAGGAGAAGCGCGCCAACGGCGGCGACGGCAAGCGCCAGGCCGCCGGCAAGGTGCTGATGGCGACCGTGAAGGGCGACGTCCACGATATCGGCAAGAACATCGTCGGCGTCGTGCTGGCCTGCAACAACTACGAGATCATCGATCTCGGCGTGATGGTGCCGGCCGCCAAGATCCTGGAGACCGCCAAGACCGAGAAAGTCGACATCGTCGGCCTGTCGGGCCTGATCACCCCGTCGCTCGACGAGATGGTCCACGTGGCCGGCGAGATGGAGCGCGAGGGGCTCGACGTGCCGCTGCTGATCGGCGGCGCCACCACCAGCCGCGTCCACACGGCGGTGAAGATCCACCCGGCCTACGCCAAGGGTCAGGCGGTCTACGTCACCGACGCGAGCCGCGCGGTCGGCGTGGTGTCGAGCCTGATCTCGAAGGAGACCCGTGGGCCGACGATCGAGAAGGTCCGGGCCGAGTACGCCAAGGTCGCCGACGCCCACAGGCGCTCGGAGGCCGACAAGCAACGGCTGCCGCTCGCCAAGGCGCGGACCAACGCGTTCAAGATCGACTGGTCGGGCTACAAGCCGGCGAAGCCCTCCTTCACCGGCACGAGGGTCTACGGCTCCTACGAGGTCGCCGACCTCGTGCCCTACATCGACTGGACGCCGTTCCTGCAGACCTACGAGTTCAAGGGCCGCTTCCCGGCGCTCCTGGACGATCCCGAGCAGGGCCCGGCCGCCCGCGCCCTCTACGAGGACGCGCAGGCGATGCTGAAGCAGATCGTCGAGGAGCGCTGGTTCAATCCGAAGGCGGTGATCGGCTTCTGGCCGGCCAACAGCGTCGGCGACGACATCGCGCTCTACACGGGCGAGAGCCGGTCGGAGCGGCTCGCCACCTTCCACGGCCTGCGCCAGCAGCTCTCGAAGCGCGACGGCCGGTCGAACACCTGCCTGTCGGACTTCGTGGCGCCGGCCGAGACCGGCATCGCCGACTATGTCGGCGGCTTCGTGGTGACGGCGGGCCTGGAGGAGGTGCGGATCGCCGAGCGGTTCGAGCGGGCCAACGACGATTACCGGGCGATCCTCGTGAAGGCGCTCGCCGACCGCATCGCCGAGGCCTTCGCCGAGCGGATGCACGAGCGGGTGCGCAAGGAGTTCTGGGGCTACGCGTCCGACGAGGCCTACGCCCCCGAGGAGCTGGTGCTGGAGAAGTACGACGGCATCCGCCCGGCCCCGGGCTACCCGGCCCAGCCCGACCACACCGAGAAGACCACCCTGTTCGACCTGCTGAAGGCGGAGAGCCGGATCGGCGTGAAGCTCACCGAGTCCTACGCGATGTGGCCGGGTTCCTCGGTATCGGGGATCTACATTGCCCACCCGGAGGCGCACTATTTCGGCGTCGCCAAGGTGGAGCGGGATCAGGTCGAGGATTACGCCGCCCGCAAGGGGATGGATGTCCGCGACGTCGAGCGCTGGCTCGGCCCGATCCTGAACTACGATCCGACGCGGTACATGCCGCAGGCGGCGGAGTAGGGGCGGGGCACCACCGTCATCGCGAGCGTAGCGAAGCGAGCCAGGGCCGCACGACATCTGTCGGCGTGACGCCCCTGGATTGCTTCGCTCCTCTCGCAAGGACGGCAGGGCGGCGCGAGCCGCCCATCCAACCTCAGCAGGTCCCCGCACCCCGCGTGTTCACGTACAGTGAATAGACCGAGTGCGTGGACGTCATCAGCAGCAGGTTGCGGTTGAGTCCGCCGAAGCACAGGTTGGCGCAGCGCTCCGGCAGGCGGATCCGGCCGATCAGCTTGGCCTGAGGCGAGAGCACGATGACCCCGTCCTCGGCCTCGCTCATCCCCCAGCCGCACCAGAGATTGCCGTCGACGTCGACCTTAAAGCCGTCCGGCGTGCCGGTCCCGGCATCGTAGAAGACGCGGCCGTTGGCGGTCCTGGTGCCGTTCTCGACCACGTCGTAGACGCGGATCAGGCGGTTGGGCTTCGCCCGGGCCTCGATCACGTAGAGCTTCGACTCGTCCGGCGAGAAGCACAGGCCGTTCGGCCCCGCCACGCCCTCAACCGCGACGCTGGCCTGTCCCGTCTTCGGATCGATCCGGTAGATGTAGCCCGGTAGCTCCGGCGCCGCCATCGACTCGTGCGGGTTCGGCCCGAAGGCCGGATCGGTGAACCAGATCGCCCCATCGGAATGGCAGACCACGTCGTTCGGCGAGTTCAGCGGCTTGCCGTCGAACCGGTCGAGCAGCGTGGTGATGGTGCCGTCATGCTCGGTGCGGGTGACGCTGCGGGTCCTGTGCTGGCAGGTGATCAGCCGGCCCTGCCGGTCGCGGGTGTTGCCGTTGGCGTAGTTCGACGGCTTGCGGAACACCGAGAGCGCGCCGGACGCCTCCTCCCACTTCATGATCCGGTCGTTGACCACGTCGCTGAACAGCAGCGATCCCATGTCGCCGAACCAGACCGGCCCCTCGGCCCAGCGGAAGCCCGTGGCGACCCGCTCGACCGTCGCCGAGGCGAGCCGGTACTTGGCGAAGGCCGGGTCGAGGATCTCGACGGCCGGGTCGGGCACCCGCTGCGACGGCTCCCAGCCCGCCCCGGCCGCCCGCGCGGCGCCGAGCAGGGCCGCTCCGGCGAGCAGGCCCCTGCGCGCGATCGTCACCATGTTACCTCCCTGTGATGGGGCCCGCCGCCTGTTGCCGACGGCTCGGGCCGGTCAGTGAATCTCGGGTTCCGGGATCCCCCCGGCGCCCTCCAGAAAGTCGAAGTCGCAGCCCTCGTTGGCCTGCCGCACGTGCTGGGCGAACAGCCGGTTGTAGCCCCGCGGATAAGACCGGTCCGGCGGCCGGAACGCCTTCACCCGCGCCGCGATCTCGGCGTCGTCGAGGTGCAGGTGGATCCGCCGCCCGGGCACGTCCACGGTGATGAGGTCGCCGTCGCGCACGGCCGCGAGCGGGCCGCCCGCGGCCGATTCCGGCGCCACGTGCAGGATGCAGGCGCCGTAGCTCGTGCCGCTCATCCGCGCGTCCGAGATGCGGACCATGTCGCGCACGCCCTGCCGGAGCAGGACCTTCGGGATCGGAAGCATGCCCCATTCGGGCATGCCGGGGCCGCCGATCGGGCCGGCATTGCGCAGGATCATCACGTGGTCGGGCGTGACGTCGAGGTCGAGGTCGTTCACCGCCGCGCTCATCGCGTCGTAGCTGTCGAAGACCAGCGCGGGACCGGTGTGCTGCAGCAGCCGCGGGTCGGCGGCCGGCGGCTTGATCACGCAGCCGTCCGGGGCGAGGTTGCCGTACAGGATCGCGGTCCCGCCCATGGCCACGATCGGTCGGTCGAGCGGGCGGATCACGTCGTCGTTGAACACCCGCATGCCGGCGAGCCCGTCGCCGATCGTTCCGCCGGTGACCGAGCGGGCGTCGAGGTGAAGGAGGGGGGACAGGCGCGCCATCAGGGCGCGGATGCCGCCCGCGATGTGGAAATCCTCCATGAGCCACTGACCCGAGGGCCGGAGGTTGGCGATGACCGGCACCTTCTGGGCGAACTCGTCGAACTCGGTGAGCTTGACCGGGATACCGGCCCGACCGGCCATGGCCACGAGGTGGATCATCGCGTTGGTGGAGCCGGCGAGCGCGTTGTGGACCACCAGCGCGTTGTCGACCGAGCGGCGGTCGAGGATGTCGGACGGCTTCAGGTCTTCCCAGATCATCTCGACGATGCGCCGGCCGCAGGCGCCGGCCATGCGCGGATGGTCGGCGTCGGCCGCCGGGATCGAGGCCGAGCCGGGCAGGGACAGCCCCAGGGCCTCGGTGATCGCCGTCATGGTCGAGGCCGTGCCCATGGTCATGCAGGTTCCGGCGGAGCGGGCGATGCCCGCCTCCATGTCGTTCCATTCCTGCGTGGTGATGTTCCCGGCCTCCTTCTCGGCCCAGTACTTCCAGACATCCGAGCCCGAGCCCAGGATCGTCCCGCCGAAATGGCCGCGCATCATCGGTCCCGCCGGCAGGAACACCATCGGCAGGTTCATGGAGATCCCGCCCATCACCGTGCCGGGTGTGGTCTTGTCGCAGCCGCCCATCAGCACCGCGCCGTCCACGGGGTGCTGGCGCAGCAGTTCTTCCACCTCCATGGCCAGGAAATTGCGGTAGAGCATCGTGGTCGGCTTGACGAAGTTCTCCGACAGCGACAGCGCCGGCAGCTCGATCGGGAAGCCGCCCGCCTGCCAGACGCCGCGCTTCACGTGCTCGACGCGCTCGCGGAAATGCTGGTGGCAGGGGTTGATGTCGCTCCAGGTGTTGATGATGCCGACGATCGGCTTGCCGGTGAAATCCGCCCGCTCGTAGCCCATCTGCAGCATGCGGGAGCGGTGGCCGAAGCTGCGCAGGTCGGTGGCGCCGAACCAGCGCTGGCTGCGCAGATCCTCCAGGGTCTTCTTGCGCGCGGTCATCGCTCTGTCTCCGGTCTCACGCGTTCGACCCGGCCGGGCGGCCCGCGACGAGCGTGATCGCCGCGGCGGCGAGCGCGCAAGCCGCCAGGAAATAGAGGCCGGCCTCGTAGGTCCCGGTGTAATCCTTCAGCCAGCCCAGGACGTAGGGGCCGACGAAGCCGCCGAGATTGCCGATCGCGTTGATCAGCGCGATCCCCCCGGCGGCCGCGGGCCCGGCCAGGAACTCCCCCGGCATCGCCCAGAAGGCGGGCTTGCTCCCATAGAGCCCGATCGTGGCCACCGACATCGCCGCGAGCGCCCAGAGGCTGCCGAGCATGGGGCCGGAGACGACGAGGCCGAGGGCGGCGACCAGCGCGGCGATCGCGAAGTGCCAGCGGCGCTCGTCGCGCCGGTCCGACGACCAGCTCCAGGCGATCATGCCCAGGGTCCCGACGCCGTAGGGCACCGCCGTCGCGACCCCCGTCTCCCAGTCGGTGAGGTGCAGGCTCTTCAGGATCGGCGGCAGGAAGAAGGTGATGCCGTAGGTGGCGGTACCGATGCTGAAGTACATCGCGCCCAGCGCGAGCACGCGCCGGTCGGTCAGGACCTGCCCCAGAGTGAAGGGCCCGTGGGCCCGGACCGTGCCGTCCCGCTCCGCCGCGATCGCGGTCCCGAGCCACAATCGCTCCTCGGACGTGAGCCACGCGGCCTGTTCGGGCCGGTCGGTCATCAGCGCCAGGACCGCGAAGGCCAGCAAGATCGAGGGCGCCGCCTCGAGGAGGAACAGCCACTGCCAGCCGTGCAGGCCGAGCGCCCCGTCGAGCTGGAGCAGCGCCCCCGAGATCACCGCCGTGAGGGCGTTCGAGCCCGGGACCGCGAGGAACAGCGCGGCGACCACGCGCGCCCGGTACCGCTTCGGGAACCAGTAAGTGAAGTAGAGGATCACGCCGGGGAAGAAGCCGGCCTCGGCCACGCCCAGCAGGAAGCGCAGGGCGAGGAAGCTCGCCGGGCCGGTGATGAGCGCCATGCTGCCCGCCACCAGCCCCCAGGTGACCATGATCCGGGCGATCCAGAGCCGCGCCCCGGCGCGCTCCAGGAGGACGTTGCTCGGCACTTCGAAGATGACGTAGCCGAGGAAGAAGATGCCGGCCGCCCAGCCGTAGACCGTGGCGGAGAACCCGAACTCCCGGCTCAGCCCGAACGCCGCGAAGCCCACGTTGGTCCGGTCCATGTAGGCGACGAAGTAGATCAGGACGATCAGCGGCAGCAGACGCCGCGACACCTTGGCGACCGTCCGCCGCTCGATCTCCGGCGCCGCATCGCCCCCGCGCAACCTCGCCGCCATGGCGTCCCTCCGAGCCGAATCCGACGCGTCCCGGCCCTTTGCCGATCGCGGGCCGGGCCGGAGCGGGCCGGTGCGGCACGCTCAGCGGCCGGTCCGCGTCCGCCAGGCGGCGAAATCGGCGAGGCTCTGCTCGTCGGTGGCAGGGTAGAGGCCGAGGATTGTGCGGCCCTTGCGTACCTCCTCGGTGACGAAATCCTCGTAGGCGGTCATCTCCACGGCCTCGTCGGCGACCGCGTCAGCGAGGTGGGCCGGGATCACCGCCACCCCGTCGCCGTCGCCGACGATCACGTCGCCGGGGAAGACGGGCGCGTCGCCGCAGCCGATCGGCACGTTGATGTCGATCGCCTGGTGGACCGTGAGGTTCGTCGGCGCCGACGGGCGCGCGTGGTAGCTCGGCATCTCCAGCCGGGCGATCTCGTCGGCATCGCGGAAGCCGCCGTCGGTGACGAGCCCGGCGCAGCCGCGCACCATCAGCCGGGTCGCCAGGATCGAGCCCGCGGAGGCGGCCCGGGCGTCCTTCCGGCTGTCGATCACCATCACGGCGCCGGGCGGGCACTCCTCCACGGCCTTGCGCTGCGGGTGCGCGCGGTCGCGGAACACCGTGATCGGGTTCAGGTCCTCCCGGGCCGGGATGTAGCGCAGGGTGTAGGCCTCGCCGACCATCGTCGGGCCGCCGGCCTTCAGGGGCAGCACGCCCTGGATCATCTGGTTGCGGAAGCCGCGCTTGTAGAGGGCGGTCATCAGCGTGGCCGTGCTGACGGTCTTCAGCTTGGCGCGCGTCTCAGGGGACAACCCGGACATCCGCTTCTCCTCCCCGGGCCTCGGTCTCGGCACCCGCGGACGGTGACAATCACGCGTCGCTTGCGCCGGCCTTGGCTCCCGTCCGCGCTGGGCGCGGACTGATATCCCAGCTCTTGAGTAACACGGGGCGCCGCGCCATTGTCAACCGGCGCGGGTCGCGACCGACCCGAGCGGAGATCGACGGGGAAGCCCTTGGCCGAATTGGACTTTGCGGGCGGCAGCGCCTCGGCGGCGGAGGCGCGCAGGCCGCGCTCGCTCGCCGAGACCGCCTACGACGCCATCGAGCAGATGATCATCAGCCGCCGCCTCGCGCCCGGCGCGATGGTCTCCGAAGGCGAACTCGGCGCGGAGCTGGGCCTCGGCCGGACCCCGGTCCGCGAGGCCCTGGCACGGCTGAAGACGATCGGGTTCGTGGAGGTCCACCCGCGCCGCGGCGTCCTCGTCACCCAGGTCGACATCATCAGGCACCTCGAGCTGCTGGAGGTGCGGCGGCCCCTCGACGAGACCGTGGCCCGCTGCGCCATCGCGCGGGGCACCGAGGACGACATGGCGCGGCTGCTGGATCGCGTCGGCGGGCTGCGCCGCACCGCCGAGGCCCGCGACCGGGAAGCGTATTTCCGGCACAAGCGCGCCCTGCACGAGGGGCTGGTCGGCGCCGCCTACAACCCGACGCTCGCCGGCACCATGGCGGCGCTGCACGCGCAGTCGCGACGGTTCTGGTACACCTACGAGCCGACCGCGAGCTTCCCGGACTGCGCGGCGATCCACGCGGCGATCGTGTCGGGCATCGCGGCGCGCGACGCGGAGGCGGCCCTTGCCGGGATCGGGACGCTGTTCGACTTTCTCGACCGGATGACCCGCCGGGCCCTCGACCGGCGCCCCCTGGTCTGACAGGTTGACCGCCCCGAACCCGCCCCTATCCTGAGACTGGGATATCAGACGCATCTCAGCGGCGGGCGGATCCACGGCCGATCCCGGCGCCATGCCCCGGACGCGGCCCGAGCGCCAGGGAGGAACGGCTTGAGCGGATTGCCCCCACGCACCGGCGCGCAGGTGCTCGTCGACCAGCTCCGCGCGCAGGGCGTCGAGCGCGTGACCTGCGTCCCCGGGGAGAGCTACCTCGCGGTGCTCGACGCCCTGCGCGACAGCGGCATCGACGTGCTGGTCTGCCGGCAGGAGGGCGGCGCGGCGATCATGGCCGAGGCCGCCGGCAAGCTCACGGGCCGCCCTGGCATCTGCTTCGTGACCCGGGGGCCCGGCGCCACCAACGCCTCCGCCGGCGTGCACATCGCCCGCCAGGATTCGACGCCGATGATCCTGTTCGTCGGCCAGATCGCCCGGCGCATGCGCGACCGCGAGGCCTTCCAGGAGGTCGACTATCGCCAGATGTTCGGCGGCGTCGCCAAGTGGGCGGTGGAGATCGACGACGCGGCGCGCATCCCGGAGATCCTCGCCCGGGCCTTCCGGGTCGCGCTGCAGGGCCGCCCGGGCCCCGTCGTGGTCGCCCTGCCGGAGGACATGCTCGACGACGTCGCGGCCGTGCCGGACGCGCCGCGCGTCGTCCCGGCCGCGCCGGCCCCGTCGGGGGACGATCTCGCGCACCTGCGGGCCATGCTGGCGGAGGCGCGGCGGCCGGTGGTGCTGCTCGGCGGCTCCCGCTGGACGGAAGGCGCCGTCGCCGCCCTGGCCGCCTGGGCCGAGCGCCACGATCTGCCGGTGGCGGTCTCGTTCCGGCGGGCCCAGCTCTTCCCCGCCGACCACCCGAACTTCGCGGGCGAGCTCGGGATCGGGCCGAACCCGGCGCTGCTCGCCCGGATCCGAGAGGCCGACCTGCTGCTGATGGTGGGCGGGCGCCTCTCCGAGATGCCGGCGCAATCCTACGGCCTGCTCGGCATCCCCGATCCCGGCCTGCCGCTGGTCCACGTCCACGCCGACGCGGCGGAACTCGGCCGGGTCTACCAGCCGGCGCTGGCGATCGAGGCGGCGCCCGAGACCTTCTGCGCGGTCCTGCCGGAGTTCGAGGCCACCGGCACCGGCCGCGCCGCCGAGGCCCATGCCGCCTACCGCGCGTGGTCCGAGACGCCTGAGCCGAAGCCCGGCGCGTTCCAGTACGGCGCGGCGATCGCGTGGCTGCGCCAGCGGCTGCCGCCGGACGCGGTGATCTGCAACGGCGCCGGCAACTTCGCCACCTGGGTCCACCGCTATTACCGGTTCCGCGCCTTCGGCACGCAGCTCGCACCGACCTCCGGCTCGATGGGCTACGGCCTGCCCGCCGCCGTGATGGCGAAGCGCAGCCGCCCGGAACGGATCGTCGTGGCGCTGGCCGGCGACGGCGACGTGATGATGACCGTGCAGGAATTCGCGACCGCGGTTCAGTACGGGATCGCCGTCGTGGTGGTGGTGCTCGACAACGGCATGTACGGCACGATCCGGATGCACCAGGAGCGCGAGTATCCCGGCCGCGTCTCGGCGACCGAGCTGCGCAACCCCGACTTCGCGGCGCTGGCCCGCGCCTTCGGCGGCCACGGCGAACGGGTGGAGCGCACCGAGGAGTTCGCCCCCGCCTTCGAGCGCGGCCTCGCCTCCGGGCTGCCGGCCATGATCCACTGCCTCGTCGATCCCGAGGCGCTGACCCCGACCATGACCCTCGCGGCCATCCGCGAGAAGGCCCTGGCGGCGCAGCGGGGCTGACCGCCCGCGCGCGCCGTCCCGGTGCGGCCCGCCCGCACCCCCACCGAGAGGAGCAGCTCATGACCCTGCGCGGCGAGAACCTGATCGGCGCCGAGGCGCGGCGCGGCACCGAGGCGGCCTTCCGGGCCGTCGAGGCGGCCACCGGACAGGCCCTGGAGCCGGATTTCCCGGGCGCGAGCCGGGGCGACCTCGACCGGGCCTGCGCGCTCGCCGAGGCCGCCTTCGACACCTTCCGCGAGACTGACCCGGAGGCGCGGGCCGGCTTCCTGGAAGCGATCGCCGCGAACATCCTGGAGATCGGGGACGACCTCGTCACCCGCTGCATGGCCGAGACGGGGCTGCCCCGGCCGCGGATCGAGGGCGAGCGCGCCCGGACGGTCGGCCAGCTGCGCCTGTTCGCCGGCGTCGTCCGCGAGGGCAGCTACGTCGAGGCGCGGATCGACCCGGCCCTTCCGGACCGCAAGCCGCTGCCCCGTCCGGACCTGCGCCTGCGCCGGATCGCCGTCGGCCCGGTGGCGGTGTTCGGCGCCTCGAACTTCCCGCTGGCCTTCTCGGTGGCGGGCGGCGACACCGCCTCGGCCCTGGCGGCGGGCTGCCCGGTGGTGGTCAAGGCGCATCCCGCCCATCCCGGCACCTCGGAGCTCGTCGGCCGCGCCGTCCAGAAGGCGGTTGCGTCCTGCGGCCTGCCGGAGGGGACCTTCTCGCTGCTGTTCGATGCCGGCCAGTCGATCGGGCAGGGGCTGGTGGCCGATCCCCGGATCGCGGCAGTCGGCTTCACGGGCTCGCGCCGGGGCGGCACCGCCCTGATGGCGATCGCGGCCGGGCGCCCGTCGCCGATCCCGGTCTACGCCGAGATGAGCAGCATCAACCCGGTGCTGCTGTTCCCCGGCGCGCTCGCCGCGCGGGGTGCCGCGATCGGCAAGGCATTCGCGGCCTCGCTGACGCTCGGCGCCGGGCAGTTCTGCACCAATCCCGGCCTGCTCCTGGCGCTGCCGGGTCCGGGTCTCGACGCCTTCCTCGAGGCGGCCGGCGCGGCCCTGCGCGAGAGCCCGGCCGCGACCATGCTGACGCCCGGCATCCAGCGCGCGTACCGCGAGGCCGTGGCGCGGGTGGCCGGCCACGCCGCCGTCACCCGCATCGCCGAGGGCACGGAGGGCGGGGCGACCCAGGGCCGGGCGACCCTGTTCGCCGCGGACTCGGACGTGTTCCTGGCGGATCCCGAGCTGCAGGAGGAGATGTTCGGCGCCTCGGGGCTCGTGGTGCGCTGCGCGGACTTCGCCGCGATGCGGGCGGTCCTGGAGCGTCTGGAGGGCCAGCTCACGGCCTCGCTGCACCTCGCGCCGGAGGATCACGCGGCCGCCCGGGACCTGCTGCCGCTCCTGGAGCGCCGCGTCGGCCGGATCCTGGTGGACGGGTTCGGAACCGGTGTCGAGGTGGCGCACGCCATGGTGCATGGCGGGCCTTACCCGGCGACCTCGGACGGGCGCACGACCTCGGTGGGCAGCCTCGCGATCGACCGGTTCCTGCGGCCGGTGAGCTACCAGGACGTCCCCGACGCCCTGCTGCCGGCGGCGCTCCAGGCCGCCAACCCGCTGGGCCTGCCCCGCCGGATCGACGGCACGCCCGAGCGCCGCTGAGCCGCTTCGGGCAGGGGCCGGACGGCCGCGATCCGCCGCTTGCCAGGGGCGGGCGCGGCGTCTAGACAGCCTCCGCTCACCTTGGGGCGTCGCCAAGTGGTAAGGCAGCGGTTTTTGGTACCGCCATTCCCAGGTTCGAATCCTGGCGCCCCAGCCAAATTTCCCAAGGGAAACAGGACCTTCGGTGCCGGGACTGAGCGGGTCCGCCGGAACGCGCGGTGTCGCCCCGCGGCACGAGAATCCGCACGGTCCCGAACGGCCCGCGGGCCGTCCGGCGCCGGCGCTCCGCACCGTGAGGCCGAGACGACCGCTGTGGAGAGCGAGACCGCGACGGCTGAGCCCTTCACGATCCCGACAGGCCACCACGTCGACGTGGCCGAGGCCATCGAAATGCGCTCTCAGGCGACGAGCCTCCGCGCCGGCGCTGCGCTGCACGTGGCCGAGAGCGCGATCAACATGAGTTTCCCGAGGACGACATGAGCGACGTGCCCGATCCGAAGCGGAAGGCGATCGCCGACAGCGTGCTGGTTCGTCTCAGCACGTTCGCGTTGGGCATCGGCCTGTACGACGGCATCGCCCGGAGCATCGTCGAGAAGGCGGTCGCCGACATGCCGGAGGCCACCGTCGAGCAGGTCGCGGCGGCGGCGCGGATGATGATGCTGTTCGTGTCGGGCTGAGAGCGGTACATGGCCGGGACAGCGACCCTGCTGGCGTATCCGGTGAAGGGATGACCGCGTGATCCTGCCTCCCCTCCGCCGGACCGCGGCCGACGCGCGGACGGTGGCCACCGTCGCCCACGACGGCCAAGTCGACAAGGCCGGCAGGCCGTATATCGAGCATCTTGCGCGCGTGGCTGCCGGCGTGCTCGGGCTGTCGGAAGGGTGCCCGTTCTGGTCCGACCTGGAGCGGGACGAGGCGCTGCAGGCCGCGTGGCTGCACGATGTGGTCGAGGACACCCGCTACGGGTTCGGGGACTTGGCCAAGGAGGGCTTCAGCGACAACGTGCTGACCTCGGTCGCCATGCTCACGAAGCCCGGAGGTCGCGTCACCTACGCGGCCTGGATCAACAACATCGCGAAAGTGGGCACCCTCCGGGCGACCCTCGTCAAGCTCGCCGACCTCGAGGACAATTCGGATCCCGGGCGTCTGGCGCTCCTGCCCGCGGAGACCCGCGAGCGGCTTCATCTCAAGTACGAGCCTGCCAAGGCAATCCTGCGCGCGGCGGCGGCGGCGAAGGGCTGGCTCGGTTCACCGACGACGGTCGAAGGCAGCGGGCCGCGTTAGCCCAGCGCCTTGCCCATGCGGCGAAGCTTCGCGCGACCGGCGCCGTCCCGCTGTCACGGCCGCGGCATGCGCGGCGACCCGCGCCGCGACACCCCTGATAGCTCGGCGCCGAACCGCCCGCGCGCGTGCACCGCGACAGCGAAGCCGCCGTCGACGGTCAGATGGAGAAGCCGCTCGTCCATCTCGGTCAGCATGGGGTCGGGCTTCACGCGATCGACCAGCCCGTCATCGATCGAGGTCGGCCAGACGACGTGCACCTCCCGGAATGTCACAGCGAACAGGATCGTCAGCATGAACGGCACCCGGTGGCCGAAGCTGTCCCCGAAGAGCAGCGGCCGCCCGCGACCAAGGCCCGGACAATCGAGGGAAGGTCAAATCATCCTCTTCCTAGATCTTGGACGTGCGCCAGCGCACGCGATTTACAATGCTCGCGGTTCGCGCGCGGATGAAGAGCCGATCATGTGAACGTTAATACAAGGGGCCTCGATCTCTGGGGGCATCGCGTGAGCCGTACGTATCCGAACACTCGCAGAGGGCGAGCTTTGCTGTTCAGCCGTCAAGCTGAGCCGACCATTCGGACGTCGGATCTGGTGGGAGCCACGGCCGGGGTCGCACTCTTGGGCGGCCTGTGCTTGCTGCTCGTGGCCCTGCTCACGAGCGAGGCCCAGGGGTTCACGGATCTCACGTCGATCCTCACGGACAGCTAGAGTAATACCCGACCCTGTTGCGGCCGGACGCGCGCCCGCTTCCGGGCCGCGTGACGGTGTCGCGCATCCCGGTCAGGCTGCCGCACGTCGCGCGGGCGGCACCGCTCCCGCGGCGCGGGTCCCAACGAGGCGCCCGGTTCCGGCAGCGGCGAGGCCGCGGGTTCCAGGTCCCGGCCGTTCGTCCCGCCCCGACCCGCCTCGGCCCTCGACCGCGCGCCGGATTCCTGCACGATGGGCGATCGGGACGCGAGGACGCGGGCGGCGCCCGCCGCCCTGGCGCGGGACAGCACTCCGGAAGACCATCGCGGCTCGGCGGGAGGCGGTTTCGCGGCGCCCGAGGGGCACGCGGCGATCGCCGACGGCGGTTCGCACAGGCGTTCGGTCGGAAGAGCGTTGAAACGCGGCCGCCATTCGGAAAGGCTCGCTCCGCCCTATCCGCATCGCCCCCCGGAGGTGAAGACCCTGTGCCGCACGCGACCGAACTGATCGCCATCATCGCCCTCGGGCTGACCCTCGCCTTCATCTGCGGGATGGTCGCGCAGCGCCTCAGGCTGCCGCCGCTGGTCGGGTACCTGGTCGCGGGCGTCCTCGTCGGCCCCTACACGCCGGGCTTCGTGGGCGACAGCAACCTCACGGGCCAGCTCGCCGAGATCGGCGTCATCCTGCTGATGTTCGGGGTCGGGCTGCACTTCTCGTTCAAGGACCTGATGGCCGTGCGCGCCATCGCCCTGCCCGGAGCGGTGGTGCAGATCGCGGCGGCGACCGCCATGGGGATCGGCCTCGCCTTCGCCTGGGGCTGGACCCTCGGGCAGGGCCTGGTCTTCGGCCTCGCCCTCTCCGTCGCGAGCACGGTGGTCCTGCTCCGCGCGCTGGAGGAGCGCGGCCTCCTCGACACGGACAACGGCCGCATCGCGGTGGGCTGGCTCATCGTCGAGGATCTGGCGATGGTGCTGACCCTCGTGGTCCTGCCCGCCCTCGCGCCCTCGCTCGGGGGCGAGGCCCGGGGCCTCGGGCACGGCACGGCCCACGCCCTCACGGACCTCGTCGCCCAGCTCGTCGGACCGGAGTACGCGCAGAGCCTCGCGCTCACCGTCGTTCTGACGCTCGCCAAGGTCGCGGTCTTCGCGGGGCTGATGCTGGTGGGCGGACGCCGCTTCGTGCCCTGGCTGCTCGACCAGGCGGCGCGCACCGGCTCGCGGGAGCTGTTCACCCTAGCGGTCCTGGCCCTGGCCCTGGGCATAGCCTTCGGCTCGGCGGAGCTGTTCGGGGTCTCCTTCGCCCTCGGGGCCTTCTTCGCCGGGATGGTGCTCGCCGAGTCCGATCTCAGCCATCAGGCGGCCGCCGATTCGCTGCCGCTGCAGGACGCCTTCGCGGTCCTGTTCTTCGTGTCGGTCGGGATGCTGTTCGATCCGGGGATCCTCCTGCGCGCGCCGCTCTCGGTCCTGGCGGTGCTCGGCGTCATCATGGTCGGCAAGTCCCTCGCGGCCGTCGCCATCGTGCTGGCCTTCCGGCACCCGCTCGGCACGGCCCTGACGATCGCCGCGAGCCTCGCCCAGATCGGCGAGTTCTCCTTCATCCTGGTATCGCTCGGCCTGTCGCTGAAGCTGCTGCCCGAGGAAGGCCGCAACCTGATCCTGGGCGGAGCCCTGCTGTCGATCACGCTGAACCCGCTCTTCTTCGCCCTGGCAGCGCGGATCGAGCAGGTCTTCGCTGACCGGCCGGACCTTGCCGCCCGCTTCGCGCGCAAAGGCGCGGCCGACGTCGCCATCTCGGGCGGGGAGCCGCCGCGACGGGACCACGTCGTGATCATCGGCTTCGGGCGCGTCGGCAGCAGCATCGGCGCGACGCTGGAGACCTGGGACCTGCCCTACGTGGTGGTGGAGCGCGACCGGCGCCGCGTGCTGGCCCTGCGCGCGGCCGGCACGCAGGCCGTGTTCGGCGACGCGACCGCGCCCGGCATCCTCGAGGCGGCCGGTATCGGCACCGCGCGCCTGCTCGTCGTCGCCACGCCCGACGCGCATCAGGCCCGTCGCCTCGTTGAGGCCGCGCGCGCCGCCAACCCGGGGATCGACACCGTGGTCCGCA
Source organism: Methylobacterium sp. 190mf (assembly GCF_900107945.1). Lineage (NCBI taxonomy): Bacteria > Pseudomonadati > Pseudomonadota > Alphaproteobacteria > Hyphomicrobiales > Methylobacteriaceae > Methylobacterium > Methylobacterium sp. 190mf. The sequence continues at coordinate 185,814 of NZ_FNVI01000007.1, read as the reverse complement.
CGCACAGCGAGGCGGAACGTCGGCATCTCGAGGAGGACGGCGTCGGCCTCGTGCTGATGGGCGAGCGGGAGCTGGCCCTCGGCATGTCCTTCTACGCGCTGCGCAGTCTCGGCGTGCGCGAAGGCGAGGCGCGCGTCTTCATCGATACGGCGCGCGCGGAGAGCCGGAGCGACGCGGAGGTCACCGTCGGGCCGGTGAAGGGGACCCCCGAGCTGCGCCATCAGCACGACCGCGACGGGGCGGACCTGTCGTGACGCGGGACCGCGGGGGCGGCCCGGTCGTGGCCGCTCCCACACGGGGCAGCGGCGGATGTCGGCGGCCGGGGGGCCGCCGTCAGAGGTAGCTCAGGACCGGCGATGTCGAGGCCCGCTTCAGGCGCACCATGGCGCGGCACGCCAGCCAGAGGGGAACGCTCACGGCGGCCGCGACGAGCCAGAGCGCGAGGGGCGAGCCGGCCTCCACCCGTCCCGACGCCCCGGCGAGGCCCAGCGCCACCGCGCCGTCGTAGAGGACGCGCAGCAGCGCGAGGTGGAGCAGGTAGAAGAACAGCGGCGCGCCGCCGAAGACGCGCAGGCCGCCGAGGAGCCGCTGCGGCATCACCTCGAACAGCGCCAGCAGGCCGAGACCGAGGCCGAGGGTCAGCAGCAGGAAGTCGGCCGAGGGCGGGTACTTGGTCAGGTTGACGAAGGACAGCACCGTGGCGAGCGGCGTGGCCCCCGCCTGCCACGGCACCGGCTCGCCGTAGCCGTTGAGCCCGCGCAGGACGAGGAAGCCGACCAGGGCGGCCGCCCCCAGCCCGAGGAGCCCCGCGCGTCGGCGCGCGGCGTCGACACCGCCGGCGAAGAGCGGCCCCAGGGCGTAGCCGGCCGCGATCACGCCGATCCAGGGCAGGAGCGGGTACGAGGTCCGCGCCAGCCCGCCCCAGGGCAGCGCGATCATCCCGCGCTGGTGCAGGATCGACCAGAGCACGTAGCCGGGCTCGTCCGCCCGGATCGCGACCCCGTCCAGCAGGTTGTGGCCGAGCATGAGCGCCAGGGCCCCGGCCATGAGGGCGGCCCGCGGCAGCCAGAGCAGGCCGGCCAGCGCCACCATGCAGAGACCGATCACCCAGATCACCTGCAGGTACAGGATCGGCGGCCGGACGCTGCCGGCCCAGGCGAAGTTGACGAGCGTCACTTCCAGCAGGATCAGCAGCAGACCGCGCTTGAGCAGGAAGGCGGCGGTCGCCCGCGCGCCGTGCCTCTGCCCGTAGAGGCACGCCGAGAGGCCGGTGAGCAGGACGAAGACCGGCGCGCAGAGGTGCGAGGCAGCCCGTGTCAGGACCAGGTCGGGCGGCGTCGCGGCGAGGTCCATCGGGTCGCGGACCTGCGCGTGAAGGTAGAAGAACTCCCGCACGTGGTCGACGAGCATCAGCAGCATCACCAGCCCGCGCAGGGCGTCGATGGAGCCGACGCGCCGCGATGCCGCCGGACCGCCGGGCGCGGCGGCGGGCGCCCAGGACGATGCGACCATCAGGAGCGCGCCACCGTGCCGAGGGTGCCCCGCGGGGGAGCGCCGATGTCGGCTCGGACACCGCCGGCGATCGCGCGGAATGCCGGCGACCATCGAGCGGCGCGGTCCTGGCGGCGGCTCGCACGGGCACCGGCCTGCGCGCGGAGGGCCTGCGGATCGGTGATCAGGACGTTCTCCTGCGCGAGGGGCCGTGGCGCGTCGGTCGCGCCGCGGCGGGTGACGGGGTCGAGCGCGATTTCGGTCTCGTACCCGAACCCGGCCTCGGGGCGAAGGGCCGGCTGTCCCCGTCGATGCCGGTGCCGGACCGGAAGGAAGCCGCCTCGCCGTGTCGGGGGCACGACGGCCAGCCGGCCCGGATCACGGCACCGGCCGCTCGCGGGCGTACCGGACCGGCGGCCGGCCGACGTGCCGGGCGAAGGCGACGCTGAACGTGCTCGCCGAGCTGTAGCCCACCCGCGCGGCCACCTCGGCCATCCCGACCGCCTCGCGGCTCAGCAGATCCTTCGCCAGCGCCATCCGCCACGCCAGCAGGTACTCCATCGGGGCGACCCCGACCGCGCGGCGGAACCGCTCGAAGAACGTGGACCGGGAGAGGCCCGCCTCGCGCGCGAGCGCGGCCACCGTCCAGCTCGCCGTCGGCCGGTCGTGCATCCGCCGCAGCGCGGCGGCGAGCCGGTCGTCGGCGAGGCCGCGCAGCAGTCCCGAGGGCGCCGCCGGCCCGGCGGTGGCGCGGAGCGCCTCGATCAGCACGACCTCCAGCAGGCGCGCCAGGACCACGTCGCGGCCCGGCCGGTCGGCGCGGGTCTCCTCGTTCACGAGGCCGAGCAGAGTGGTCAGCCGGGCGGCGCCGCGCACATGGACATACCGGGGCAGCAGCGAGACGAGCAGATCCGCGTCGCTCGACGCGAAGACGCAGTGGCCCACGAGCATCCGGACATTCGGCGGCCCCTCGGCGTCGCCGAGCCGGAACACGCCGGGGCTCACAGCGACGGGACGCTGCGCTGCGCGCCGCGGGGGCGGCGGCTCGAGGCTGGTGGTGGTGAACGCGTGGGCCGCGGGGATGAGGACGAAGTCGCCCTCTCCGAGCACGATCCCGGCCTCGCCGTCGATCGCGAGGCGGCACCCGCCCTCGAGCACGGCGGCGTAGAACGGAAGCCCGGAATCCGTGCGCAGCACCGCCCAGTGACCGCAGCCGGTGACGAGCTTGGACAGCGGGGCGCTCGGCCGGAGGAGGCCGACCACCTGGGTGAGCGGATCGGGCATTCTCGGACGCTCGCCAATGCGAAACGGACTTGCGCACGTATCAGGTCCGGCCCGCGCTCCCTATCACCCCGTTGCCGCTTCTGCACGGGAGTTCCCATGAACACGATCCTGATCACCGGCTGCTCGTCCGGCTTCGGCCTGGAGACGGCCCGCACCTTCCTCGAACGGGGCTGGCGCGTGGTCGCCACGATGCGCGGGCCGCGGAGCGACCTGCTCGCGCCCTCCGATCGTCTGAGCATCCTGCCGCTCGACGTGACCGACCACGACAGCATCGACCGCGCGGTCGCGGCGGCCGGACCGGTCGACGCGCTGGTCAACAACGCCGGCGTCGGGCTCCTGAACGCGCTGGAGGGCGTCTCGATGGACGCCGCGCGGGAGGTGTTCGAGACCAACACCCTCGGCACCATCGCGATGACCCGAGCGGTGCTGCCGCAGTTCCGGGCGCGCCGCGCGGGCGTCGTCGTCAACGTGACGTCGAGCGTGACGCAGCGCCCGCTGCACCTGCTGTCCGTCTACACGGCGAGCAAGGCGGCGGTGAACGCCTTCACCGAGTCCCTGGCGCTGGAACTCGAACCGTTCGGCATCCGCGCCCGGCTGGTCATTCCCGGACGGTCCCCGGAGACCGCGTTCGGCGCCAACGCGCGCGCCCGCATGGGCATGGACATCCCCGAAGCCTACGCGGCGGTGGCCGCGAAGGTCTTCGCCGGCATCCAGCAGGCGGACGGGGACCTGACCCGGTCCTCGGACGTGGCGGAGGCGGTGTGGCGCGCGGCGACCGACCCATCGTGCCCCATGCGTCTGCCCGCCGGTGCCGACGCGGTGGCGTGGGCCAAGGCGAGCTGAGGGCGGGCTGAGGGCGAGCTGAGAGCTGGCTGAGGGCGGCGGCGAACCGCGCAGGCCCCGGCCCGGAGGTCCGGGATCCCGACGCGGGAGCCCGGGCTCAGGACGGATCCGCGAGCGCGCCGGCCTTCCGGCGCGGATCCAGGGCCCGATGCAGGATGCGGCCGAGCTGCTCGGCCGAGTACGGCTTGTGGAGCAGCGTGAAGTCGTGGGCGTCCGACTGCGCGAGAACGTGGCTGTAACCCGATGTCAGCACCACGGGTACCTGCGGCGCGCGCCGCCGGAGCTCCTGCGCGAGCGCGACGCCGCCCATGCCCGGCATCACCACGTCCGAGAAGACCAGGTCGAAGCGGTTCTCCGCCCGGCCGAGCTCCTCCAGCGCCTCCTCGGCGTTGGCCGCCCAGGTCGGCCGGTAGCCCAGATCCTCCAGGATCTGCGTCGCGAACTGCCCGACGCCGACATTGTCCTCCACGACTAGGACACGCTGCCCGCTCCCGAGCGGCGCGAGGTCGGCATCTTGCAGGCGGTCATCGGCCGGCCGCTCCTCGGACGCCACCTCCGGCAGGTAGAGGGTGAACGCGGTGCCCGCAGCGAGGGTGCTGCGCACGTCGACGTCGCCGCCCGACTGCTTGGCGAAGCCGAACACCTGGGACAGGCCGAGGCCGGTCCCCTTGCCGACCTCCTTGGTGGTGAAGAACGGCTCGAAGATCCGGCCGATCCGCTCGGGCGGGATGCCCGTGCCGGTGTCGATCAGCGACACGGCCGCGAAGGGCTTCCGGGACCCGGCATGGCCGCGGATGGCCGGCAGGGCCGCGCCGCAGGTCACGCGCAGGGTCAGCGTGCCTTCCCCGTCCATGGCGTCGCGGGCGTTGACCGCCATGTTGACGAGCGCGGTCTCGAACTGGCTCACATCCGCCCGGATCAGACAGGTCGCCTCCGGCACCTCGGTCACGACGTGCACCCGCGCGCCTGTCAGGGTGTCGAGCATGTCGGCGATCGCCCGCACCCTCTGGCCGACCTCGAACACCTCGGGCTTGAGGGCCTGCCGGCGGGCGAAGGCCAGCAGCTGGCCGGTGAGCTTCGCGGCCCGCTCCACGGTCTCGGAGACCGCGTCGAGGTAGCGGCGCTTGCGGACCTCCGGCAAATCGGGCCGGCGCAGGAAGTCGACGGACGAGCGGATGATGGTCAGCAGGTTGTTGAAGTCGTGCGCGACGCCGCCGGTGAGCTGGCCCACCGCCTCCAGCTTCTGCGACTGGCGCAGCGCCTCCTGCGCCTGGGCCAGCTCGGCCTGGCCGCGCAGCCGCTCGGTGACGTCCATGACGAACTGGTAGCAGCCCGTGCGCTCGCCCCGCGCGTCGCGCAGGGTGCGGAAGCTGATCTCGTAGTAGGGGCGCGCCCGCTCCGCGTCGCCGAACTCCTCGACCAGGGTGATCTCCTCGCCGGCGAGCCCGCGCCCCCACCCCGCCCGCACCTGCGCCTGATGCTCGGGCTGGTCGGCCAGCAGGTCGAGCATGTTGTCGCCCACCTTCGGCCTCACGCCGTAGATGCGCGCGAACTCGTCCGCATTCGCCTTGTTGATCGCCAGGATGTTGTAGTCGAGATCGGCCGCCATCACCATGATGTCGGTTCTCTCGACGATCGTGGCGAAGAGATTGCGCTCCGCGGTGCGCTCGGAGACCTGCAGCTCCAGCGTCTCGTTCAGGTCCTGGAGGCGGCGCTCGCTCTCGGCAAGCCGCGTCTCGGCCTCCTTGCGCCGGCTGAGATCGGCCGTGACGATCAGCAGGCTCTTGAGTCTGCCGTCCGCGTCGTCGAGGCGCCGGATGCTGCTGCTGGCCCAGATCGCGCTGCCGTCGGGGCGGAGATAGCGCTTGTCGAGGGTGACGTCGCGGTCGGTCTCGAGGGCCCGCGCCAGCGCGGCCGCGCTCGGCGCCCGGTCCGCGGGATCGGTCACGTCGGCGACGCCGAGCCGCAGCAGCGCCTCGGCCGGGCGCCCGAGGATCCGGCACAGCTCGGTGTTGACCCGCAGGAAGCGCCCCGCGGCATCCACCTCGGACAGGCCGACCGAGGCGCCGGCGAAGATCGCCGCCAAGTGCTCCTCGCTCTTGCGCAGGGCCGCCTCCGCGCGGGCGCGCTCGATCGCCGCCTTGACGCGCTCGCCGACGTCGCGGATCAGGTTCCCCTCGGCGGTGGTCCAAGCGCGCGGCACCGCGCTCTGCACCGCGAGCAGGCTCACCCACTCCGCGCCGCGGAACAGCACGACGTCGACGAAGGCCGCGACCTCGCGGGATCCGAGGCCGGCGCGCGCCGCCTCGCTGAAGCGGGGATCGGCGGCCACGTCCTCGACCGCGACCACCGTCCCGTCGCGGTAGGCGGCCAGCAGGTCGGGGCCGAACGCCGCCAGGGAATGCTCCCCGACGATCGAGCCGACGCCCCGGACGTATTCCCGCTCGACCTTCATCAGGCTGCCGGCGATCTCGGCGTAGAAGACGCGGCTCGCGCCGACGCGCTCGCCGAGGCGCCGCGAGGCCACCGCGACGATCTCCGCCGACGCGGTCAGCGGACGGAGCGTGTCGCTGAGATCGAGCAGGAAGGATTGCCGCTCCTCGTTGTCCCGGCGCGACGCCTCCGTCTCGCGCGGACGGCTGGCGGCGGCCGCCTGACCGGCGATCGCCGTGCAGGTCCCGACGAGGCCGGTGACGCGCCCCGCCGTGTCCCGGACCGGCACCAGGGAGAGCGCGAAGCGCGCCGCGTCGGCACCGCCGTCGCCGTGGAGGAGGGGCTCGCCCTCCGCCGTGTGGACCGGCCGGCCAGCATAGGCCCTGTCCACGAGGGACGCGAGATCGGCACCGACCCCGCCCCAGACCGCGAGACAGTCCCGGCCGAGGGCCGCGGGATGCCGGTCGCCGAGGATCTCCGCGTAGAGATCGTTGTACAGGAGCCGCCGCTCGGGGCCCCAGAGGATGAACGTCGGCCGGTTCGCGCCGAACATGACCCCGACGAGGGTCGTCAGCGATTCGGGCCAGGCGAACAGCGCGCCGAGGGGCGTGCTGTCCCAGTCGTGCGCGCGCAGGAGCACGGCCATCGCGCCGCCGTCAGCGAGGAAGGCCGGGTCGCAGATCGGGGCGTCAGATCTCCCGTGCATGGCGTCCTGACGCGGCTTCGACGGGCATCGGGGTTCCTCGCGCGACGGGGTCTCGGCGAGACTCGACCCGGCCCGTTCGATCGTCGAGGCGGCATCGCGCATCTGGCCGCCCGTCATGCCAGACCGGTCCCACGTGACGCCGAGCTTGTCAAAGCCGGGATAGCACCCGCGTGGCCGGATCGCAGGATCCTGATGCCGCCGGTGCCCTCAGGAGACGGCGGCCGGGCGACGCGCCGGGTCGGCGGAGGCGAGATGGCGCCGCAGGGTCACCGCCAGGGCGTTCGAGCGCCACGGCCGCCGGACGATGTCGGCGACGGGAACCGCCGCGAGGCGCTCCGGCTGCACCGCGTCGGTCGCCGACAGCGAGAGCACGATCGGCCGCCCGGAGATCCGCGCGGCGCGGTGCGCGAAGGCGAGGCCAGAGAGATCGGCGAGACGGTTGTCGACGATCAGCAGATCGAACCGTCCCGGCTCCCGCCGCAGGACGGCCAGGGCCGCCTCGGGATCCGCGTAGCCGACCGGCTCGTAGCCCAGCGCCGCCAGCGTCTCCTCGTCGTCCTGGACCGACCGGCGCGTGCGCCCGACCAGCATCACGGTCCCGCCGGCCGCCGCGCCGTCCGCGGCCTGCGGGATCACGGGCAGCCACACCGCGAAGGTGCTGCCGCTGCCCGGCGCGCTGCGCACGTCGAAGGCGCCGTCGTGCTCCTGAACGAACTCGAAGGCGGTGGCGAGCCCGAGGCCGGTCCCGGCCGGTCGGGTGGTGAAGAACGGCTCGAAGATCCGCGCGAGCGTGGCCTCGTCCATGCCGCGGCCGGTGTCGGACACGCGGATCCGGACGTAGGCGCCGGGCCGCAGGGTGCCGTGGGTCAGGGCGCTCGACCGCGGCAGGGCGACGTGGTCGAGCTGCACGTCGACGGCCGCGCCCGGCGCGGAGGCTTGGACGGCGTTGCGGATCAGGTTGTGGACGACCTGCTGCAGCTGTGCCGGCTCGCCGCCGACGCGGGCGCCCGCCGCGGTGCCCGAGAGCGCGATCGTGGCGGGTCCGGCCGTGGAGGCCCGGATCTGCGCCACGGTCTCGTGGACCACCGCGTCCGCCGCGCTGGTGTACTGCGCGGAGCGCGCGGGGCGGCCGAAATCGAGGATCTGGCCGGCGATCTCGCGCGCGCGGCCGCCGGCCTGGACCAGCAGCCCGATATGCTCGGCCGCCCGCCCCGGATGGGCCGGCAGGGCGTCCCCGGCGATCTCGGCGTGGCCCAGCATGACGTTGAGGACGTTGTTGATGTTGTGGGCGACCCCGCTGGCGAAGGTCCCGATGGCCTCGAGCCGCTGGGCGCGGCGCAGCGCCGCCTCGATCTCCCGGCGCTCGGCCCAGACGTGCTGTCGCTCCAGGGCGGCCGCGAAGCTGTCGGCGACGACCTGCAGCAGGCCGCGCGAGTGCCGCAGCCAGGGCGGCAGGCCGGAGGTGGTGCGCTCGAAGCAGAGCAGGCCGACGATCCGATCGCCCCGGCGCAGCCGCGCGCAGGCCCACGAGACGACGCCGCGCTCGGCCAGGGAGCGGCGCAGGGCCGGCGGCCCGGTCTCGTCCGCCACCTCGACGAAGATGAGGTCGCTGGCGGCGGCCGCGACGTCGTGAACGAGGGTCTGCTGCGCCGCCGGCCAGCCGCTCGGCGGCGCGAGGCCGGGCCGGTTCCAGAGATGCACCGCGCCGGTGCCGTCGAGCATGAGAACGTAGCCGTGATCCGTGTCGAGCCCTTCGCCCACCATGGCGAGGACGTCCACGATGCGCGTGTCGGTCTCGTCGGGCTGGATCGCCAGGAAGCGGTTGGCCGCCTGCGCCACGACGGTCTGGAAATCCACGGTCCGGCGCAGGATCCGGGTCCCGGCACGCATCAGCACCCCCACGCGGACCACGAGGGCGAGCAGCGCGAGGGCGACGGCGTAGAGCGCGAGGCGGAATCCGTCCGCCCGGGCCTGGCGCCGGTCGCGGAGGCTTCGCCGGGATTCCAGGAGCGCTTCGCGGGCCGCCTCGCTCGACGAGGCCGGCAGCGAGCGCGTGACCGCGTCGACGTGCGGCAGCAATTCCAAGAGCTGGCGCCCGTGCAGGACGATGGCGTCGACGTCGCCGGCCCGGGCGGCCGCCCCGTCGGCTTCGTGCAACGTCTCGAGACGGGTGCGGATGTCGGCGAGGCGCGCGGGCGTCGAGTCGCGCACGAGTTCCGAGATGCGGATCTGGAGCGCGGCCACCGCGCGCGCGAGGCCGGGGGCGATGTCCGACTCGGACAGCCGGTCGCTGAGCGAGTCGAAATAGGCGATCGAGTTCTGCACCAGGGCGTTGCCGGTCTTGAACCGTTCGACCATCGCGGCCTCCCGATCCACCGCTTCGGCCAGCGCCCGGACGTCGGGATCCCCGGCATTGCTCGCCTGCAGGTCGGCCCCGGCCTTCTGCATCTCGCGCAGGTGCGCGACGATCGGGTCGTAGTTGCGCAGCAGGCCGGTCCGGGCCCGCAGCACGTCGTGCTGCATGCGCGACTCGGCCAGAGCCAGGGCATCGACCGTCCGCTGGGTCGCCAGGTAGGCGGCCTCCATCCCGCCGTTGCCGTTGATCAGCAGCCACGTCAGCAGCGCCGCGAGCAGCGCGCCGAGCGTGACGGCCTGCAGGGTCAGTCTCATAGCTGCGGCTTGCCGTCCTGAGAGGCTGCGCCGGGCGCTGGCGGCGCTGTCAGGGGCCGGCCCTCGTAGGTGCCGGTCAGGGTCCCGAGGAAGGCGACGATCCCGTCGATCTGCGCGGGGGTGAGTTCCCGGCCGAGCTGCGCCCGCGCCATGAGCCGCACCGCCTCGGGGAGCGTGGCGATCCCGCCGTCGTCGAAGTAGGGCGCCGTGACCGCGACGTTGCGCAGGCTGGGTACCCGCAGCACCTCGGCCACCTTGTTGGGGATCGTGACGAAGATGCCGACCTTCTCGAACAGGTTGCCGCCGACATTGACGCCCTGGTGGCAGGACGCGCAGCCGATCCGGCGGAACAGGTCGTAGCCCGCCTGCTCCGCGCCGGTGATGGCGTGGGCGTCGCCGCGCAGCCAGCGGTCGAAGCGGCTGTCGGGTGTGAGGAGCGTGCGCTCGAAGCTGTTGATCGCGTCGATCACCGTCTCCCGGTCGGCCGCGCGCCCGTAGGCGGCCTGGAACATCGGGGCGAGCACCGGGTCGCCGCGCACCGTGTCGAGGATCCGGGGCCAGGAACCGCCCAGGAACTCGGGCCGCGTCAGGGCGAGCTCGGCCTGCTCGCGCAGGCTCGGGATGTCGCCGGCCCAGCCCAGCCGGAAGCTGAGCGCCGCGTTGAAGGCCGTCGGCGTGTTGCGCGGAACCGGCGTTCCGTCGGCGGTCAGGTTCCGGGGTATCGCGCTCGCGCCGCTGGTGCGGATGTCGTGGCAGGTGATGCAGGCCCGGTCGCCCCCGCGTGACAGCCGCGTGTCGTTGAAGAGCAGGCGGCCGATCGTGGCCCGGGCCGGGTCCGCCTCCAGGGTGTCCGGCACCGGGGTGATCACCCCCAGCGCGTCCGCCGCCTCGGCGGAGAGCGCGGTGTCGACCGGCCTGTCGTGGCCGGCTGGCCTCTCGTGGGCGGCCGCGGCGAGGAGCGCCGCGGCGCTGCCGAGGAGCGCCGCGACCGCGACGCGCCATCGGCCGGCCCGGAACCGGGTCACGGCTACAGCTTCTCGACGGTCGCGGCGAGGACGTAGCCGACGCCGCGCTCGGTGACGATCAGGCGCGGCGCGCTCGGATCCACCTCCAGCTTGCGGCGCAGCCGCAGGATCTGGACGTCGATGCTGCGATCGAACACGTCCTCGTGGACGCGCGTGGCCTGCAGGAGCTGCTCGCGGCTGAGCGGGCGCTGGGGCGCGTCGAGGAAGGCCACCAGCAGGGCGTACTCGCCCTTGCTGAGCGCGACATCCGCGCCTTCGGGATTGGTGAGGCGCCGGCGACGCCGGTCGAGCACCCAGCCTTCGAAGCGGCTGCGGTGGGACTCCTGGACCCGCGCCGGGGCGGGCGCCACCTCGGCCCGGCGCAGGATGACCCTGACCCGCGCGAGCAGCTCGCGCAGCCCGTATGGCTTCACGAGGTAATCGTCGGCGCCGAGCTCGAGGCCGATCACCCGGTCGATCTCGTCCCGGCGATGGCCGGTGGTGATGATCACCGGCAGGTCGCTCCGGGCCCGCAGGTCGCGCAGCAGGTCGAGCCCGTTCTCCGAGCCCAGCCGCAGGTCCAGCACGACGAGGTCGAATTCGGCCTCCGCGAGCCGCTTCTCCGCCTCCACCCGGTCGGTCGCCGCCGTCACGGCGACGTCGTGGTCGGCGAAGTGGTCCGAGACGATGCGCTGCATACCCGCGTCGTCCTCGACGAGGAGGATGCGGGTCGTGCCGGCGCGCGCGCTCCGACCCTGACTCCGGTCCAGACTGGATTCGATCATGGCCACCTCCGGTTCGCGGCGGCCCGCCGCGACGGCACGATCTCGACGCGCCGGTTCGGGGAGCGGGAGGAGCGTCCGGTTGGGCTGATAGCGCCACCCGGATGTCCTTCGCGTCCGTCGCCGGCCCGCCCCGGCGGCCAATCTGGGCGCGTCCGGTCATCGGGCCTTACACGGCTGAGTTGATATCACGCCCCCTAAAAGATTGCGCGCTTCATATTGTGCGTGACAGCACAGCGCGAGCATTCGTCCCGGCACGTACCGTATCGAACAAACGAAAACGCCACCGTTACGGCTGTAACCGAGATCATCTTGTTGAGACACCGGGATGTAACCCGCGGAAACCAGGATCGTGCTCTCACAATAGAGAGGTGATCATGACTGACGCCGCGATCCCGGATATCGGTCCGCACCTTCACCGAATTCTCTGCAAGTCCGAGCCCGACTGTCGGAAGCCCGCCGCTGGTCTTCCCGGGCCGTCGGGACGCCCGGCGCGGGAGCGCGGCGGCCCGGCTTCGTCCCCGATCGCCGCGCCGCGACCGGCGCTCGCCCGCCACGGACGATGGCTGCTCGACGCGCTGGTGGTCAGCTTCGCATTCGGCGGGTGCATTCACAGTATCCACCCGGACTACGTCGATTTCCTGCGCGATATCAGCAGCAGAAATCGGCACCGAACCTGACGCTCCTGCCGTCGAGAGCTCCACGTCGTCTTTCAGATCGCTCCAGGGAGGTCAGCCGATTCGCGGCCTCCGCGCGCCTCCGCGCGCGATCATCTCGGGACATTCAGATCATGTCGCTCAACGTCCTCTGCATCTCGTGGGGCACCACCGGCAATCTCAGCCCCGTGCTCACGGCGGCCCGGCAGCTGCGCCGGGCGGGGCACCGCCCGCGCGTCATGGCCGACCCGGCGATGTGCGGGGAGGTCGAGGCGGCGGGCTTCCCGTTCGTCGGCTGGCGCCGCGCCCCGACCGGCCTCGACGCCGACCCGGCCGATTTCTCGGATCTCGCGGATTGGCTGCGGCAGACGATGTTCTCCCCGGCCGGCGCCTACGCGGCCGACACGCTCGACGAGATCCGCCGCCTCCCGACCGATGCCGTCCTGAGTCTCGACCTCCTGCCCGGCTGCGCCCTGGCGGCCGAGGCGGCCGACCTGCCGCACGCGGTCCTGTCGCCGCATATCAGCATCCGCCCGCTCCCCGGCATTCCGCCCGCCGCGAGCGGCCTGACGCCGCCGCGGACCGAGGCGGAGCGGGACGCGGTGGACGCGGCGACGGCCGCCATCGTGTCGGCGATGGAGCGGGGCCGGCCGGCGCTCAACGCCGCGCGGCGCGCCTTCGGGCTGCCGCCGGTCGCCAGCGCCTTCGCCCATTTCGATCAAGCCGACCGCGTCCTGCTGGCCGTCAGCCGGGCCTTCGACTTCGACACGCAGGCGCTGCCCGCCAATTACCGCTACATCGGCCCGCTGCTCGACGAGCCGAGCTGGTCCCGCGGGACGGGGCACGCGTGGTCCGGTACGGGACGGCGGCGGATCCTCGTCGCCGGCAGCACCGGCGCCCAGAACCAGACCGACCTGCAGCGGCGCGTCGCGCGCGCCGTCGGCGCGGTCGAGGCCGAGACCATCGTGACGACCGGCCCGAATGTCGGGCCCGCGGACCTGGCCGCCCCCGCCGCCGTCCGGGTCGTGGCGGCCGCCTCCCACGACGCCCTCATGGCGCAGGCCGACCTGGTGGTGTGCCAGGGCGGTCACGGCACGGTCAGCCGCGCCCTGCTGCACGGCGTGCCGCTGCTGGTGATCCCCCTGGCCCGCGACCAGGCCGACAACGCCGCCCGCGTCGCCCTGCGCGGCGCCGGCCTGCGCCTGCCCGCCGACGCGGGCGAGGCCGAGATCGCCGCGGCGGCGCGCCGGCTCCTGGCGGAGCCGGGCTTCCGCAGGGCCGCCGCAGTTCTCGGGGCGGCCGTGCGGGCGGATCTCGACGCGGGCGGCCTCGTCCGCGAGATCGACGCGATGGTGGCGGCGCGCCGGGCCTCCGCGGACCGGGGCGGCGCCCGGGGCGGAGACCGGCTTTGGGCCTGATCCGCGCGCCCGCGCTGGCGCGGCCCCGCATCCGCCCCGGCTCGGCCGCCTTCTCGGCGCTCCTCGGGCTGCTGGCGGCGCTCCCGACCTTCGGGATCGACATGATCCTGCCGAGCCTGTCGGACACGGCGACCGCGCTGCACGTCCCGGCCACCGCGATGGGCGCGGCCATGGGCATCTACCTGCTCGGTTTCGGCGGCGCGCTGCTGGTCTACGGCCCGGTCTCGGACCGGCTGGGCCGCAAGCCGGCCATCGTCTGCGGCTGCCTCCTCCTCGTCGTGGGCAGCCTCGGCTGCGGCGCGGCGCGGACGCTGCCGGACTTCCTGCTGTTCCGGATCCTCCAGGGGATCGGCGCGGCGGGCCCCGGCATGGCGGTCCTCGCGATGGTGCGCGACCTGTTCGAGGGCGAGGCCGCGCGCGCCCGGGTGTCCTTCGTCGTCCTCACCATCAACGTGGTGCCGATGATGGCCCCGACCATCGGTGCCGGGCTGATGGATCTCGGCGGCTGGCGCCTGATCCACGCCGCGCCGGTCGCCGCCGCCCTGGCGGCCCTGGTGGCGATCCGGCACATCGACGAGCCCCTGCAGCGGGCCGCGGGCCCCGGGCCGGCCTCGGGGATCCTGCGCGGCTACGGGCGGATCCTGGCGAGCCGGGTCTTCCTCGGCCACGCCCTGTGCAACGCCGCGGCGGCCGGGGCGGTCTTCGCCTACATCACCGGCTCGGCGCTGGTGTTCATCGACGCCCTCGGGCTCAGTCCGCTGGCCTACGGCCTGGTCTTCGGGGCGAGTTCCCTGTCGGTGATGGTCGGCGCCTTCCTGAACGGGCGGCTCGCGGCCCGGGGCGTCCCCCCGCCGCGGGTGATCGCCGCCGGCCTCGTTCTGGCGACCGGCGCGGCTTCCCTGCTCCTCGTCGCGGCGCTCGCCCGACCGCCCGCGGCCGCGCCGGTGGTCGCCGCGATGGTCGGCGTGGCCCTGGCCTTCGGCCTCGTCTCGCCCAACGCCGTGCACGGTGCGACGGAGCGCGACCCGGCGGCCGCGGGCGCGGCCAGCGCCGTCGCGGTCTTCCTGCAGATGCTCGCGGCGGCCGTCGCCAGCGACCTCGTCGCCCGGTTCTTCGACGGCCGGTCCGCCCTGTCGATGGCCGCCGTGATGCTCGGCTGCAGCCTCGCGGCCGCCGCCGCCCACGCGGGTCTCGCCCGGCCGGCGCCCCGCGCCCCCTCCCGACCCTACGGAGAACCCGCATGCTCTTCGATCCGCCCCCCTGGCAGCCCCTCCACCTGACGCGCGACGGCGGCCGGCTCGCCCATATCGAGGCCGGGCCGCTCACCCCCGAGGGGCAGCCGCTGCTGCTCATCAACGGCTGGACCGGGGACCACGGCATCTTCACGCCGCAGATCCGGCACTTCTCGCGGACGCGCCGCGTCGTGGCGGTCGACCTGCGCGGTCACGGCGCCAGCGACGCGCCGGAGCGCGACTACACGGTCGCGGGCTTCGCCGAGGACGTCGCGTGGCAGAGCCGGACGCTGGGCCTCGTGAAGCCGATCGTGATCGGCCACAGCTTCGGCGGCGCGGTGGCGCTGGAGCTGTGCGGCCGCCATCCCGACCTCGCCGCCGGCCTCGTCATGATCGACTCGATCGTCCTGCCGTCTGCGGACGCGGCGGGCGGCGCCGCGATCGAGGGGCTGCTGGCGGGCGTCGGCGGCCCGGATTACCGGTCCGTCGTGCGGGAGATGGCCTGGGCGATCGGCGGCGCCTACGACCACCCGGCCCGGCGGAAGGCGATCTTCGAGACCTTCATCCTCGGCCCCTGCCAGCGGACACCGCAGCACGTGGCCCACGCGGCGCTGCGCGACATGGTGCTGGCCCACGATCCCGTCCCGGCCGCGCGCGCCTGCCGGGTCCCGATGGCCTACATCTCGGCGGACGTGCCGCTCGTGGCGGCGGCCCGCGACCTCGACCGGCTGCGGGAGCTCTGCCCGCAGCTCGTCACCGCCCAGACGCTGCTGGCGGGCCACTTCAACACGATCGAAGTGGCCGAGCAGGTCAACGCGATGATCGAGCGCTTCCTGGCGGTCGGCCTGCGGCCGCGCGCGCGGTAGCGGGACGCCGCGGGACCAACGCCCGTCAGGCGGGCCGGGACCCTCCGCGGAGGCCGTCCCGCGACCCGTCGCGCGGGGCGCGTCAGGACGCCGGGCCGGCCTCCGTCCGGTCGCCCAGGAGGCGCCGCGCCGACGAGATGACCTGGAGCGTCTGGGAGCTCAGCTGCTCCTGGCGCGCCCGCTGCTCGTACTGTCTCAGGCGGACGATCAGGCCGTCCTCGTCCGGGATCCCGTGGTCCATACCGCCGATCACGAAGTCCGTGATCGTCCGTCGGAGCAGCGTCTCGAAGACGTCGTCCGTATTCGCCAGCCCTGCAACCATGAGGACTTCTCCTTCTGCGAAGCGGCGCCTTTTTCGAAGGGTCAAGTTACGGCATGATTTCGGAACATCTCACACACCATCCGCGCGGCGACCGGCGTGCTCTTCCGCACAAGGCGGCCGCGGCGGCGACCGGGCCGCCGGCGCGCCGCATGTTATGGCTGTAATGTTCGACCCAGCTCCCGCAATCATCCTGTAGTCCGGGCTTCCGAGAGTTCTCGCGCAACACAGCAGCGAGAATCCACAGATGAATGCGACCGAAGATCTGACGCGACAGGCAGGCCCGCCCGAAGCCCCGACCCGCGTCCCGACCGGCGTCCCGACGCTCACGGTGGCGGAGTTGGAGGCCGACCCGCACGGTGTCTACCGCGCCTGGCGGCCGCGGCTGCCCTTCGTCGGCCACGAGGTCGCGGGCGTCCTCGTCCTCCGCGCCCGCGACGTCGACCTGCTGATGCGCGACCCCCGCGCCCAAGCCACGGAGACGCTCTATCCGGAGTCGCGCGCGATCCCCGAGGGGGCGCTGTTCGACATCTTCGCGCACGGCATGCTCACGGCCAACGGCGCGGTCCACCGCCGGCGCCGCTCGCCCTTCACCCGCACCTTCGCGGCGCGCCTGATCGAGGGCCTTCGGCCCCGGATTCGCGTCGCCGCTGAGGGCCTCGTCCGCGACTGGCTGGGGGACGGGGAGGTCGACCTCGTCGCGCGCTACACCGCGCAGATCCCGGCCCAGGTCATCGCCGACATCCTCGGCCTGCCGCGCGACGACATCCCGCGGTTCACGCACCTCGCCTACGAGGTCTCCCGGGTGCTGAGCTTCACCTTCGGACCGGAGGACATCCCCGATCTGGAGGCGGCGGCGGTCGCGCTGCAGGACTACGTGGCCGGGATCCTCGCCGCGCGCCGGTCGGCGCCCCGCGCCGATTTCCTGTCGCGCTTCCTCGCGGAGACCGAGGCGGCCGGCGAGCTCACGCAGCAGGAGGTGGTGATCCAGCTCGTGCAGATGATCATCGGCGGCACCGACACGACCCGGGTCGCCGGCGCCATGCAGGTGGCGCTGCTGCTGCAGCATCCCGAGCAGTGGGCGGCGGTCAGCCGCGATCCCGACCTGATCCCGGCCGCGGTGGCGGAGTCGCTCCGCTACGAGCCGAGCGCCGGCTCCGCCGGCCGGGTCGCCCGGGAGGACATTCCCCTCGACGGGCACGTCGTGCCGGCCGGAAGCCTGATGCTGCTCTCGACGCTGTCGGCGATGCGGGACGAGACGGTCTACGCGCGTCCCGACACGTTCGACATCCGGCGCACCGACCTCCCGCGCCTCCACCCGGTCTTCGGCGGCGGCGCGCACCGGTGCATCGGCGAGGCCCTGGCGCGGGTCGAGCTGGAGGAGGGACTGGGCGCCGTGCTGCGCCTCGCCCCGCGCCTGCGCCTGACCGGCGCGATGCCGGTCCTCCGCGGCCACAGCGGCATCCGCCGCATCGACGCGCTGCGGGTCGCCGCCTAGCGCCGTTCCCGACCGGATGGGGACGGCGGCGCTCGCCGAGCCCTTCGCCGCGCGTAGCGAGGTCCCTCTCCCGCACGGGAGGGGGACCAGGGCGCGGCTGCCTCGACAGGATCGCCGCCCCTCCGGACCGCTGCGACCCTGTCGCGCCGTCTCCCGCGCGTCCGACGCGCGCCCGTTGCAGCCGTAGCCGCTTCGGCCCCGCGCCGCAGCGACGCCGTAACGGACCGCCCCCAGCCTCGCTCCCGGACGCCCCGGCGAACGCGCCGCGATCGCGGCGCCCTCACGCCCCCCACGGAAAGGACAAGCGATGAAGGTCCTCCTCTGCTCGACGCCCGCCACGGGCCATCTCAATCCCCTCCTCGCCATCGCCCACATGCTGATCGCGGACGGCCACGAGGTCATGGTCCTCTCGGGCTCGGCCTTCCGCGACCGCATCGTGGCGGCCGGCGCCCGCTTCATGGCGCTGCCGGGCGCGGCGGATTTCGACGGCCGCGACCTCCGCGCGGTCGTGCCCGAACTTGCCGAGATCGCGCCGGGACCGGACTGGCTGCGCGTCGCCATGGAGCGCGTGTTCGTCGACCGCATCCCCGACCAGGCGCGCGGCCTGCGCGCGGCGCTCCGGGCCTTCCCGGCCTCGCTGGTGATCGGCGACGACATGTTCTTCGGCGCCCTGCCGCTGCTGCTGGGGCCGCGCGCGGAGCGCCCCGCCATCGTCCTGTGCGGCACGTCGATCCTGCACTGCGCGCGGCCCGACCGGGCTCCGGCCTTCCTGGGCCTCCCGCCGGCCGAGACGCCCGAGCAGGAGGCCGCCTACGGCCGCATCGCAGAGGCCTACGAGGCGGCGGTCGACCGGCCGGTCGGGCTGAGCCTCGCCGCCAAGCTGGCGGAACTCGGCCGGGCCGCCCCGCCCTGGCCGCTGTTCGACGCGGTGGTCCGGCTCGCCGACACCTACCTGCAGCTGACCGTCCCTAGTTTCGAGTACCCGTTCCCGCTGCCGCCGACGGTGCGCTTCATCGGGGCGCTGCCGATCGTCCCGGGGCAGGCGGCGCTCCCGCCCTGGGCGGGCGACCTCGACGGCGCGCGCAAGGTCGTGCTGGTCACGCAGGGCACGGTCGCGAACCACGATTTCGGCCTGCTCGTCGGCCCCGCCCTCCGGGCGCTGGCCGATGAGACCGACATCCTGACCGTGGTGACGGGCGGCGGCCGGGGGCTCGACGCGATCCCCGGCCCGATCCCGGCCAACGCGCGGCTCTCGCCCTACCTGCCCTTCGAGTGGCTGCTGCCCCGGGTCGACGCCATGGTGACCAACGGCGGCTACGGGAGCGTGAACCAGGCCCTGAGCCACGGGATCCCCCTCGTCGCCGCCGGCCTCACCGAGGACAAGGCCGACGTGAACGCCCGCATCGCGTGGTCGGGGGCCGGGATCGACCTCGCCGCGAATGACCCGACGCCGGAGGCGATCCGGAAGGCGGTGCGGACCGTGCTCGACGCGCCCGGCCATCGCCGGGAGGCGCGGCGCCTCGCCGCCGAGTTCGCCGCCTACGACGCCAAGGCCGAGATCCTGCGGCTCCTGTCCAGCCACGGCGACCGCGCGCGCAGCGCCGCCTGAGCGTCCGCCGCACCCGGCGTGGGACCGTCCCGGGACTGTCCCGGCGGGGACGGCCCCCGCATCCGCGCCCATCACGGCACCCGGTCTGGCGGACCGGGTGCCGTTCGCGTGTCGGGGCGACCATTGGGGCGACTGTCGGGGCGACGAGCCCGGACCCGGGTCACGACCGTCCCGGCAACGATCCCGCGCCCGCCCGTCGTTCGCGCCGCGTGTCTGCTGTCATTGTTTTCCGATCCGCCGAAATCGCGGTGAAAGATCGGATTTTTACTTCGGACGCTCCACCACGAGGAGCACGAGATCATGATCTCACACCGCACACGGGCCGCCGCAGCCACCGCGCTCGGGACGATGCTGACAGTCCTGGCGGCCCCGACCGCCGCGCCGGCGCAGCCGGTCCCGCGCTTCGCGCAGCCCGACGTCCCGAGCGTCGCGGCGATCGCCCGGGCACGCCCGTTCCGGACGGATCTAGACCTCCGCTCCCCCGCCGTGGAGCGGGAGCATTCCCGGGCGCAGCGCATCATCGCCCGCGTCTGCTCGCGCTGCTGATGCCCGCGATGGCGCTGCGGGAGCCCCGCGCGGACACGGCGGACGCCTGTTCCGGGCTCGCTGGCGGTGTCGGGCGACGGGCGCGGGCCGTTCCCCTCCGCCGACACCTCGCCGTCGCGGCGGCGGGGCGCGGCCGGCTCCTCGCCGCGGCGCCGCTGCCGCTGCTCCTGGCGCTCGCGGCCACGACGACGCCCGAGCCCGTCACGGTCGGGCTCGGCGGGCTCGCCCTGGCATGGCTCTCGCTGCGGGTGCACCGCCTGCGCGGCGCCGCGTGCGCCGCGACGCGGCAGCGGAACAACCTCGCGCGCCTGACCGCGCCGACGGTCGCCCGATGGGTCGCCGAGACGGATCGCGCCGCCCGGCGCCCCGGCTGGGAGCAGGAGGCGACGGTGCTCTTCGCCGACATCCGCGGCTTCACCCGCCTCTGCGAGGGCATGGCGCCCGGCGAGGTCGCGGCGTTCCTCGCCGCGTTCCGGTCCCGTGCCGCGCGGGCGATCGAGGCGGCGGGCGGCTTCGTCGACAAGTTCGTCGGCGACGAGGTGATGGCGGTGTTCGGCGTGCCGGACGCAGCGCCCGGGGATGCCGGTCGCGCCGTCGCGGCGGCCCGCGCGCTCGCGGCCGCGATGGCGACCTGGAGCCGGGAGCGCGGACAGGCCGGCCTGCCACCGGTGCGGGTCGGCATCGGGCTGCATCGCGGCCCGGTCTTCATCGGCGTCATCGGGGCGGAGCGGGTCGAGTTCACGGCAGTCGGCGACACCGTCAACGTGGCCCGTCGGCTGGAACAGATGACCCGCGCGCTGCCCTGCGACTGCCTCGCCTCCGAGGCGGTCGTCCGGGCGGCGCCGTCCGGCGGGGCGCGGATCGTGGCTGTCGGGCCCGTGCGCGGCGGCCGCACCGTCCTGCGCCTGTTCACCCTCCGGCTCGATCCGGCCGGGACGCGTGCGGACTGAACCGACGCCTCCTGAAGACCCGGCGGGGTAGGGGGCGGCGACTGCGTCCCGTCCCGCCGCCGTTCCGGATGCCACCCTCAGGCGCGGGGCCGGTCGGCGAGGTCGTCGAGGTCGACGCGCCGGGTGATCCCCAACGCGTCCAGGAAGGCCGCGTCGTGGCTGACGACGAGGAGCGCGCCGTCATAGGCCGCCAACCCGGCCTCGAGAGCCTCGACCGCGTCCAGGTCGAGGTGGTTGGTCGGCTCGTCGAGGATCAGGAGGGGCGGGGGCGCGCGGTTGCCGAGCACGCAGGCGAGGGCGGTCCGGACCCGCTCGCCGCCGCTCAGCGCCGCGACGGGGCGGTCCGCGGCCGCCGCCCGGAACTGGAACCGCGCCAGCGCCGCCCGGCACCCGTTCGCGTCCTCCTCCGGGTTGAGACGCGCGAAGTTCTCCGCCACGGTCCGGTCGCGATCGAGGAGGTCGAGGCGCTGGTCGAGCAGCGCGGCGCGCACCCCGACCGAGACGCGGCCCGACCACGGGCTGAGGCGGCCGGCGACCAGCGCGAGCAGGGTCGACTTGCCCGAGCCGTTCCGCCCGCGGAGGGCGACGCGCTCCGGACCCGTGACCGCGAGGGACACGTCCCGCAGGACCGGCTGACCCGGCCGGTAGCCGACCGTCACGTCGGTGAGCGCGAGGACGCGCCGGTCGGCGTGGAGCCCGCTCGGCGGGAGCGCGATCGCGGCCGGCTTCACCGCCGCGATCCGGTCCCGGGCCTCCGCCAGATCGGCCTCGGCGCCGGCGCGCTGGCGCTCGGTGAGGCGCGCGCTCCCGCCCGCCGTCCGCTCCGCGTTGTCCCGGCGAGCCCCGGCCAGGATCCGGGGCAGGTCGCCCTTCGCGGAGCGGCGGTGCCCGGCCGCGTCGCGGCGCTGCTGGCGCTCGACGCGCTCCTGCGCCCGGCGGGCGAGGTCCGTCGTCCGCTTCTCGGCGACCGCGAGGTCGTGCTCGGCCGCGGCGAGACGCGTCGCCTTGGCCTGCCGGAAGGCGTCGAAATTGCCCCGGTAGCGGGTCGCCTCCGCCGGCGCGAGGTCCACGATCGCGTCCATCGCGTCGAGCAGGGCCCGGTCGTGGCTGACCACGATCGCGCCGGCGCGCCATCCCTGCAGAAGTTCCAGGACCGCCCGCCGCCCGTCGCGATCGAGGTCGTTGGTCGGCTCGTCGAGGAGCAGGAAATCCGGCGCGGCGAAGATCGCCGCCGCCAGCGCCGCGCGGGCGCGCTGCCCGCCGGAGAGGCGCCGGAGCGGCGTGTCGGGGTCCACCGCCACGCCCATCCGCGCCAGCGCTCCCGTCAGGCGCTCCGCGAGCGTCCAGTCGGCGACGGCGAGCTCGTCGGCCTCCGCCGCACCGGCCTCCGCGCGGCGGAGCAGCGCCAAGCCCGCCGTCGCGCCGAACAGGTCGGCGACGGTCTCGTCGGCGGTCGGGGCCGCGAACTGGCGCAGCAGGGCGACCGTGCCGTCGCGGTGGATGCTGCCGCCCGTCGGCGCGAGGCGGCCGGCCAGGAGGTTCAGGAGCGTGCTCTTGCCGGCCCCGTTGCGGCCGACGATGCCGGTCCGCTCCTGCCCGAAGCTGGCGGTGATGCCGGAGAGGACGGCGCGCCCGTCAGGCGCGGTCCACGCGAGGTTCAGGAGGGCGAGCTGTGCTGGCATGCGGAGAGACGGTCCTGGCGACAAGGCGGGGCGGCGTTGCAGTCAGGGTCAGTCTCATCGGCGTCTCGGCTCCGGCGGGGGGGCCTCCGTAGCGCCGGTCGCGGCCTCTCGCAACGCCGCGGCCGTCGCTTTTTGCGGCGGGATGTCACAAACCGGGATGCTGCATCGTCCTGTCGCCGACCGGGACGCCGGAGCGGCAGGGTGCCCCTCGGCCCGGTCCGCGCGGGAGACAGACGTCATGAAGATCGTGGTGATCGGCGGCAGCGGCTTGATCGGCCGGCATCTGACGGCCGAGCTGAAGCGCGCGGGCCATGAGGCCGTCCCCGCCTCCCCGAGCACGGGCGTCGACGCCGTGACCGGCGCCGGCTTGGCCCAGGTTCTCGTCGGCGCCGACACCGTGGTCGATGTGGCGAACGCGCCCTCCTTCGAGGAGGCGGCGGTGCGCGACTTCTTCGAGCGCTCGAGCCGCAACCTCCTCGCCGCCGGCCGGCAGGCGGGCGTCAAGCACCACGTCGCCCTCTCGATCGTCGGCGCGGACCGCGCGGACGGCAACGGCTACTTCCGGGCGAAGGTCGCGCAGGAGCGGCTGATCGCGGCGTCGGGCCTTCCCTACACCATCGTCCGCGCCACCCAGTTCTTCGAGTTCGTCGCGACGATCGCCGAAGCCTTCGCGGTCGGGGAGCGGATCCTCGTGCCGGACGCGGATTTCCAGCCCATCGCGGCGGCGGACGTGGCCGCGGCGCTCGCCGCGGTGGCGGTCGGCGCGCCGGTCGACGGGACGATCGACGTCGCGGGGCCGGAGCGGCTGCCGTTCCGGGCGTTCGTCGCCCGGCGCGCGGCGGCCGCCGGCGACGGCTGCGCGGTGACGGTCGACGCCGCGGCCCGCTACTTCGGTGCCGCGCTGGCGCGAGGCTCCCTGGTCCCCGACGACGCGGCCGCGGCCCGCCTCGGGGATACGCGCTTCGAGACCTGGCTCACGACGGCATGACGGGACCCGACCTTCCCCGCGGGCGGGCTCCGCCCCGACGCGATCAGGCCTCCGGTCCGGTCATGCCGCCGGGGCGCGGGGACGGGACCGCCGCCTTCGAGGCCCACCGTCCCCGGCTCCTGCGCATCGCCTACCGCATGCTCGGCTCGCGCAGCGAGGCCGAGGACGTCGTGCAGGACGCGTGGCTGCGCTGGGTCGCGGCGGACCGGAGCGGGGTCGCGGCGCCCGACCGGTTCCTCGCGCGCGTCGTGACGCGCCTCTGCCTCGACCAGATCAAGTCGGCGCGCGCGCGCAGGGAGAGCTATGTCGGCCCCTGGCTGCCGGAACCGCTGATCGAGCCGCTGGTCGAGCCGGGGGCGGACGGCGTGGACGAGGACGACCTCACGCTGACGCTGATGCTCGCGCTCGAGCGGCTGTCTCCCTTGGAACGCGCGGCCTTCCTGCTCCACGACGTGTTCGGCCTGCCGCTCGGCGACGTCGCGGAGACGCTCGGGCGAACGGCGCCGGCCGTGCGCCAGCTCGCGGCGCGCGCGCGCCGGAACGTCCGGGCCGCGCGCCCGCGCTTTCCCGTGACCCGCGACGAGGGCGAGCGCGTCGCCCGGGCGTTCTTCGAGGCCTCCGCGAGCGGCGATGTCGCGGGGCTGCGGACGCTGCTCGCCGACCGCGTGACGCTCTCTTCGGACGGGGGCGGCAGGGTGCTCGCCTTCGTCAACCCGATCCGGGGGCTCGAGCGCCTGCTCCGGCTCTACGCGGGCGCGCGGCGCAAGTGGGGCGACGGCCGGGCGGCGCTGGTCGGGTTCGTGTGGATCGACGGGCTTCCGGGCTATGTCACCCGCGAGCGCGGCGGCCTCCTGCAGACGACGGCCCTCGCGATCGAGAACGGCCGGGTCGACGCCATCTACATCACGCGCAATCCCGACAAGCTCCACCACGTCGCGCGCGCCGTCGCGGCCGGCCCGGGACCCGGCGACGCGGCCGGGCCTGCGGCGCGCCGGTCTTGACGATCCGCCCCGCGGCGCGGCTTGCATGGCGCGCGGCGGGCCCTCGCGGCGCCGCTGGTGAAACGACCCACGCGGACTGATCAACCATGCCGGCGCGCCCGCTCGTCCTGTTTCCCGATCCCCGCCTGACGCGCCCGGCCGAACCGGTCGACGCGTTCGACGCGGCCCTGCGGGCCCTCGCCGACGACGTCCGGGACACGCTCATGGCCGAGAGCGCCATCGGCCTGACGGCCCCGCATATCGGCGTGGCCGCGCGCCTCGTGGTGGTGCGGATGTCGCCGGACGAGAGCGCCCGCGTCTACGTGAACCCCGTCGTGTCCTGGGCGTCCCCCGACACGGAGGCCCACGATGAGGGCAGCGTCAGCATGCCGGGGGTGCGCGAGCGGATCACCCGGGCCGCCCGCATCCGCCTGAGCTACCGCGACCTCGACGGGTCCGCCCACGAGGAGGAGACCGAGGGCTTCCCGGCCGCGGTCCTCCAGCACGAGATCGACCAGCTCGACGGCGTGTTCTGGATCGCCCGCCTGTCGCGCCTGAAGCGCGAGCGACTGCTGAAGCGGTTCGGGAAGGGCCGGCCCGCCTGATCCGGTCGGGGCTCGCGGCGGGCGTCGGCACCCCGCCGCGGCGCGCTGGCAGAGCCGGCGCCGGGCGGGCTACCATGGGCGCGACCTCGCCGACCCTCCGGACTCGTCCCCTCTGAACGGACCCTGCGCATGCATCCTGCCGTGGCCGCCGCCAACGCCTTCAGGGCGGTTCATGACGCCGGTCAGGTCCCGGACTACGAGCGCATCCTGCGGCAGGGCTACAGCCGCTTCCTCGCTCCGGGGGATGTCGTCGTCGACGTCGGCGCCCATACCGGGCTCCACCTCGTCGCGTTCGTCGACATCGTCGGCCCGACCGGCAAGGTCCACGCCTTCGAGCCGATCCCGTTCCTGATGAAGGATCTGGTGGGGCGTTTCGGCCGACGACCCGAGGTCGAGCTGCACGACGTCGCCCTCTCCGACGCGGCGGGGCGCACCGATTTCACGGTCGCGAGCGTGCCCGGCGAGAGCGGGCTCCTCGCCCGCTACTTCAGCAGTCCCGCCATCACGTCCAAGACCATCAAGGTCAGGACGGAGAGGCTCGATACCGCCCTCAGTCACGTCCCCGCGGTGGCCTACATCAAGATGGACATCGAGGGCGGGGAGTTGAACGCCCTGAGCGGCGCGGCCCAGCTCCTCCGGCGATGCCGCCCGATCGTCAGCGTGGAGTACGGCTGGGCCGGCTACTCCGCCTACGGGCACGCGCAGGATTCACTCTACCGGTTCGCCGAGAGCCACGGCTACATCTGCGCGGACATCACCGGAAACCTGATCGACGATGCGAGCACGTGGCTCGCGGTCAGCGACTACGTGACGTGGGATTTCTTCCTCGTCCCGCAGGAGCGTCGAGCCGACTGGGCCGCCCTGTTCGCGCGCCGCCCGGAGCCCGGACCCGCGTGATCCGGACCCGCGTGATATGGACCCGGGCGGAACGGCGCGGCCGGACCGTCCGCGCGGCGGAACAACGGCTCCGCATGGTGCGTTGCACGCTCCCACCTCTAGGCCGTCCGGCGCGGCCAGCCACCCACCGTGCCCAGTCCCGAAGGTCCACCAGGATCGCGCGCAGGGTATCTCAGATCAACCCGCGTGAAGGGTCGTGACCGTGCCGAACTCGCGGCAGCCGTTTCAATCCTCGTCCGCCGCCAGCGCGCCGCTGGCGAGCCTGCGGCGTGGGTCGGGCCAGCTCTTCGAGAGCGAGCGTCG
Source organism: Methylobacterium sp. 190mf (assembly GCF_900107945.1). NCBI lineage: Bacteria > Pseudomonadati > Pseudomonadota > Alphaproteobacteria > Hyphomicrobiales > Methylobacteriaceae > Methylobacterium > Methylobacterium sp. 190mf. The sequence goes on along the minus strand of NZ_FNVI01000007.1, from coordinate 160,052 downwards.
CCTCAACGCGGTCCTCGACAACGCCTCGGTGTCCATCTTCCTGATGGATGACCGCCAGCACTGCATCTACATGAACCGCGCCGCCGAGCAGTTGACCGGCTGGACGCTGCGGGAAGTCCTCGCCCGCGATTGCCCGCTGCACGACATCGTCCACCACACCTACCCGGACGGAAGGCCCTTCCCGCTGGAGGAGTGCGCGATCGACCGCGCCTTCCCGGAGAACAATCAGGAGCGCGGCGAGGAGGTGTTCGTGCACAGGGACGGGCACTTCTTCCCCGTGGCGTTCACTGCCAGCCCGATCCGCGACGACGCGACCAACATCATCGGGACGATCATCGAGGTCCGCGACATCAGCGAGGAGAAGGCGGCCGCCGAGCGCCAACGCCTGCTGATCAACGAGCTCAATCACCGGGTGAAGAACACTCTCGCCACGGTGCAGTCGATCGCCGCGCAGACCTTCCGCGGGCAGACGGACCAGACGACGCGCGCCGTCTTCGACGCCCGGATGGCGGCCCTGTCCAACGCCCACAACGTGCTGGTCGAGGACAATTGGGAGAGCGCCAGCCTGCGCGGCGTGGTCGAGCGGGCGCTCGCCCCCCACCTTTTGGCAGAGGTCGATGCCGGCCGCTTCCGGTTACAAGGGCCGGACGCGCGACTGCACCCTAAGGTGGCAGTGACGCTGGCAATGGCCCTCCACGAGTTGATGACCAACGCGGCGAAGTACGGCGCCCTGTCGACGCCCGAGGGCGGGGTCGCGGTGACCTGGTCCCTTCACGATCGCGATGACGGCCGTCAGCAGCTCGACCTGCTCTGGGAGGAGCGGGGTGGCCCGCCAGTCACGCCCCCGACCCGGAAGGGGTTCGGCTCACGGCTCATCGAGCGGCAATTGCCGCTGGAGTTCGACGGCAGCGCGGCGATCACCTTCGCGCCGGCGGGCGCGACCTGCCAGATGCGGATCCCGCTGACCCAGCTCGGCTGGATCGGCCAGGAGGCGGTCGAAGGGCCGCGCGCGCCATGACGCCGCTCGCCGGACGCCGGGTCCTGCTGGTCGAGGACGAGAGCCTCGTCGCCATGCTCGCCGAGGACATGCTGCTCGACCTGGGCTGCGAGGTCGTGGTGGCGATGCGCCTCGAGCAGGCCCTGGCCCATGCCCGGACCGAGGCGTTCGATCTGGCGGTGCTCGACGTGAATCTCGGCGAGGCGCGCAGCTACCCGGTCGCCGACCTGCTGCTGGCGCGCGATACGCCGTTCCTGTTCGCCACCGGGTACGGGCAGCACGGCCTGGACGCCGCCTATCAGGCGGTTCCGGTGCTCCAGAAGCCCTACCAGGCGGCGCCGCTCGAGCATGTTCTGCTGCGCCTGTTGAGCCGTGAGGGGCCGAACCGCACGGGCCCGACCGGCCTGCCACCCGCCTGCCGCTGTCGGGCGTCCGAGCCCGCCCACGGGCAGTTCCGCGCCGATCCGATCCGCTGAGGCGCCCGGGCCGGCGCGGGACCGGAGCGACCGAGTACGGCGCCGACCGGCGCGGAAGGGCACCACCGTGATCGATCTCAACACGGCGACGGCCGAGGAACTGGACAGCGTTCCGGCACTCAAGGGCCACGGCTTCGAGATCGTGCGCTACCGGGAGGAGCGCGGCCGGTTCACCAGCCTGCGGCAGCTCGACGAGGTGCCGGGCCTCAGCGGCAAGACCGACGGTGTCGCCGATCAGGTCACGATCGCGGACAGTCCTTAGCGCCGGTCCCGACCGGTCCGGCGCGGATCTCGGTCAGGCCCGAGATCCGTCGGGAGAGGTCTGCTCTCGCGGAGCGCCCGGTCGGGGATCAGGTCCGTCCGGACGAGGCACATCCGGACCCAGCGGCTCCACGGCGCGCTCCACCTCGAAGCGTCCTGCCGCTCCCCAACGCCCTCCCGCACGGGGGAGGGGGCACGGCGCGGCTGACATGCTTTCGCCGCCTGTCCGTGTGATGGGCTGCGCGAGCGGCGTGAAAGCCGCGCGGGTCGACGACGCCCGCGCAAGCCCGAGCTTCGAGAAGCAACGATGGACATGCAGGTCGAGAAAGCCCAGGGCCGGCCTCTGAAAGGCATCGAGCGGAACAAGGTGATCGCGCAGTCGCTGCGGCAGTTCGCGCGCCTCCCGGGCCTGCCCGACACCAAGAAGGGCGTGCGCTCGTACCAGAGCCACGTCAAAAGCGACCCCTGGCTGCCGCTCCTGTTCGTCGTCTGCTTCGTCCTGCCGACCCTGGCCGCCGGGATCTACTACGGGCTGATCGCCTCCGACCGCTACGTCACCGAGGCGCGGTTCGCGATCCGGCCGACCATCGGCACCGCCGACAAGGCGACGCCCGACACGGTCGGCACGAATGCCGGTGTGATCAAGGCGACCGTCGCCCAGGAAACGCTCATCGCGCAGGAGTACATCCACAGCCGGCCCATGGTCGAAGCGGTCGCGGCGGAACTCCCGATCCGCGCGTGGTTCGGTCGGGACGACATCGACATGTTCTCCCGCTTCAACCCGGAGAAGCCGGTCGAGAAGTTCCTGCGGTACTGGCGCCGCCGGGTCGACGTCGACGTCGAATCGGCGTCCGGCATCATGTCGCTGACCGTCGAGGCCTTCGATCCCGACGAGTCGCTCGCCATCACCAAGGCGGTCATGACGGATACGGAGCGGATGCTGAACGACCTCAGCCTGCCGTCCCGGAAGGACGCCCTCGACGTGAGCACGCGCGTCCTGAAGCTCGCGGAGGAGCGCGAGGCCAAGGCCAACGCCGCCCTGAACGAGCTGCGCAACCGCGAGGGCGTGCTCGACGTCATCAAGTCGAACACCGCCACCATCAAGTCGGTCTCGGAACTGCGGGAGACGCGCACCAAGCTCGCCGTCCAGCTGGCGGTGCTCCAGCGGGACCTCGGCCCGCAATCCCGCAGCATCGTCGACCTGAAGCAGCAGATCGGCGATCTCGACGCGAACATCGCGCGGGTCCAGCAGCAGCTGGCCGGCACCGCGCCGACCGAGAAGCGGCGCCTCTCGGACGCGCTCACGCGGTTCGAGGATCTCGAGCACGAGCGCGAGAATGCCGAGAAGTATCACCGCGACGTGCAGCTGGCCTATGACCGGGCCCGCATCGTGGCCCAGCAGCAGGTCGTGGCCCTGGTGCCGATCGTCGAGCCCATCAAGGCCGGATCCTCGACCGAGCCGCGCCGCATCCTGATGACGAGCATCATCACCGCCGGCGCCGCCGTGCTGTTCGCGGCCGCGATGTTCACCCGCCGCATGCTCATCACCTGATCCCGAGCCGGGTCGGCGCGCGGACGCGGTCGGGACGGTCCGCGGCCCGCCGGCAGCGCCGACGAAAAAGCCCGCCGCGGCGAACCGGGCGGGCTGAGGGAGTGCTTGGGAGGAAGCGCAACCGTACGGCGGGCCCTGCTGGCATGCCAGATGCCGAATCGCAGGGCAGGTCTGCGAAATCGGGCGGTCTCCCGATGGAATACTTTTCCTGAACGCCTTAATAGGCCGGGCCGACGGACTCCGGGGCCGCCCGCGAAGATCCTAGGCGGCCGCCGCCCGGGACCGCGTCCGCTCCTCGAGGCCGCGGATCGTCGCGGCGAGCAGGCTGTCCAGGGCGTCGCACGCGTCCGCCCGCTCGGCGCAGGCCGCGTTCCGCGCGTCCTCCTCGATGACGCGCAGCCGCGCCACGAGGCCGCGCGCGCCGACATTCGCGCTCATCGACTTGAGGCTGTGCGCGGCCCGGGCGATCGCCGGCTGGTCAGAGGCGGCGAGGGCGGCTCTCAGACCGGCGAGCGCCACCGGACCCTGCGCCCGATACAGGTCGAGGACGCGGTCGAGGAAGGCGCCATCTCCGAGGCCGAGCAGCCCGTCGATCACCTCGGCGTCGATGAGGTCGTCGGCGGCGTTCGCGACGGCCGGCGCGGCGAGCGGAGCGACCGGGGCCGGCGTCACGGTATGCGCCGCGGCGGCAGCCGGCGCGACGCGGAGCGCCGGGACCTGCGCCTGCAGCAGGTCGGCGAGCTGCCGCAGCGTGAAGGGCTTCAGGAGCGTCCCGTCCATGCCGGCCGCCGCCGCGGCGTCGGCGGCCTCGCCGAGGACGTGCGCCGTGAGGGCGACGATCGGGACGCGCCCGCCGGTGGCCGCCTCGCGCTGCCGGATCCGCCGCGCGGCCGCGAAGCCGTCCAGGACCGGCATGCTGCCATCCATCAGGATCAGGTCGAAGCGTTGCGTCTCGGCGGTCGCCACTGCCGCGGCCCCGTCCTCGACGGTCACCACATCGGTCACGCCGCAGCGGGCCAGCGCCTCGAGGGCCACCTCGCGGTTGACCGCGCTGTCGTCGGCGACGAGCACCCGCGCGGCCGGGAATCGCGGGAGTGCCTCGTCCGTGCCGGCGGGCGAGGGCGGGGAGGCGGCCGCGGCGAGGGTGTCGCCCGCGGCCAGCGCCGCCAGGACGGGCTGCCACTCCGCCCGGGTCACCGGCCAGCGCAGCACCGCGTCGGCGAGACCGGCGCGGAGCGCCGCGTCGGCCGCGCCGTCGCCCGGTCCCGCGACCGCGAGCACCCGCACGGCCCGGTCCGGCCGGCGGCCCGCCGCCACGAGGGCGGCCGCGTCGCCGATCCAGTGGTCGGCGGCGCTCCCCGGCGCGACCGGCGCGAAGCCGGCCGCGCGCAGGCCGGCCGCGAGGGCGGCGCGGGTGGCGGGACCGGCCGTGTCGAGCGCGATCGCGGCCGGCACCGCGTCGCGGCGCCGGACCGGGCGGGCCGGCTCGGCGACCGTGACGGGGATGCGCGCCGAGAAGGTCGAGCCGGCGCCGACGCGGCTCGTCACCGCCACGGTGCCGCCCATCGCGGCGACGATCTGCTGGGCGATCGAGAGCCCGAGGCCGGTGCCGCCGAACCGGCGGGTCGTCGACTGGTCGGCCTGCGAGAAGGCCGAGAAGATCGTCGCCAGCTTGTCCTGCGGGATGCCGATCCCGGTGTCGGAGACGGCGATCACGAGGCACCCGTCGGCGGCATCGACCGTCATCCGGACGGCGACGTGGCCAGCCTGGGTGAACTTCAGCGCGTTCGACACGAAGTTGCTCAGCACCTGTCCGAGGCGGACCGGGTCGCCGAGGATCGCCCGCGGCACCTCCGGCCCGACCTCGGCCGCGAGGTCGAGCCCGGCCGTCCGGGCCCGCTCGGCGAAGAGCGTCACCGCGGTGTCGGCGAGTTCGGCGGGGCTCACGGGCACGCGCTCGAGCTCGAGCTTGCCCGCCTCGACCTTCGCGAAGTCGAGGATGTCGTTGATGATCGCTAGGAGCGACCGGCCGGACCGGGCGATGACCTCGGCGTAGCGGCGCTGGCGCGCCGGCAGGTCGGACCCCGCCAGCAGCTCGGCCATGACCAGGACGCCGTTCATCGGGGTCCGGATCTCGTGGCTCATCGTGGCCAGGAAGGCCGACTTGGCGACGTTGGCGGCGTCGGCGGCCTGCTTGGCCTCGCTCAGGTCGGCCGTCCGGGCGCTGACCTCCGCCTCGAGGTGGGCGCTGTGAGCGGCGAGGCGGTGATCGCGCTCGTTCACCGCTGAGAGCAGGTCGTTGAAGGTCCGCGCCAGCGCGCCGACCTCGTCGTCGCCGCCCACGGGCGCGCGCTGCGCGTAGTCGTGGCGCAGGCGGACCGCCTCCATGGTGCGGGCGAGGGCGGCGAGCGGGCGCGTGACGCTGCGCTGCAGGTAGAGCGACACGCCGACGCCGATCGCGACGGCGAGCAGCGCCGCCAGCGCGGCGTTCTGCGCGGCGGCCCAGAGATGGCCGAGGATGTCGTCGGTCTCGCCGATCAGCACGACCCGGCCGACCGGGACCCCGTTCTCCACGATCGGCGCGGTCGCCTGGAGGCTGCGGGTGGCGAGCAGGTGCAGGAGCGACAGGTCCGCGCCGTCCTGGGCGGCGTCCCGGGTCAGGCGCAGGCCGATCCCCTGCTCGGCGAGCACGGACCCGTCCGGACGCTCGATCGCCCCGTAGACGATGGACGGCACCTTGCCGATCGCCCGCAGCGACGCGTCCGCCCCGTCGGCGTCGCCCGCCGCGGTGGCCCGGGCGCCGCCATGCGCGAAGACCTGCGCGACGGCTTCCAGCGCCGCCTGCTTGTCGGCGGCGTAGCGGGCGACCTCGCGCCAGACCGACAGGGCCGCCGCCAGGACGAGCGCCGCCGTGACGGCGCCGGTCACCGCCAGAGCCAGCCGGCCCGCCAGGGAGCGCCTCGGCCTCAGCCACGCGAGATGCACGCTCGGCTCCTTCAGGTGGCCCGGTCGGGCCCGATCGCGGGGAGGGACGGGGAGGGGCGGTAGGGCGACGGTACCGGGGAGCGGATCAGGCGGCGGCGCGCAGGCAGGTCCGCGCCACCGCGTCCCAGCCCGCGAGGAACGCCTCGACGCAGCGCGGGTCGAAGTGGCGGCCGGCTTGGTCCGCCACGAAGGCCCGCGCCCGCTCGAGCGGCCAGGCCGCCTTGTAGGGCCGCTCGGTCACCAGGGCGTCGAACACGTCCGCCACAGCCACGATGCGGCCCGAGAGCGGGATCCCCTCGCCGCGCAGGCCCTTCGGGTAGCCGGTGCCGTCCCAGCGCTCGTGGTGGCTCTCGGCGATCTCGGCGGCGAGCCGCACGACGTCGGAGGTGCTGCCCTCCAGGATCCGCCGGCCGCGCTCGGCGTGCTTCTCCATCTCGGCGCGCTCCTCGGCGGAGAGCGGTCCGGGCTTGAGCAGGATCGCGTCGGGCACGCCGATCTTGCCGACGTCGTGCATCGTGGAGGCGAGCTTCAGGATCCGGATCTCCTCCGGGCCGAAGCCGAGGTTCCGGGCGATGACGCCCACGTAGCCCGCCACCCGGGCGATGTGGTCGCCGGTATCGGTGTCGCGGTGCTCGGCGGCCCGCATCAGCAGGGCGATGATCTCGCGCTCCCGCGCCTCGATGACGGCGACCGCCGCCGCGACCTCGCGGGCGAGCCACGCGGCCCGGTCCTGCTCCTGCCGGTGGGCCGCGCTGATCTTCATCAGGTTGGTGATGCGGGCCTGGATCTCCACGGGATCGCAGGGCTTGCCGAGGAAGTCGGTCGCGCCCGCGCGCAGGGCCTCGTGGCGCAGGCTGCGCTGGTCGAGGCTCGTCACCATCACGATCGGCACGTGCGCGAAGCCCGGGACCGCCCGCGCCGCCGCGATCACCTCGAGGCCCGTCAGGCCGGGCATGTCGTAGTCGGTGACGACGACCCCGATCCGGTCGACATGCGCCCGCAGGAAGTCGAGCGCCGTCACGGGACACGTGAAGGCGACCGGCTCGCAGTCGGCCACGGGCTTGAGCGCCTGCATGATCAGCAGGTTGTTCATCTCGGAATCGTCGAGGATCAGCGCGAGCACCGTGTCACTCCCAGGCGACGAGTAGTCGACGCAGGATCCGCATCGCGTCCTCTCTACTGGGACAGCAGCAGCTTGCCCGAGAGGGGTCCGACCCCCTTCGGCACCGGCACGCTGGTCCCGTCGTAATTCGCGTTCAGATAAAGGTTCGGGCCCTGGTACAGGTTGACCTGCTGGGCCACGATCACCGTGTAGGCCGACTGGTCGGCGACGGGCTTGTCGGCGTCGATCACCACGCGGCCGGCCGGCAGGTAGAGCGTCCCCAGCATGGTTCGCGCGTTGTCGCTGATGATGCGGTAGGTCCGCATGGGCTTGGTCGCGGCCAGCGGCGGCGGGGTCGGCGGCGGTGGCGGCGGCGCAGGCAGCAGCGGCGTGACGGTCTGGTCCACCAGGCCGGCGAGGATCGCCGCGGGGTCGACGGGATCGCTGACCGAGCGCTCTTCCATCATCAGCAGGCCGGCCATGGGGCCGGTGGTCGGCGCCGACAGGCTGACCGTGGTCTTCTTGTCGAAGAGCAGACCGCCCTTGTTGCCGGTGAAGTAGAAGGCGACGTCGGTTCCCGTCATGACGGCATTCTTGTCGACGATGAGCGGGCCGTCTTTCATCACGTAAATGCCGGCGCGCAGCGTCACGGAGGCGTTCTTGGTGATGTACAGGCCGCCGCAATAGGTGCCCGGATCGAGGGTGGCGCTCTGGTCGACGAGGTTGCCGGAGGTGTCGCGCTTGCTGTTCGCCGAGGACGGGATCGCCGTGCACGCGCCGACCGGCGGCGCCGCCCGGTCCCTCAGGGGGTCCTGGATCGGCGGGCAGCCCGTCTGCGGCGGCGGCGCGAAATTCGCGCGGGCGCCGTCGAAGCCGCCCGCCGTGCAGATTGTCTGCGCCCGGGCATAGGCGCTGTCCTTGCCGACCATGCCGCGCGGGCTCTGCGAGTTGCTGTAGAGCGAGCAATCCTGGGCGGTCACCTCGGCGCTCTTCTCCAGCTCGAACGCGCCGGCGGCGAGCGGGTCCAGCGTCAGCAGGCACAGGCGCATCTTGCCGACGACGCGGACCGTCGAGCGGACCGAGACCTTGACGGTGGGCACTCCGACGAAGCCGCCGAAGGCGAGCTTGACGGTCTCGTCGACCGTCGTGGCGACGCTGGTCTTGTCGTCCGCCACGTCGACGCGGAGAGCGTAGGGGCTCTCGGGCCGCGGCGCCGCCTGGGCGTGGACCGTGTCGACCACGATGCTCTTGGCCGCCGCCGAGGTCGAGACGGCGAGCTTGAGGTAGTTGCCGGCCGCGAGGACTCCGGCATCGGCCGCGTTCTGGAGCTGGCTGCGCCGCGAGGCGAGGCGGGCGTAATCGATGCCGCCCCCGGTCAGGCCGAGCAGCACCACGGCGCTCAGGCCGAAAGTCAGGGCGACCGAGCCGGACCGGTCGGTCAGGGCCCGCGGGCCGGCGCGGAGCACTCTCCAGAACAGGGAAATGGACGCGTCTCCCAGGGCGGGACCGGATCGGCGGCTGCGGCGGCACCGGCCACCGAACCGTTGGTCTAAGGCACAGCTCCTAAAAATCCGTGGCGTCCGAGCACCGCGAAGCTATCGCCACGCGATAGAGCCGCCTTTAGCTGTGAACAACTTCTATATGCGGCCGCACAATGCCCAGCACCGTCTCGACGACTGATCGCCTCACCGGCCGGCCGCCGAATGAACACAACAGCACACAACCTCAGGGTGAATTCGCGTCCTCATCACATGTCGCGGCCGCAAAATCTTGCTGAACCCGCAATTTCTACCCAGATTTGAACCGTTTTTAAACGGCCTCATCATAGGGTTATTTTCGTCCGCGCCTCTACGGCCGGACGGCCGCAGGCACGAACCTGCAGAGTTCGTTTGGCATGATGGGCATCTTTCGGCGCGTCGCGACCGTCCGCCGTCCGGGCGGGACCGAGGGCCGCGCCGGCACGGCCGGACGCGTCCGACGGTTCGCCGGCCACCGGACCGGCGCCTCCGCGGTGGAGTTCGCGCTCCTGGCCGCGCCGTTCCTGGCCCTCCTGGGCGTCGTGGCGGAATCCGGCGTCATCGCGATCGAGCAGCAGACGCTGGACATCGCGGTCGACCGGAGTGTCCGGCAGCTGCGAACCGGCACCTTCCAGGACGGCTCCGACGGCGGCGATCCGAGCGAGCGCCTCCGCAGGATCGTCTGCACCGGCCCCTCGGCGCTGTTCCCCTGCGCCGACCTGCGCCTCGACGTCTCCCGGACGCCCTCGTTCTCGACCTCGCAGCCGGCGGAGCCGTTCGACAAGACCACGAAGACCTGGACGCCGGGCTTCGGCCAGCGCTTCGAGTGCCCGCAGGGCGGCGACACCGTCACGGTCCGGGTCGCCGTGCCGGTGATGCGGCTGTTCCAGATGCTGGATTTCACCGGCCGGATCATGGCCGACAAGACTCAGCTGCTGGTCACGACCGAGATCTTCCGGGCCGAGGATTACGAGCCCAAGCCGTGCTGAGCGGTCGCCTGCGCGCCCACCTGATCCGCCTGATCGGCGACCGGGAGGGCGTGAGCGCGATCGAGTTCAGCGTGATCGCCCCGATCCTGCTGCTGATCCTGATGGGGTCGATCGAGCTGCCCCGCGCCTACATGATCGGGAAGCGGCTCGACAACGCGGCGGCCACGATGGCGGACCTGATCTCGCGCGGCAGCTACGCCGACCTCAAGCCGGTCTTCGCCGCGACGAGCGCGATCTCCAACCCCTACGACGTGAGCCGGGCGAGCATCGTGCTCACGGCGGCGGGCACCTACAGCGACGGCAGCTCGGCGGCGACCAAGGTCTGCTCGAGCGCCGAGTCCAACGGACAGGCCCGCACGGCGGGCTCCTCGCTCGGCGCACCGCCCGCCGGGATGACCCGGAACGGCGACCGCTTCGTCGTGTCGGAAGTCACGATGACCTACCACCCGATCTTCCCGGTCCTCTCGAACCTGACGCGGTGGACCTTCCGGTACAAGAAGATCTGGCCGGTGCGCGGCGGCGAGATCTACAACGGGCAGAGCGAGGTGGTTCTGCCGGGGGGAAAACCCTGCCCGGCCTGACGGCTAGGCTGACGCTTCGTACCGGCCCGGCTTTGCGGCCGGCGCCACCGGATGACCCGGTGACGCCGGATCGCGGACACGCCCCGCCTCAGCGGGCCGGGACCGCGGTGGCGACGACCCGGCGCGAGGCCGGGCTCGCCGGGACGAGACGCGGCGTCGTGGCCAGCTCGGAGGCCGGCCGCACGGCGGCCGTTGGACGCGCCTGCTCGCGATAGAGCGGCGGGGTCAGCGCGATGCTCTCGTCGGCGCGAGCGGCCACGATCATCGGAACGGCAGCGAGGGCGGCGAGAACGATGGTGCGAACGGTCATGATCTGAAGTCCTCTCGTTGTCCGGGGCGTGCCCGGCTTCGAGGGGATATCTACGCTGCAGAGCAACATGATCCAAACAGATGCAATCGATTTCTATTATCGATATTGTCAATGATGGATCGCCGGTGAAACTGCCGGTCGGCGCCGCCGTCTTCCTGGCTCGCATTCTGCATCCCCGGCCCGCCGAGCGGCCGGCGCGGAGTGGAGACGTTGCTGGACTTGGACCGTGACCGGGTCGTCCTATGACGGACGGCCCCAGCGGGCGGGCCGAGTTAATGCAAAATTAAAACTCCCCCCCGAATGTCGGGCGCGCGGTCGAAAATCTTCGAAATACCAGAGGTTTAGCGCGTAAAACTTTATCTGTTCGCGCGGAAGGAGACGGCCCGTTGCTGGTTGCGGCCCTGCTTTTCGCGGTGGGCATATGGGAGGGCTGGCGGTATCGGGCATCGGTTCTGATGGCCAGCTCGATGCTGGTCACCCTCGGGTGGCTGGCCCTCTCGATCTTCGTCTGGGCTCAGTTCGACGCCGAGAAGGTGCTGCTGCTCTTCGCCTACCTCACCGCTCTCCAGGCCGGCTATCTCGTCGGGGCCTATATCAGCACCGATACCGGCCCGAGCCGCTGACCGGTCCGGCGACGCCGCCGGGATTGGGGTCCGGCCGGCAGACGCATACTCGGCGCGGGCTCAGTGGCCGAGCGCGACCGGGATGCTGAGATCGACGATCCCGTCCACACCCAGGAGTGCGGCGGGCGGCGCGGGCGCCGGACTGATCCCCTGCACGGCGCGGAGCGCCCGTTGATCGAGCTTCGCCGAGCCCGAGCTCTCCTCGATCTCCGCGCCCTGAACCGCACCGTCCGCGGCGATCTGCACGTGGACGACCACGGTTCCGCGGCCACGGCCCGGTCCCGGCCGCGTCCCGGCGCGGTCCGCGGCATCGATCCGCGTGACGAGGTCGGAGAGCCAGGCACGCGCTGCGGGTCCCGGTGCGGTCCGCGCCGCCACCGCCGCCGACGAAAGGGCGAGGCCGAACACGACGGCAGCGGCGATCAGGGCGCGCGGCAGCATGGGGAGCGGCGACATGGGGAACGGCGGCTCCTCGAGCCCGGGATCGGGGATCGACCCTACGCGCAGAGGCGGGTCCCTAGCGACCCCGTCCGCCGTCCGCCGTCACGAGACAGCGGTGGATTTCCGGCCCTTCGGTCCCGCGGCGGCCAGCATGATGTCGTCGCTGCCGACCTCGAGGCCGGTGTAGCCCAGCATCTCGGCGAGCTGCGTCCGGGCCCGCCAGACCCGGCTCTTCACCGTGCCGATGCGGCACTGCATGACGGCGGCGGTCTCCTCGTAAGTGAGGTTCTCGATCGCCACGAGCACCAGCGCCTGCCGCATCGGCGGCGCCAGGCGGTCGAGGGCGGCCTGGACGTCGCTCAGGTCGAGATGGCCGCCCTGCTCGGGCAGCGAGACCATCCGCTCCGCCTGCGCGCCGTCCTCGTCCTGCACCTCGCGCCCACGCTTGCGGTGCTCGTTGTAGAACTGGTTGCGCATGATGGTGAACAGCCACGCTTCAAGGTTCGTGCCCGGCGCGAAGCTCGCGCGCGAGCGCCAGGCCCGGAGGAGCGTGTTCTGCAGGAGGTCGTCGGCACCGACATGGCTGCGCAGGAGCGAGCGGGCGAAGCGCTGCAGGTTCGGCACCAGAGAGAGGAGCGAGGCCTGGAACGCCTTCTCGCGCCCGTCCTGCGCCCGGCCGAAGGCGCCGTCGAGCAGCCTCAGCAGTTCGGCGAAGCGATCCGCGATGGTCGGCTCGACGTTGTCCTGCGCGTAGGTCGCCGCGAGCAGATGGCCGAGGTGATACTGCACGCTGTCGGGGAGCCGGGGGCCCTGCGCGTCGATTGTATCAGCGTCGAGCGAGAGTTCGAGCATGATAGCCGATCACCTGAAGGGTACGAAAAATCGCGTGGCGCCATTAATCGCTGAATACGCCGCATCCGCCGCAACATAGATCAGCGGATGGGCACATCTTCGGATCAATATATGCTGGCATCCGCGACAATCGCGACAGAGATGTCGACGGAAAGAGGGAGTTCGATGACGTCATACGCACCGGAAAACTGTTCGCCGCACGGCCGTATCTGCGGCAGCGCACGCGAAGATCTCGCTGCTGCGAATGCCCGCCCCGAGCGGGGCGGCCGCAGGACGCTCTCGACCGCGGGATCGTGCCCATGACCCGGCTCTCGGATCTCGAGGACGATCCCGCCTTCCAAGAGGCCGTCCTCGCCGTTCGGGGCGCGGCCAGCACCCTGAGCGGCCGGGCCGTGACCGTCGAGGAGGCCCGGTTCCTCGTCGGCATCGCCCTGACGACCTTCGCGCATGCCGGCGGTCTCGAGGAGCCCAGCCGCAGCCGGCTGGCCCGTTTCTCGGCGCGCATCGGGCCGGGCACCGTCGTCGAGACGCTGACCAAGCACTGAGCGTGGGCGCCGGGGGGTGCGGGCCGGCGCCCCGGCCTATCCGGCCTCCGCCATGGCCGCCCGCAGAACCCGGAGGAGGTCCGCCATGACCGCCTCCCGGTCCGGATCGCGCGCCGCGAGGCGGAGCCCCGCGGCGACGTGCTGGTCGATGATCAGGAGGCCGACCTCGCGCAATGCCGCGGTGGCGGCCCGGATCTGCTGGATCTCGTCGAGGCAGTGCCTGTCGGCCTCGACCATCGCCCGCAATCCTCGAACCTGACCCTCGATCCGCGCCAGTCGCCGGACCAGCGGGGCGCGCTCCGCGTCGGTCCGGGCGAGGCAGACACGACCGTCGACGAGCGTGCCGCGTGTCACCGTCCTGCGAGCCACCTGTTCCCGTCCGCGCGCGGGTCGTGGCGCACCGGAGCGCCGCGACCTCGGGTGAGCCGTCCCGGCCGGCGGATCAGCCGATCTGCTGGCTCTCGGCACCGCTGTCGGGCCGAGCCGGGCCGAGCACCGGCTCCTCGCCCATCGGCTGGTTCTGGACGACGCTGAACTCGCCCTTGCCGTCGAGCGACGGGCCCTGGGTCCAGCGCCCGGCCGGCGGCGGCGAACCGTCCGCCGACGTCGAGAAGAAGTTGTAGTTGAACTTCTGGTTCTCCTTCTCCTGCGGGAAGGAGTTCGGGATCGGCAGCGTTCCGGCGTGGCCGCCGAGTTCCTCGATCACCGCCAGCCATTGCTGCTGGTGCATCGTGTCCCGGGCGATGAGGAAGCTCCACATGTCGCGCATGCCCGCATCGTTGGTGGCGTTGTAGAGCCGCACCGCCAGGACGCGCCCGGTGCTCTCGGCGGCGACGTTGCAGTACATGTCGGCCGCGATGTTGCCGCTGGCGTAGATGTGGCTCATGTCGAAGGACTGGCCGTCGGAATTACCCGGGAAGGCGGCCATGCCGGTCGACAGCAGCGTCTTGTGCAGCATGCCCTCGGCGATGTGGCGCGGGTTCTCGCCGCCCATCACGGCACCGACGATCGCGTCGGCCGCCCCGGCCTCCTGGACCTTGGTAGGGGCGTTCTCGAGGTTCAGCGCCACCGCAGTCGCGAGCATCTCGATATGGCCGATCTCCTCGGTGGCCGTATTGAGCAGCATGTCGCGGTACTTGGTCGTCGGGGCGCGGTTCCCCCAGGCCTGGAAGAAGTACTGGAAGGCGACCCGGATCTCGCCCTCGATGCCGCCAATCGCCTGCTGGAGCATGCGGGCGTAGATCGGGTCGGGGCTGTCGACCTTGACCGGGTACTGAAGCCGCTTGTCGTGATAGTACATGATGTCTGTCCCTCGCGAGAGGCACGGCGTGCTCAAGCCCACCGTACGATCGGCCGTCGGCCCGGTACTCCGTGGGAGCATCGCGCCTCGCACCCTGTCCAACCCCGCCTCGGGACCACGGTTCGATCTTTCGCGAATTTTATAACGATCAATATTTGACCGAACGAATTTTCCCGCGTCGCCCCAGGGTATTGTCGTGAAAATCCACGATCAGGGCCGCGCCTAACCGGCCAAAATTACACAATGTAAGTTAAGGGCGCCTCACCCATGTTAAGGGGGCGCCGCGAATGACCGGATCAGCGGCCCCTTTCTCTGCCCGCGATGCGCCGCGTGAGGGCGCTCGGTGGTCGGACAGGGGACAGCTCTCTCGGGATCGCCGGGCGCGCGCGGCGCGGCCGCGGAACGCGCCGCTCTACGGGCGCCTACAGGAGCCCGGTGCGCCGGGCGAGCATGATCCCGAAGGCGAGGCAGGCGGCGAGGCTGACGGCCAGCATGGCGACGTTGGTCCAGAACCGGACCGGCCGGCTGGACCCGTCGATCCCGCTCGCCCGCAGCCGCACCCACGGCACGTAGAGGTAGAGGGCGATCAGCGTCAGGATCAGGAACGCGAAGGTGGCGACCCGCCCGGTGATCAGGGCCGCGCCGGCCAGGACCGCCCATCCGATGACGAGGCCCAGCATGGTGAACAGGGCTGTCGAGTTCACGTCCGCGCGTCCCCTTCAGCGGATGGTGTCGGCCGGGCAGCCGACGCGATCCTCAGTCTGCGACGGGTTCCGCTAGGGAACCGTTAGCATCGTCCGAACTGATTGCGAGATCGGGAAGGTTTCTGGTGCTGCGAGAGAGGATTGAACTCTCGACCTCTTCATTACCAATGAAGTGCTCTACCACTGAGCTACCGCAGCAGGTGACCGGGGCGCTCCCGCGAGGGCGTCTCCGTCCGGCCGAGTGGGGCCATAACGGATCGCCGCCGGGTTGGCAACGCCGTGTTGCGCTTCCGCGCCGTTTTAGGTGCGCGATGCGGCCCGGATCAGGGCGGCGAGCCCGGGCTCGGACACGGCCTCGGCGGCGTCCGACGGGGTAAACCATCGGAGTTCCCGCTGGCGCGCCTCCGGGAAATGCTTGAGCTGCTTGCGCACCTCCAGCGGAAACACCTTCACCTGGCACAGGACGGTGTCGAGGTTCCTCAGACGCTTCTGGTAGAGGTACAGCCCGATCGGCCGCTTGCCGACCGCACCGCGCAGGCCGGCCTCCTCGTAGGCCTCCCGCGCGGCCGCCTCGAACGGCTTGCGACCCTTCATCGGCCATCCCTTGGGGATGACCCAGCGGCGGCTCTCCCGGGAGGTCACCAGCAGGATCTTGGTCTTGCCGTCCCGCCCGTGCCGGAACGGCAGGGCCCCGACCTGCCGCCGCGGCTCGCCGTCCTCCTCGAGGACGGTCACGGGCGCACCCGGCGACGTGGGACGCCCCTCCGATCCGACCGGATCGACGGCGCGCGCGGGCTGTGAGCGGGCTGGGGGATGATCGGATCCTCGGTCGGCAGCTCACGACAAGCTACACGGCGCGCCGGCTCATTCAACTTGCAATAGTCGAACGCCCCGGCATGTTCGTGACCCCGCGGCGCTCCTGTCATCTCGCGCTCGGACGGCCGGCGCGCCGTGAAACCGGTCACCCGATCCGACGAACCGGCCGCTCACCCGAGCCGGAAGGCGGCAGCGCCGCGGACGCCATCCCGGCCGAGACCGGGTCGGCACCGGCCGCCTTCGAGGCGCTCGCCTTCGCCGGAAGGACGGTCGGGATCGGGCCGGTGGAGGTCGACGCCGCGGACGCGACCGAGGCCGAGGACGCGGCCTGGGCCGACGCGGAGGTCGACGCGGGTGTCGGCGACGGGACCGGAGCAGTCGCGGCGGCGGGGGACACGGTCGGAGGCGACACGGGGACCGATGAGGCGAGCGGTCTGGCGCCCGGCGCCGCGGCGTTCGGGGCCGCCGGCACGAGGGCCGGGCCGGCGGCGTCCGCCTCCGGCTCCACCGCGGGCGCGGCACCGAGCGTGTTCGGGGGCTCGCGCCACGCGAAGGCGTCGAGGCGCCCGGTCACCGGCGAGACCGGCGCCCAGGTATCGGTGGCGATGCCGTCGGCGATCCACACGCGGTCGCGCGGGGCGCGGGCGGCCCGGGCCAGCCACTCGCGGGCCTGACCGGAAGCGGCCCCGTGCTCGGCCTCCTCGATGGCCGCCATCATCAGGCAGGCCCGGGCGGTCGGACGGTCGGAGAGCAGGGGCTTCACGGCCTCGCGGGCCCGCTTGTAGTCCCGCGCGTCGAGGGCGGCCTGGCCCAGGGCGAGGCGGGATTCGGGGTCCCAGACCGACAGCTTCGCCAGGACTTCGGCGCGGGCGAGGCGGTCGCGGACCGAATCGCCGGGACGCAGGCCCAGATAGACCTTCGCGAGGTCGGGATGGGGATTGGCCTTCCAGGCCGCCTCGACGATCCGGGCGGCCTTCTTGACGTCGCCGCGACGGGCGAGGAGGCGGCCGGCGATGCAGGCCGCCGGCACGAGGTCGGGGGCGAGCTTGACCGCCTGCAGGGCCCGCTCCGCGGCGATTTCCGGCTCGCCGGCCTCGCGCTCGCCGGCGATGGCGGTGAGGAGCACCGCCCGCTGGCGTCGGGCCGCGGCCTTGTCGATCAGTCCGAGGGACGAGCGGCGCTCGATCGTCTCCAGGGCGGCTGCCCAGTCGCCGTCGGCGCTCTGCGCCTCCAGAAGGGCCTCGTTGGCCCAGGTCACGCTCGGGGCGAGGCGGGCGGCCTCGGTGGCGTAGGCGCGGGCGGCCGTCTCGTCCTCGCGGCGCCGGGCCTCGACGAACAGGCCGCGCAGGCCCAGGACCCGGGTCTCGGGATCGTCGACCATGCGCTGGAAGGCGCTCTCGGCCGCGTCCCGGTCGCCGGAGATCTGCGCCGCCTGCGCCTTCAGCAGCAGGGTCAGCGGCTCGGTGCCGAGGAGCCGCTCGGCGTCGCCCGCGAAGCGGCGGGCCGCCAGGGGATCGCCCGAGCCCACCGCCACCATGCCGCGGGAGAGGGCCGAGAGGCCCTTGGCCCGGCGCCGCTCGGCCGAGCCGCGGACCAGGGCCTCGGGCAGGCCGATGACACCGCGCACGATCGCCCAGAGGACGCCCAGGACGATCGCCGCCGCGATCACGCCGACGAGGGCGACCGCGAGGCTGGTGCCGATCTGGTAGCCGTTCCAGACGACGGTGACGGTGCCGGGCCTGTCGGCGATCCAGACCGCCCCGAAGGCGGCGAGTGCGAGCAGGGCCAGGAAGGCGAGGGCGCGCCACATGGGGTCAGTATCTCCTGTCGGCGGCCGGCTGGCGGCCGTCGCGGGGTGCGGGAGGAGCGGGGCGCCTGCGCGCCCGCTCGGAGATGGTGCGGCCGCGCAGCGCGCGGATCGGGGCCCTCACCGGCCTAGCGCCCGGGGGCGGCCTGGGCCGGCTGGGCGGCGCCGACCGGCAGGGCCTTGAAGGCGCCGTCGAGCAGCGCGCGCACGGCCTGCTCGGCCTCGGCCCGGGCCTTGAGCTTGGCGCCGAAATCCCCGGCCTGGTCCCGCGCCTCGGCCGGGAGCGCCGCGAAGGCCGCCGAGGCCGCCGACAGGTCGCCGCGGTCGAGGGCCGCCTGGACCTTGCTCTCCGGATCGTCCGCGGCCTCGGGGGCGGGCGCGTCGGCCTTGCGGATCTGCACGAGACCGTCGGCCATGCTGAGGAGCTTGGTGCGGAAATCGCCGGTCTCGGCCGCGCTCTTGGCCCGCTGCGCCTGCCGCTTGGCCGCGATCCGCTCGGCGATCGGCCGGAACGTGTCGGCGAGATCGGCCGCCGAGGGCGCGCCGCCGTCCGCGAAGGGCGCGAGGGCCTTGGCCTGCGCGTCGGTCCCCGGATCGAGCTTGCGCAGGGTCGCGAGCGGCTCGGCGTAGCTCGTCCCGGATTCCAGGGCGGCCGCCACGCGGTCGGCGACGACGACCCGGAGCGCCGCCTGGACGGTGCTGGCCTCGGCGCGCTGCGCGACGCTCTTGTCCAGAGCGGCGATCTGGTCGGCCTGCTCCTGCAGCCGCCGGTCGACCGCCTTCGCGGCCTCCGCGGCCTGGGCCTGTCCGGCCTCGGCGGCGGTGCGGCTCGCCTGGGTCGCCGCCTGGACCGCCTCGGTCGCGGCCTTCACCCGCGCGTCGACGGCCTGCTGCAGCGCGTCGAGGCGCTGCCCCAGGGCCGCGTCGGCCTCGGCGTTCGCCTTGGTCTTCTGCTCCACCTCGCTCTGCAGCGCCGCGACCTTCCGGGCGGCCTCCTCGGCCGCGCCCTTGTTGGCGCCGCCATCCTCCACCGCCTTCAGGCGGGTCTCGAGGTCGGCGATCTGCTTCGCGTTGTCCTGGACCACGCCGAGCTTCGAATCGGCCGGCTGGTCGCGACCGGGCTCCTGACCCGGCTCCTCCTGCAGGGCCGCGACGCGCTGGTCGAGGCTGTCGAGGCGGGCGACGAGATCCGGCGGCACCGCGGGGGCCTGACCGGAGGCCTGACCGGCCGCTTGCCCGTCGGCGGTGGACGCGGGCGCCGCACCGGACTTGTCCAGGGCCTGCTTGGCGCTCGCCTCGGCGGCGGCGACGCGCTTGTCGAGCGCCGTCACGGCGTCGCGCGGGGCCAGCCCGTCGAGACGCTTGTCGAGGGACGCGAGCTGGCCGGAGAGCCTCTGGTCCAGGGCGCTCAGGCGCGGGTCGGGACCGATCCCGGCCTTCTCGGCGCCGAACAGCAGGCCGGCGCCGATCACGCCGCCGAGCAGCCCCGCGGCCGCGAGCGAGCCGAACCCGGCCCGTGCCCGGCCGGCGGGCGCGGCGGCGCTCCTGCCGGGATCGACGGCGGCCACCGCGGGGATCGGGCCTTTCGGCGGCTCCTTGCCGTCCCTGGAGGCGTCCTTGGAAGTATCCCTGGAAGCGTCCTTGGAAGCGTCCTTGCCCGGCTCCTTGCCGGCGGCCGGCGGATCCGGGATGCGCTTGGCCTTCAGGTCGATGATCGGGCCGGCCGTCACCGCGCTGGCCGCTGCCGGGCCCGCGGCGCCGGGTGCGCCTCCCCCCGGACGGGGACCGCCCTGCGGGCCGGTTCCGGGCTGCGCGGCCTTCGGATCGATCTTCGCGCCGGACGTCCCGGACGCGGCGGTGGAGGCCGTCGACGACGACGCGGGGGACGCTCCGGTCCTGCCGTCGGAGGCCGACGACGCGGCGCCCGCCGTCACGGGATCGGGCTTCGCACCGGCCGACTGGGCGGCCGGGCCGGTCGACGGCTTCAGGCTGTCGGCCCCGGAGACCGGCTTGCCGGCGTCGGCCTTCGGATCGGTCGTGCCGGGCTTGGCGGTCACGACCGGGTCGGTCGCCGGCCTGGGCGGCATTCCGGACGCGGATCCCTGCGGCCCCCGCACGCCGCCGGCGGCGGTGGAAGAGGTGGAGGCCGACATCGAGGCCGACGTGGAAGCGGACGTCGAGGCCGACGTGGAGGCTGTGGACGCCGACGTCGCGGCCGGTCGGGACGCGCCACCGGGCGGGCTGGACTGCCCGGGCTTGCCGGGCGCGGCGTCCGGCTTCCAGCCGCCGGGGCCGGGCTTGTCGGCGTCGCTGGGTGGTGGCGTCACGGGCAAGTCCTCCAACTCTTCGGCGTCGCCGCGCCCCCCTAGCACCGCGGCGGCGCCGGGCGCGAGGGCGAGATACGGCGGCCCGGCCTCCCTGTCACCGCGCGGTTAGCCCGGTCGCCCTGTCAGGGCGCCGAGCAGGTCCGCTTCGCGCGGGCGTGCCGCGACGAAATGGACCGGAACACCGGCCGCTTCCAGGGGTGCCGCAACATCCGGCGATAGGCAGTAATGCCTCAGCCGGCGGAAAGCTCCGCCGTGCTCCGATCCATCCGCGAGGGCAAGGGCGACGGCAGCGCTGCGCCGGGAATAGTGAAGGGCCGCCTCGAGGCGGTTCTCGGCGAGTTCGCGGCCGACCGCCGGCGGCAGGCGGTCCAGCGGTTCGGCCCGGTACGCCACGAAGGCCGTGACCCGGAATCCGGCGGCCGTGAGCGTCGCCGCCGGTTCCGGCTTGCGCTCGGCTCCCGTCGCGTGGAGGAGTGGCTGGCCGGGCGGCAGCGTCGCCGCCACCAGGCCGGCGAGGCCCGCGGCGTCGCCGGGCCCCTCCCGGACGGGGCCGAGACCGGCCGCGCGAGCCAGGGCGGCCGTCCGAGCGCCGACGGCGAAGACCGGGAGTCTGCGCAGGGCCGGGGCGTCGCGGATCGCCGGAACCGCGTTGGCGCTGGTCAGCAGCAGCGCGGCGAAGGGTCTCATGGGCGGGGCCGCCGCGGTCGGCCGCACGGCCAGGACGGGCGCCACGAGCGGCACATGGCCGAGTTCGGCCAGGGCCGCCCCGGTCCGCGTCGCTCCCGGCTCGGGCCGCGCCACCCAGATCCGCAAGGGCTAGGTCTCCAGCGTCAGGCGGACGCCGTGGCGCGCCGCGGCGCCCGGGGCGAGCAGACGCTGCGAATCGCGCGCGGCGAGGTCGCCCGCGAAGTCCGACCAGTCGGCGTAGCCGGTCCAGCACTCCAGCGACAGGAAGGGTGCGGTCGGCTTGGTCCAGACCGCCAGGTGGGGGAAATCCGCCATCTCCATGCGGATCGATCGTCCGGGGCCGGTGAAGCGCATCCAGCGGCTGCGGGCGTTCCGGAACACGAAGGCCTCGGTGAAGAGCGCCGGATCGAGGGGCAGCGTGTCCCCGGCGAGGGGGATCGGCTGCTCGTCGCGCAGCAGCAGGCCGCCCGGGCCGACCTGCGGGGCGAAGGGCCGCTCCGCCTCCTCGAAGGCGACCGCGTAGCCGCCGTCGCGGGCGCGGGTGCCGCCCGCGAAGGGCCACGGGAAGGCCGGGTGGAAGCCGAGGGCGTAGGGCAGGGGGACGGCGCCGGGATTGGCGACGGTCACGTCGAGGTCGAGCCCCGCCGGGCGGACCCGCGCGGCGATGTCGAGCCGGAACGCGAACGGGTAGTGCGCCCGCGTCTCGGGCCCGTCGGTCAGGCGCAGGGTCACCGCGTCGGCGCTCCGGTCGACCACCGCGAAGGGCAGGTCCCGGGCGAAGCCGTGCTGGGCCATCGGGTAGCGCTCGGACCCGACCGTCACGTGCCCGCCCGCCGAGGCGCCGACCACCGGGAAGAGCCAGGGTGCGTGGCGGTTCCAGTGCTCGGGATCGCCGCTCCAGAGATACTCGGTCCCGCCGACCCGCCACGAGACCGGCTCGGCCCCGTCGGTCGCGAGCGTCGCGGTGGTGCCGTCCGGTGCGGTCAGCTCGATGCGCGTGGTCACGGTGCTCTCCCGGTCTGCCTCGGTGAGCCGAGGTAACGGAGGCGGGGCCGGACGCAAGGCCCCGGCGCGCGGTTGCTCAGGCCGCCGTTCCGAGCCCCGGCAGGACCGCCTCGGGCGGCCCGGAAGCGACGATCCGGCCGGCCTCCAGGACGTGGACCGCGTCGGCGCCCTCCAGGGTCGAGAGGCGGTGGGCGATCAGGATCAGCGTCCGCCGGCCCGAGAGGGCGCGCAGCGCCCGCATCACGGCCGCCTGCGTCTCGTCGTCGAGGGCCGAGGTCGCTTCGTCGAAGACGATGACGTCCGGGTCGTGGTAGAGTGCCCGGGCGATGCCGACGCGCTGGCGCTGGCCGCCGGACAGCCGCGCCCCGCGCTCGCCGACCCGCTCGGCGTAGCCGTGCGGCAGGGCGGCGACGAAGTCGTGGGCGCCGGCGAGCCGCGCCGCCCGCTCGACGGCGGCGAGGTCCGGCGCGTCGAGGCCCAGCGCGATGTTCTCCGCCACGGTCCCGTCCACCAGGAACACCTCCTGCGGGACGTAGCCGATCCGGTTCTGCCACGCGGGCAGGGTGCCGGCATCGAGGGGCCGGCCGTCCACGGTGATCCGCCCGGCGGTCGGGCCCAGCACGCCGAGGATCAGGCCCGCGAGCGTCGACTTGCCCGAGCCGGTGCGCCCGGCGAGGCCGACCGTGGCGTTGACCGGGATCGTCAGGTCGATCCCCGCGAGGGCCGGACGGCCGGTGCCGTAGTCGAAGCCGAGGCTCTCGAGCCGGATCGCCCGCGCGAAGGGCAGACGCTCCGCGGTGCGGGGCCGGGGCTCGCGCTCGTCGGCGAGCTCGTCGACGATCACCCGCACCGCCGGCAGGGTGAAGCGCATCAGCGCCACCGAGGTGAAGATGTTCTGGAAGGCCGGCAGCATGCGGTAGCCCGCGAAGGCGAACAGGCCGAGCAGCGGCAGGATGCCGGCGACGTCGAGCCCCTGGGCGAGCGCGAACAGCACCACCACGATCACCCCGCCGAAGGCCAGGGCCTCGATGACGAAGCGCGGCATCTGGCCGGTGAGCTGGCTCGCCGCGGTGGCGAGGGCGTAGGCCCGGGCCGGGGCGTCGAACCGCGACGCGAACGCCTCCGCGCGCCCGTAGAGCTTCAGCTCGGTGAGCGCCCCGAAGGTCTCCTGCACGATCCGGAAGCGGGCCTCGTTGTCGGCGACGGTGCGGCCGCCCAGCCGGGCCAGCCGGGCGCGCATCACCAGGTAGATCCCGACATAGAGGCCGCCGAAGCCGCCCCCCAGGATCAGCGCGAGCTGCGGCGCGTAGGCCAGCAGGAACGCGATCACCGCGAGCGCCGAGCTCGCCCGCGAGGCGAGCACCGTGGCGGGGGTCAGCGCGCCGATCACCAGCCGGTCGGTCTCGGACAGCACGTTCTTGGCGAGCTCGGCGCTGTTGGCTTTCGCGAAGAACAGCCGCTCCCGGTCGAGGTAGCGGAACAGCAGCCGCCGGCTGAGGCTGTAGCCGGCCAGGTGCGTGAACCGGAGCTGCGCGTAGGTCAGCCCGGCATTCACCAGCGCGGTGACGAGGATCGCCGCGAGCGCGGCCCCGCCGGTCACCAGCAGGAAGCCGCGCTCGTCGGTCAGTCCGAGGGCGCTCCGGGCCTGGGCCAGGTAGGGGATCCGGGTCGCCGCCGACGGGTCCCCGACCAGCGTCAGGAACGGGATCACCGAGGCGACGCCCACCACCTCGAGCAGCGCCGCCGCCGCGAGGCCGAGGGCGATCAGGGCGAGCCGGCGCCGGTCGGCCGACCGCATGGCGCGGACGAGGTCGATCAGCGCGCGCATGGCATCGCGGGGTCTGGCGGGACGGCTCGCATGGTTGGGCCGGGCTTAAGCGCGCCGTCCCGGCCTGTCCACGCCGGGCTCAGTCGAGCTTCTTCAGGGAGCCCAGGTCGACCTCGCCGTCCTGGCCGGTGAAGGTCAGGGTCTGGGCCGCCCCGTCCGCCTGCGCGACGCCGCCGATCCGGTGGTCGCCGCTGTCGTAGGTCGAGACCTGCCCGTCGCGGTCGACGAGGAGGCGGCGCTTGTCCGGGAAGAACGCGTACCTCATCCCGTTTTGCGCGCCGCTGGTCGCGGGCTCGCCGAGATCCTTCGGCCACCAGGGCTCCGCGCCCTTCATCGGTTTCATCGGCTCCATGGGCTCCATGGGTTCCATCGGCTTCATCGGCTCCACGGCGCGCACCTCCTGTCCGGCGAGAGACAGGAGGACGCGGCAGGCGCGGAAGGGTTGCACGCGGGCCCGCCCGGGCACGGCTCAGAGCGGCGGCAGCCCCGGCGCCGGGCGCTCCCGCACCTGGCCGTCGAAGCCGACATGGAGCTGGTGCTCGCGGCCGTCCCGGTCCTTCGCGGCCACCTCGAGATGGCGCGGCCCGCGGCCCGTGACCCGCACGTCGCCGTAGCCCGCCGCCTGGAGCGAGGCGGTCAGGGCGGCCATGTCGGGCTTCGGCCCGAGACCGAGCCGGTCCTTGGCCCAGTCCAGGCTGCCGGTCGGAGGGCCGCCGGCCGGCCCGAGCAGCAGCGTGCGCCCGTCCCCGTGGGTCAGGACCCGGGCGCGCAGGAAGCCGGTCTCGAAGCGACCCTGCACCGTCACGGTCTCGCCCTTGGCGACGAGGCCGCCGCCCTCGCCCTCGCGGCCCGTCTCCACGAGGGCCCGCCCGGTCCCGTCCTGCACCACGAACTTGTTGCCGAAGATCTCCGCGACCTCACCCTTGATGGCGGTCGCGCCGGAGGGGGCCAGGGCCTGGATCGCCACCGGCGCGACCGGCGTCGGCTGGAACGGCGTTCCCTGCGCCAGGGACAGGCCGACGGCGCCCAGGGCAAGCGGCAGCGCCACCGCGCCCACCACCCAGGTCCGCCGCGGCACCGCCCGCGACGCCGGCTTGGCGGCCTCGGTCTCGCGGACTTCCCGCGCGGTCCCGTCGATGGTCTTGTCGTCGCTCATGATCTCATCCTCTGGAGGGTCCGGATCCGCTCGATCCGATGCCCCTTCCTAGGGAGGCGCCGGCAATCCGGTCTGAACCGCGCGGTTCAGGCCCGGTTAAACGCGCCGCCCTAGAGCGCTCCGTGTGGAACCCGTGCGGGTTCAGAGGCTTGGCAGCGGGCGTTGATGCGGGCCGACAGGTCGGCGCCCGGGCGGCCGTCCCGGGAGCCGACGTGAGACCACGGCCCTAAGTGCCGGCGGCAGCGGGCGAAACCGGCCGGCCGCCGCGGTCCAGACGGGGAGGTGAGACCGGTGAAGATCCTGCTGGTGGAGGACGACGCCGCCCTCGCGGCGGAGGTCGCCAAGGTCCTGCGCGCCGAGAACTTCGTGCTCGACCACGCCGCCACCGGCGAGGACGCCCAGCATCTCGGCGAGACCGAGGGCTACGACGCCGTCGTGCTCGATCTCGGCCTGCCGAAGGGCGACGGCGTCTCGGTGCTGCGGGCCTGGCGCGGGGCCGGCCGGACCCTGCCGGTGCTGGTGCTCACCGCCCGGGACGGCTGGAGCGACAAGGTCGCGGCCTTCAAGGCGGGGGCGGACGACTACCTCGTGAAGCCGGTGCGCGTGGAGGAGCTGGTGATCCGCCTCCGCGCCCTCGTGCGCCGGTCCCAGGGCGGGGGCGCGAGCCGGATCACCTGCGGTCCCCTCAGCTTCGATCCGGGTCTCGGCGCCTTCGAGCACGAGGGCCTGCCGCTCAAGCTCACCGGCCTGGAATGGCGGGTCCTGTCCTGCCTGATGCTGAACCGCGAGACCGTGGTGCCGCGCCCGCACCTGATCGAGCGGGTCTACGAGGGCGACGCCGACGTCGATTCGAACTCCGTCGAGGTGATCATCACGCGCCTGCGCCGGAAGATCGCGCCTGCGCGGATCGAGAGCGTGCGCGGCCACGGCTACCGCCTGCACGCGGAGCCCGCCTGATGGCGGCGACGGCGCGGCGCCGCTCGCTCCGCACACGGCTGCTCGCGTCGGCCCTGGTGCTGGTGCTGGCGGCCCTGGTGGTGGCGGGCCTCGCCATCGGTGTGATCCTGCACCGCTTCGTGCGCGGGCAGCTCGACGGCCGGCTCGACGCGCAGATCGTCGCCCTGCGGGCCGGGCTCGAGGCCGGGATCCTCCCGCAGGGTCTCGACGCGCCGCCCTTCGACCGGCCCGGCCCCGGCTGGGCCTGGGAGGTGCGCCGCGGCGCCGAGACGATCCGATCCGGCTCCCTGCGGGGCGGGGACATCCGCCTGTCCGATCCCGGACCGGACGACGATCCGGGCCGGCCGCATCCGGCCTCGGGCACGGGGCCGCGCGGCGAGCCCCTCGTCGCCCGCGTGCTGACCGTGCCCGGGCCCGAGCCGGCGACGATCGTGGTGGCGGCGCCGGAGGGGGAGCTGCGCGGGCCGCTGCGCGAGGCGCTGACGAGCCTCGCCCTGGCGCTCGGCATCCTCGGCCTGTGCCTGCTCGCGGGCCTGGCCTTCCAAGTGCGCCTGGGCCTCGCGCCGCTGACGCGCCTGCGCGCGGACCTCGCGTCGGTCCGGGCAGGGCGGCACGAGCGCGTGCCGGCGGACCAGCCGGCCGAGATCGCGCCGATGGTGGCGGAGCTCAACGCGCTCCTCGACCAGAATGCGCAGAACCTGGAGCGCGCCCGCGGCCACGTCGCCAACCTCGCCCACGCCCTCAAGACGCCGCTCGCCACCCTGTCGATGGCCCTCGCCGAGCCCGCCCGCGACCCGGACGGCGCCCTGCGCCGGCAGGTGGACGACATGGACCGGCGGGTGCGCCATCACCTCCGGCGCGCCCGGGCCGCGGCCCTGGCGGGCTCGGCCCGGGGCCGCACGGCCCTGGCGCCCCGGCTGTCGGACCTGCGCGCGGCGCTGACGCGGATCCACGCCGAGAAGGGCGCGGCGATCGACCTCGACGTCCCGGAGACCCTGTCGGTCTCCTGCGAGGGCCAGGATCTCGACGAGATGCTCGGCAACCTCGTGGACAATGCCTGCCGCTGGTGCCGCGGCCGCGTGCGGGTCTCGGCGTCGGCGCGCGACGGCGCGGTGGCCGTAGTCGTGGAGGATGACGGGCCCGGCCTCGACTCGGCGGCGGCCTCCGCCGTCATGGCCCGGGGCCGGCGCCTCGACGAGGGCGTGCCGGGCCACGGCTTCGGGCTGCCGATCACCCTGGAGCTCGCCGAGCTGTACGGCGGCGGCCTGAGCCTCGGGCGGTCGGATCTCGGCGGCCTGCGGGCGGAGCTGCGGCTGCCGGCCTGACCGTGCCCCTCAGCCCAGCGCCTCCCGGAGGATCGGCCGGATCCGCGGATCGGCGCAGTGGGCCACGTTGAAGCGCATGTAGCCGTTCCACGCATCCGACAGGCTGAACGAGGTCCCGGGCGCCAGCACCATGCCGCGTGCCAGCGCCCGGCGGGCGACGTCGGCCCCGTCGCGCCCGTCGGGCAGCCGCATCCACAGGAAGAAGCCGCCCCGGGGCTGCGCCCAGGTCTCGAGGCCGCAGGCGCGCAGCTCCGCGGAGGCCTGCACCATCGCGCCGGCGAGCCGGCGGCGGGTCTCGGCGAGGTGCCGCCGGTAGGCGCCCTCGGTGATCAGCGCGTGCACCAGCGCGGCCGTGATGTGGCCGTTGCCGAGGCTGAGGGCGAGCTTGAGATCGACCAGCGGCTCGACCCAGTCGGCCCGGAGCGCGATCCAGCCGCAGCGCGCGGCCGCCGACAGGGTCTTGGAGAAGCTGCCGATCTGGATCACGCGCTCCAGTCCGTCGAAGCCGGCGAGCCGCGGGGCGGCCTCGGGCTCGAGGTCGCCGAAGATCTCGTCCTCGACGATGAGCGTGTCGTGCGCCTCGCACAGCTTGAGGAGCCGGTGCGCAACGGTCGGCGCGAGGCTCGCCCCGGTCGGGTTCTGGAGGGCGGCGTTGGTCAGGTAGAAGCGCGGCCGGTGCTGCTCCAGCAGGGTCGCGAGCGCCTGCAGGTCCGGCCCCTCCGGCGTGATCGGCACGCCGACCACCGCCACGCGCTGCGCGCGCAGCAGCGCCAGGAAGTTGAAGTAGCAGGGATCGTCGACCAGCACGGTGTCGCCGGGCTGGAGCAGGAACCGGCAGACGAGGTCCAGCGCCTGCGTAGCCGATTCGACCAGCACGATCTGGTCGGGCTCGGCGCCGACGCCCTTCTCGCCGACCTTGCGGGCGATCTGGTGGCGCAGGGGCTCGTAGCCCAGGGGCCGGTCATAGTTGGTCATCTCGGCGAGGTCGGCCCGGGCCACCCGGCGCAGGCCCCGGCGGATCGCCTCGTGGGGCATCCAGGAATCGGGCAGCCAGCCGGCCCCGGGCTTCAGCTGGTCGGAGCCGGCCTGCTGCGCCTGACGGGTGATCCAGAGCGGGTCGACGATCCGGTCGAGCCGCGGCCCCATCGCCTGGAGCGAGAGCGGCCGGGTCTTGCCGGCGACGTAGAAGCCCGAGCCCGGCCGCGGCACCACGGCGCCCTCGGCGGCGAGGCGCTCGTAGGCCTCCACGACGGTGGATTTCGAGACGCCCATCGTCTCCGCGAAGGCCCGGACCGAGGGGATCCGCACGCCCGGGACCAGCCGCCGCGCCGCGATCCGCTCGCGGATCTCGCCGACCACGGCCTCGACGCGCGTCCCTGGGCTTCTGACTTCGACCGTCATCCGTACTGCTCATTCGTCCGGACAATTCTTCCGAACCGTACCGAAGTGTTCCTGTCGCCGCCAGCCCCCGCCCGCCAGGATCGCGACGCCCCGGAACGATGGAGGAGGGGATCCATGACTCAGTGCCTGACAGAGACCGCCGCCCTGGAAACCCGGATCGGATCCCGGATCAGATCGCGCGGCGGATGGCTCGCCCGGATGGCCGGGCCCGTGCTGACGGTCGCCGCCGAGGTGCGCGCGGGCCTGACGCGGGCGGCGATGAACCGCCGCGTGCTCCAGCGCCTGTCGACCCTGTCGGACCGGGAACTGAAGGATATCGGCCTGACGCGGCAGGACGTGGCCGATGCCTGCGTGCCCGGCACGGTCGACGCGATCCACCTGCTGGTCGGCCGGCGCGACGAGCGACGCCACGCTCGGGCGGCCGTGCGGCCTTGGTGATGCGGTGGTGACGCGGCGGCGTGCGGCGTAGGGTGCGCGCATGACGCTGCGCGACGGGCTCGCCGCAATCCTGGTGGTCACGATCCTCGGGCTGGCCTTCGTGGCCATCAAGGTCGGCCTGGAGACGGTGCCGCCGCTGATGCTGTGCGCCCTGCGCTTCGGCTTCGCGGCGCTGCCGGCGGCGCTGGTGATCCGGCCGCCCCGGGCCCCCGTCGCCCTGGTGGCGGGGTTCGGCCTCGCCCTCGGGGTCGGCCAGTTCGGGCTGCTCATGACGGCGATCCGCCTCGGCATGCCGGCCGGGCTGTCGTCGCTCCTGATCCAAGTCCAGGTCCCGTTCACCGTGGCGCTCGCCTGGGCGCTGCAGGGGGAGCGCCCGCGCCGACGGCAGATCCTGGGCGGCAGCATCGCGCTCCTCGGCGTCGCCGCGGTGGCGCTCGGGCGGGGCGGGGGCGCCCCGCTCGGCCCGCTGATCCTCGTCGTCGGCGCGGCCCTGTCCTGGGCCAGCGCGAACGTCGTCGCGAAGCGGATCGGCCGGGTCGACCGCCTGGCGCTGATGGTCTGGAGCAGCCTCGCCACCACGCCGCCCCTGCTCATCCTGTCGCTGATCGTCGAGGGGCCCGGGGCGCTCACGGCGCTGGCGCATCCGAGCTGGGGGGCGATCGGATCGGTCGCGTTCCAGGCCTACCCGACGACGCTCCTCGCCTTCGGCCTCTGGAACGGGCTCCTGACCCGCTACCCGGCGGCTGCCGTGACGCCCTTCGCCCTGCTGGTGCCGGTGGCCGGCATCCTGAGCACGCATCTCGTCCTGGGCGAACCGCTGAGCGCCGACATCCTGACCGGGGGAGGCCTGATCCTGACGGGAATCGCCCTCAGCCTGCGCGGGACGCGGCCGGGCGCGGTCGCTCCACCAGGTCCTTCCCCCGAATCGTCGAAGGTGGCCTGACCGCACGGTCGAGCCATCACCCGTCCCGCTCGGGCGCGCGCGACTGCGCGTCGGCACGGTGCACCGCGAGACGAATTCTGATGGTGATATCGAGGGGGACGTGGCGCGGGCGACGGGGCTCGAACCCGCGACCTCCGGCGTGACAGGCCGGCACTCTAACCAACTGAGCTACGCCCGCACGGCGTGGTCGCTTCGAAGGGGCGTTTCGCCCGGCGACGGGGCGGGGTTTATGGGGCGCCCGGTGCCCTGTCAAGCGCGTCCCGCACGGATTCGCATCCGCCTCGATCCGCGACCGCCGCCGCAGGCATACCAGCCCCCCCGACTCGGGCCTGCGCGCTTCCGTCGTGTTGCGCCGGCGCCGCGCAAGCCCATCTCGGACATGACCGACAGGACGACCGACAGGACGGCTGACAGCGCGCTTTGTGCGACGCGACAAGCCATTGTCACGGGCCGGCGGCTCGACTAAGCCTCCGGCCGCGCGCATCCTGGCATAAGAACAATTCCACGGGCGGATCCGGGTCGGCGTCGCACCGCGGTTTCACTCGTCTCGCGAGGCCCTGGCATGACCGGATTGTTGGCGGATTACCTGCCGCTCATCGTGTTCATCGGCGTGGCGCTGTTCATCGCCACGGCGCTGCTGGTCGTCCCCTTCCTGGTGGCCTTCAAGAGCCCCGATCCCGAGAAGCTCTCGGCCTACGAGTGCG
Source organism: Methylobacterium sp. 190mf (assembly GCF_900107945.1). NCBI lineage: Bacteria > Pseudomonadati > Pseudomonadota > Alphaproteobacteria > Hyphomicrobiales > Methylobacteriaceae > Methylobacterium > Methylobacterium sp. 190mf. The sequence continues at coordinate 129,423 of NZ_FNVI01000007.1, read as the reverse complement.
GCTTCAACGCGTTCGACGACGCCCGCATGAAGTTCGACGTGCGCTTCTACCTCGTCGCCATCCTGTTCATCATCTTCGACCTCGAGGTCGCGTTCCTCTTCCCCTGGGCGATCACCTTCGGGGATCTGGGCTGGTTCGGCTTCTGGTCGATGATCGTCTTCCTGGGCGTGCTGACCGTCGGTTTCGTCTACGAGTGGCGCAAGGGCGCCCTCGAATGGGATTGATCTCCCGCCGCTCGCCGCCCGCACCGAATTCTTGAGTCGCCGATGGCCCTGATCACCGACACCAACCGCGCCCCCGCGATCGCGCCCCAGCCGAAGGGGATCATCGATCCCAACACAGGCCGCCCGATCGGCGCGGACGACCCGACCTTCCTGTCGATCAGCGACGAGCTGGCCGACCGGGGCTTCCTGCTCACCACCACGGACGAGCTGATCAACTGGGCCCGCACGGGCTCGCTGATGTGGATGACCTTCGGTCTCGCCTGCTGCGCGGTCGAGATGATGCAGATGTCGATGCCGCGCTACGATTGCGAGCGATTCGGCTTCGCCCCCCGCGGCTCGCCGCGCCAGTCCGACGTGATGATCGTCGCCGGCACGCTCACCAACAAGATGGCCCCGGCTCTGCGCAAGGTCTACGACCAGATGCCGGAGCCCCGCTACGTCATCTCCATGGGCTCCTGCGCCAACGGCGGCGGCTACTACCACTACTCCTACTCGGTGGTGCGCGGCTGCGACCGGGTGGTGCCGGTGGACATCTACGTGCCCGGCTGCCCGCCCACCGCCGAGGCGCTGCTCTACGGCGTGCTGCTGCTGCAGAAGAAGATCCGCCGGACCGGCACGATCGAGCGCTGAGGAGCGGCCATGACGAACGGCATCTCGATCCTGCCCCACACCCAGCCGGCCTACGGCGACGACGCCGTCTCGGCCCTGGCCGAGCGCGTCCTCGGCGCCCTCGGCCCGGCGGTGGTGTCCCACACCGTCGCGTTCGGCGAGTTGACGCTGGTGGTCCAGGCCTCCGACATCGTCTACGCGCTGACCTACCTGCGCGACGATCCGGCCTGCGCGTTCCGCAACTTCATCGACATATGCGGCGTGGACTACCCGCAGCGCGAGAAGCGCTTCGACGTGGTCTACCACCTGCTCTCCCTGCGCCATAACCTGCGCATCCGGGTGAAGGTGCAGACCGACGAGGTGACGCCGGTCCCCTCCGTGATCGAGGTCTTCCCGGCGGCCAACTGGTACGAGCGCGAGACCTACGACCTCTACGGGATCCTGTTCTCGGGCCATCCCGACCTGCGCCGCCTGCTCACCGATTACGGCTTCGAGGGGCACCCCCTGCGCAAGGACTTCCCGCTCACCGGCTTCGTCGAGGTCCGCTACGACCAGGACCAGGCGCGGGTCGTCTACGAGCCGGTGCAGCTGACGCAGGAATTCCGGAACTTCGACTTCTTGTCCCCGTGGGAAGGCACCGACTACGTGCTCCCCGGCGACGAGAAGACGTCGCCTTGAGCCGCGGAGAGCGTCCGTGACCGAACACAACATCCGCAACTTCGCGATCAACTTCGGCCCGCAGCACCCGGCGGCGCACGGCGTGCTGCGCCTCGTGCTGGAACTCGACGGCGAGGTGGTCGAGCGGGTCGACCCGCATATCGGGCTGCTCCACCGCGGCACCGAGAAGCTGATCGAGTACAAGACCTACCTGCAGGCGACGCCCTATTTCGACCGGCTCGACTACGTGTCGCCGATGAACCAGGAGCACGCCTTCTGCCTGGCGATCGAGAAGCTCGCCGGGATCGAGGTGCCGCGCCGCGCGCAGCTGATCCGCGTGCTGTTCTGCGAGATCGGCCGCCTGCTGTCGCACCTGCTCAACGTCACCACGCAGGCGATGGACGTCGGCGCCCTCACGCCCCCGCTCTGGGGCTTCGAGGAGCGCGAGAAGCTGATGATCTTCTACGAGCGGGCCTCCGGCGCCCGGCTCCACGCCAACTACTTCCGGCCCGGCGGCGTCCACCAGGATCTGCCGCCGAAGCTCATCGACGACATCGACGCGTTCTGCGACCCGTTCCTGCAGGTCGTCCAGGACCTCGACGACCTCGTCATGGCCAACCGCATCTTCAAGCAGCGCAACGTCGATATCGGCATCGTGTCGGTCGACGAGGCGATGGAGTGGGGCTTCTCGGGCGTGATGGTGCGCGGCTCGGGCATCCCGTGGGACCTGCGCAAGGCGCAGCCCTACGAGTGCTACGAGGAGATGGAGTTCGACATCCCCGTCGGGAAGAACGGCGACACCTACGATCGCCAGGTGATCCGCATGGAGGAGATGCGCGAATCCGTGCGCATCATGAAGCAGTGCGTCGCCAAGCTGCGCGAGCCCGCCGGCCAGGGTCCGATCGCCTCCGTCGACGGCAAGTTCGCGCCGCCGCCGCGCCGGGAGATGAAGCGCTCGATGGAGGCGCTCATCCACCACTTCAAGCTCTACACCGAGGGCTTCCACGTGCCCGAGGGCGAGGTCTACGCCGCGGTCGAGGCGCCGAAGGGCGAGTTCGGCGTGTACCTGGTGTCCGACGGGACCAACAAGCCGTATCGCTGCAAGATCCGCGCGCCGGGCTTCGCGCACCTGCAGGCGATGGACTGGATGTGCCGCGGGCACCTCTTAGCCGACGTGTCCTGCGTGCTCGGCACGCTCGACATCGTGTTCGGCGAAGTGGATCGGTAAGACAGAAGCGATGGCAAACCGCAGACTCGCCCCGGCCTCGGAGCAGCCCGAGAGCTTCGCGTTCTCCCCTGAGAATGCCGAGTGGGCCAAGACCCAGATCGCCAAGTACCCCGAAGGCCGCCAGGCCTCGGCGGTGATCTCGCTCCTGTGGCGGGCGCAGGAGCAGAACGGCGGCTGGCTGCCGCGGGCGGCCATCGAGGCGGTGGCGGTCGAGCTCGGCATGCCGAACATCCGCGTGCTGGAGGTCGCGACCTTCTACACGATGTTCGCCCTCGAGCCCGTGGGCCGCTTCTGGATCCAGGTCTGCGGCACGGTCCCGTGCGATTCCTGCGGCGCGCGGGGCCTCAAGGAGATGCTCCAGGCCCGTCTGGGCCCGGCCGGACACGTCTCGGCCGACGGCAATTTCTCGTGGCTCGAGGTCGAGTGCCTCGGCGCCTGCTGCAACGCGCCGATGGTGCAGATCAACCAGGATTACTACGAGGACCTGACGCCCGAGTCCCTCGGCCAGCTGATGGACGACCTCGCCGCCGGCCGGCCCGTGAAGGTCGGCTCGCAGACCGGGCGCGTCTCGTCCGAGCCCCGGGACGCCGTGAACACCCTCACCGACCCGACGCTGTTCGACGGCTCGCGGGTCGGCGCGTGGCGCAAGCGCTTCGAGGAGGCCGGCAAGGCGGAGGAACCGGCCGCCCAGACCGGTGAAGCCGCGTCCAGCACGCAGCAGGCCGCCGAGAACCCGAAGCCGGCCCGGCCCGACGCCGGCCGCCCGGTCGAGCGTCCCGTGAGCGACGCTCCGGCCCAGCGCGCCGCCAACGGCGAGAGCCCGGTGAAGCCCGAGGATCGCGCCGACGCGGCCGAGCGCGGCCGCTCCACCGCCAAGCACGGCGCCGCCCGGCCGGGCGACGCGGACGTGCTCGACACGCCGGCCAAGCGCGTCGCCGAGGGCGAGCCCGCCGCCGGCGAGCAGGGCCACCAGGCGGTGCCGAACCGCGACGCCGTCCCGCAGCAGCCGGAGGCCTCCGGCGCCAGCGAGGGCGAGGTGGCGGCCGAGACCGAGGAGGCGCGCATCGCCGGCGCGCTCGCGGCCCTGCCGAAGGACGCGAGCCCCGAGCAGAAGGCCGACGCCGTGGGCAAGCGGCCGCCGGGGCTGGAGGCCGCCCGCGCCGGCAAGCCGGACGAGCTGACGCGCATCAAGGGCATCGGCCCGGGTAACAGCCAGCGCCTGAACGGGCTCGGCATCTACCATTTCGACCAGATCGCCGCCTGGTCCCGCGACGAGATCGCCTGGGTCGGCACCTACCTCGCGTTCCCGGGTCGCATCGACCGGGAGAACTGGGTGGGGCAGGCCAAGGCCCTGTCGGCGCCGGCTCAGTGAGGACCTGACATGCTGTCGGATCAGGATCGCATCTTCACCAACCTCTACGGCCTGCACTCGCCGGGCCTGGAGGCCGCCAAGAAGCGCGGCGCGTGGGACGGGACCAAGTTCCTGCTGGAGCAGGGCCGCGACTGGATCATCGAGGAGATGAAGGCCTCGGGCCTGCGCGGCCGCGGCGGCGCGGGCTTCCCCACCGGCCTCAAATGGTCGTTCATGCCCAAGAAGTCAGACGGGCGCCCGCACTACCTCGTGGTCAACGCCGACGAGTCGGAGCCGGGCACCTGCAAGGACCGGGAGATCATGCGGCACGACCCGCATCTCCTGATCGAGGGCTGCATGCTGGCCTGCTTCGCGATGAACGCGCATGCCTGCTACATCTACATCCGCGGTGAGTACGTCGCCGAGAAGCACGCCCTCCAGAAGGCCGTGGACGAGGCCTACGCGGCCCGCCTCGTCGGCCAGTCGAACGTCCACGACTACCCGTTCGACATCTACGTCCACCACGGCGCCGGCGCCTATATCTGCGGCGAGGAGACGGCGCTCATCGAGAGCCTCGAGGGCAAGAAGGGCATGCCGCGGCTGAAGCCGCCGTTCCCGGCCAATATGGGCCTCTACGGCTGCCCCACGACCGTGAACAACGTCGAGTCGATCGCGGTCGCCGGCACGATCCTGCGCCGGGGCGGCGCGTGGTTCGCCGGCCTCGGCGGCAAGAACAACACCGGCACCAAGCTCTTCTGCGTCTCCGGGCACGTCAACAAGCCGTGCAACGTCGAGGAGGAGCTCGGCATCACCTTCCGCGAGCTCATCGACCGCCATTGCGGCGGCATGCGCGGCGGCTGGGACAACCTGCTGTGCTCGATCCCGGGCGGCTCGTCGGTGCCGCTGGTGCCGGCCGAGCAGATCGTCGACGCCAAGATGGACTTCGACACCCTGCGCAACCTGGGCTCCGGCCTCGGCACCGCGGCGGTGATCGTGCTCGACAAGTCCACCGACATCGTCGCGGCGATCACCCGGATCTCGTACTTCTACAAGCACGAATCCTGCGGCCAGTGCACGCCCTGCCGCGAGGGCACCGGCTGGATGTGGCGCGTCATGCAGCGCATGACCGAGGGCCGCGCGCAGAAGCGCGAGATCGACATGCTGTTCGAGGTCACCAAGCAGATCGAGGGGCACACGATCTGCGCGCTGGGCGACGCGGCGGCCTGGCCGATCCAGGGCCTGATCCGGCACTTCCGCCCCGAGATCGAGAAGCGCATCGACCGCTACACCGCCAACCCGCACAGCGAGCCTGTGCCGATGGCCGCCGAGTAAGGGCGCTATGCCGGTGTCCAACCCACAGCCTCATCCTGAGGTGCCTGCGTCAGCGGGCCTCGAAGGAGTCCTCCAGAGATCGCGAGGCGGGCTGGACATCTCCTTCGAGGCTCGGCTGCGCCTCGCACCTCAGGATGAGGGCGTGGGTGGGATCCGGCCTCGCGCGTTTGGGCCAGTTTACGAGACGATCCGATGACAAAAATCCTCGTCGACGGCACCGAGGTCGACGTCCCCGCCGATTACACGCTGCTCCAGGCCTGCGAGGCCGCGGGGGCCGAGATCCCGCGCTTCTGCTTCCACGAGCGCCTGTCGATCGCCGGCAATTGCCGCATGTGCCTCGTCGAGCTGAAGGGCGCGCCGAAGCCGGTGGCCTCCTGCGCCTACGCGGTGAAGGATTGCCGCCCCGGCCCGAACGGCGAGCCGCCTGAGGTGCTGACGCGCTCGCAGGGCACCAAGAAGGCCCGCGAGGGGGTGATGGAGTTCCTCCTCATCAACCACCCGCTCGACTGCCCGATCTGCGACCAGGGCGGCCACTGCGACCTGCAGGACCAGGCCATGGCCTACGGGGTCGATTCGACCCGCTACACGGAGAACAAGCGGGCGGTCGAGGAGAAGCATATCGGCCCGCTGGTGCGGACCGCGATGAACCGCTGCATCCACTGCACCCGCTGCGTGCGCTTCCTCGCCGAGGTGGCGGGCGTGCCCGACCTCGGCGCCATCGGCCGCGGCGAGGACATGGAGATCACGAGCTACCTCGAGCAGTCGATGGCCTCGGAGCTGCAGGGCAACGTCGCCGACCTCTGCCCGGTGGGCGCCCTCGTGCACCGGCCGCAGAGCTACAACGTCCGGCCGTGGGAGCTGAACAAGACCGAGTCGGTCGACGTGATGGACGCGGTCGGCTCGTCGATCCGCATCGACACACGCGGCCGCGAGGTCATGCAGATCGAGCCGCGGATCAGCGAGGAGATCAACGAGGAGTGGATCTCCGACAAGACCCGCTACCACATCGACGGGCTGCGGATGCAGCGCCTCGACCGGCCGTACCTGCGCGAGAACGGCCGGCTGCGGCCCGCCTCCTGGGGTGAGGCGTTCCAGGCCATCGCCGCGAAGGTGAAGGGCACGGATCCGAAGCGCGTCGGCGCGGTCGTCGGCGACCTCGCGGGCGTCGAGGAGATCTTCGCACTCCGCGAGCTGGTCAGGAGCCTCGGCTCGCCGAACCTCGACTGCCGCCAGACCGATGCCGGCCTCGACCCGGCGCTCGGCCGCGCCTCCTACATCTTCAACCCGACCATCCCGGGCATCGAGGCGGCGGACGCGATCCTGATCGTCGGCGCCAACCCGCGCACCGAGGCCTCGCTGCTGAACGTCCGTATCCGCAAGCGCTGGCGCATGGCCCCGCTGGCGGTGGGCGTGATCGGCGAGCCGGTCGACCTGACCTACCCGAGCCACTACATCGGCGCCGGCCCCGACTCACTCGCGGCGCTCGCCCGCGGCGAGCACAGCTTCCTCGAGATCCTCAAGGAGGCGAAGGCGCCGCTCGTCATCGTCGGCGCCAATGCGGCGCCGGGCATCCTGGCCGCTGCCGCCTCCCTCGCGAAGGAGATCGGCGCGGTCTCGGCCGAGGGGAACGGCTTCGGCGTGCTGCACACGGCCGCGGCCCGGGTCGGCGCGCTCGATCTCGGCTTCGTGCCGGGGGAGGGCGGCCTGACCTTCACGCAGATGCTGGAGCCGGGCGCGCTCGACGTCCTGTTCAACCTCGGCGCCGACGAGCGCGACGTCGCCCCGGGCGCCTTCGTGGTCTACCAGGGCAGCCACGGCGACCGCGGCGCCGCCCGCGCCGACGTGATCCTGCCGGGGGCCGCCTACAGCGAGAAGTCGGCGACCTGGGTGAACACCGAGGGCCGGGTCCAGATGGGCAACCGCGCCGCCTTCCCGCCGGGCGACGCCCGCGAGGACTGGGCGATCCTGCGCGCGCTCTCGGACGTGCTGGGCAAGCGCCTGCCGTTCGACTCGCTGACCGCGCTGCGCCGCGCGCTCTACGCCGCCCACCCGCATCTGGCGGCGGTCGGCGCCGTCGAGCCGGGCAACGTGACCGAGGCGGTCGACCGGCTCGCCGGCCTCGGCGGCACCGCGACCGGTCCGGCCTTCGCGTCGCCCGTGACCGACTTCTACCTCACCAACCCGATCGCCCGCGCCTCGCGGATCCTCGCGGAGTGCTCGCGCCTCGCCCGGGAGCGCGCCGCCGAGGCGCAGCCCCTCGCGGCGGCCGAGTAGGAGCTCAAGACCGATGACGCCGCTCGAAATCCTCGGGACCGTGCTCCTGATCGTGCTGAAGAGCTTCGTGCTGCTCTCGGCACTCCTCGTCTTCATCGCCTACGCGCTGCTCGCCGACCGCAAGATCTGGGCGGCGGTGCAGCTCCGCCGCGGCCCGAACGTGGTCGGGCCGTTCGGCCTGTTCCAGTCCTTTGCCGACCTGATCAAGTTCGTGATCAAGGAGCCGGTGATCCCGGCGGGCGCCAACAAGGCGATCTACCTGCTGGCGCCGCTGGTCTTCGCGATGCTCGCCCTGTCGAGCTGGGCGGTGATCCCGCTCGCGGACGGCTGGGCGATCGCCGACATCAATGTCGGCATCACCTACATCTTCGCGATCTCGTCGCTCGGCGTGTACGGCGTCATCATGGGCGGATGGGCGTCGAACTCGAAATACGCCTTCCTCGGCGCCCTCCGCTCCGCGGCCCAGATGATCTCCTACGAGGTCTCGCTCGGCTTCGTGATCATCTGCGTGCTGCTCTGCGCCGGCTCGCTCAACCTCTCGCGCATCGTGATGGCGCAGGACACCAGCCTCGGCCTGTTCGGCTGGTACTGGCTGTGGCTGTTCCCGATGTTCGTGGTGTTCTTCGTCTCGGCGCTCGCCGAGACCAACCGCCCGCCCTTCGACCTGCCGGAGGCGGAGTCGGAGCTCGTGGCCGGCTACATGGTCGAGTACTCCTCGACGCCGTACCTGCTGTTCATGCTCGGCGAGTACGTCGCCATCATGAGCATGTGCGCCCTCGGGACCATCCTGTTCCTGGGCGGCTGGCTGTCCCCGATCCCGTTCGCGCCCTTCACCTGGGTGCCGGGCGTGATCTGGTTCACCCTGAAGGCCAGCTTCCTGTTCTTCCTGTTCGCGATGGTGAAGTCCATCGTGCCCCGCTACCGCTACGACCAGCTCATGCGTCTCGGCTGGAAGGTCTTCCTGCCGATCTCCCTGATCTCGGTCGTCGTCGTCGCCTTCGTGCTCAAGCTGACCGGCCTCGCGCCGGGCGCCTGAGCCCCCCTTCGCATCGGAGATCCGGGCATGAAGCTCGATCAGGTCGCCAAGAGCCTCCTCCTGAAGGAGTTCGTGTCCGGGATGATCCTCGGCATGCGCTACTTCTTCAAGCCGAAGGCCACGATCAACTACCCCTTCGAGATGGGCCATCGCGGTCCGCGCTTCCGGGGCGAGCACGCGCTGCGCCGCTACCCGAACGGCGAGGAGCGCTGCATCGCGTGCAAGCTCTGCGAGGCGATCTGCCCGGCGCAGGCGATCACCATCGAGGCGGGCCCCCGGCGCAACGACGGCACCCGCCGCACGACGCGCTACGACATCGACATGGTGAAGTGCATCTACTGCGGCATGTGCCAGGAGGCCTGCCCGGTGGACGCCATCGTGGAAGGGCCGAACTTCGAGTTCTCGGTGGAGACCCGCGAGGAGCTCCTCTACGACAAGCAGAAGCTCCTGCTGAACGGTGACCGCTGGGAGCGCGAGATCGCCCGCAACATCGCGATGGACGCGCCGTATCGCTGAGCCGTCGTCCCGGGCACCGGTCGCCGGTGCCCGGCAGAAGATGACGCGAAAACAAGGCCCTAGAGCGTCGCACCGGTTCCCGGTTCCGGTGGGATGCTCTAGAGCCATGCCGGGGGCGCTGTTGTGCCCCCGTCGACCGGGTTCTATAGACGGGCCGCCCGCCGCGGACCGTCTCCACGCACGGCAGAAGGGGCCGCTCCGGCGGCCGATCCCGATCAGCGCATGACCGCAGCAGCCGCCTTCTTCTATCTGTTCGCGAGCATCACGGTCGCGTCGGGCTTCATGGTGATCGCCTCGCGCAATCCCGTCGCCTCGGTGCTGTTCCTGATCCTCGCCTTCGTGAACGCCGCCGGACTGTTCGTCCTGATGGGCGCCGAGTTCCTCGCGATGATCCTCGTGGTCGTCTACGTCGGCGCGGTCGCGGTGCTGTTCCTGTTCGTGGTGATGATGCTCGACGTCGATTTCGCCGAGCTGCGCCAGGGCTTCCAGCAGTATCTCCCGATCGGCGCCCTGATCGGCGCGATCTTCTTGGTCGAGATCCTGCTGGTCGTCGGCTCGTGGAGCATCGACCCGGGCCTCGTCCAGGCCCCGCTCGGCAACGTCGCCTCGGCCGAGAACCTCACCAATGCCCAGGCGCTGGGCCGCGTGATCTACACGGACTACGCCTACTTCTTCCAGCTCGCCGGCCTGATCCTGCTGGTCGCCATGATCGGCGCCATCGTGCTGACGCTGCGCGACCGGCCGGGCGTCAAGCGCCAGAACATCGCGGTCCAGAACGCCCGCACCCAGGCCATGGCGGTCGAGACCCGCAAGGTCCCCTCGCGCCAAGGTGTCGAGGTCTGATGCGCGCGCTGATGAGAGCCGGAGGAATCGAACGATGATCGGCCTGAGCCACTACCTCACCGTCGCGGCGATCCTGTTCACGCTCGGCGTGCTCGGCATCTTCATCAACCGCAAGAACATCATCGTCATCCTGATGTCGGTCGAGCTGATCCTGCTCTCGGTCAACATCAACCTCGTCGCCTTCTCGACGCAGCTGAACGACATCACCGGACAGGTCTTCGCCCTGTTCGTGCTGACCGTCGCGGCCGCCGAATCGGCGATCGGCCTCGCCATCCTGGTGGTGTTCTTCCGCAACCGCGGCTCGATCGCGGTGGAAGACGTCAGCATGATGAAGGGCTAGGGCCTTCCCCTTCGCGCGCCCCGAGTGACATCCGGACGCCGCCGCTTCGCGGCCGGCCCGGAGGACGGACTGCAAGAGAGCGATGTATCACGCGATCGTCTTCTTCCCGCTCATCGGCTTCCTGATCGCCGGCCTGTTCGGCCGGTACATCGGGGCGCGGGCCTGTGAGTACATCACCACGTCCTTCCTCGCCTTCACGGCGCTGATCGCCTGGGGCGTGTTCATCGACGGCGGGCCGGCCGAGCGCGTGCAGGTGGCGTCCTGGTTCGCGGCCGGCGACCTCCAGGTCGACTGGGCCTTCAAGGTCGACACCCTGACCCGGGTGATGCTGGTCGTCGTGACCACCGTCTCGACCCTCGTGCACCTCTACTCCGTGGGCTACATGGAGGAGGATCCGCACCGGCCGCGCTTCTTCGCCTACCTGTCGCTGTTCACCTTCGCCATGCTGATGCTGGTGACGGCCGACAACCTCGTCCAGATGTTCTTCGGCTGGGAGGGCGTGGGCCTCGCCTCGTACCTGCTGATCGGCTTCTGGTACGAGAAGCCCTCGGCCAACGCCGCCGCCATGAAGGCGTTCATCGTCAACCGCGTCGGCGATTTCGGCTTCTCGCTCGGCATCTTCCTGGTCTTCGTGCTGACCGGCTCGGTGGCGTTCGACGCCGTCTTCGGCAAGGTCGACGCGATCAAGACGCTGAGCTTCCACCTCCTCGGCTACGACTGGAACGCCCTGACACTGGCCTGCCTGCTGCTGTTCATGGGCGCCATGGGCAAGTCGGCGCAGTTCCTGCTGCACACGTGGCTGCCCGACGCCATGGAGGGCCCGACCCCGGTCTCGGCGCTGATCCATGCCGCCACGATGGTCACCGCCGGCGTGTTCATGGTCGCCCGCCTGTCGCCGCTCTTCGAGGAGGCGCCGAACGCGCTGATCGTCGTGACGGTGATCGGCGGCATCACGTCCCTGTTCGCGGCCACGATCGGCCTCGTGCAGAACGACATCAAGCGGGTGATCGCCTACTCGACCTGCTCGCAGCTCGGCTACATGTTCGTGGCGCTCGGCGTCGGCGCCTACGCGGCCGGCGTGTTCCACCTGTTCACCCACGCCTTCTTCAAGGCGCTGCTGTTCCTCGGCGCCGGCTCGGTCATCCACGCGATGCACCACGAGCAGGACATGCGGAACATGGGCGGCCTGCGCCGCTACATCCCCTACACCAGCGCCATGATGGCGATCGGTTCGCTCGCGCTGATCGGCTTCCCCTACACGGCCGGCTACTACTCGAAGGACGCGATCATCGAGGCGGCCTACGCCTCGACCCGCCCCGGGCACACGCTCGCCTTCCTGTGCACCGTGGTGGCGGCGTTCTTCACCTCGTTCTACTCCTGGCGCCTGTTCTTCATGACCTTCGAGGGCCCGGCCCGCTGGGGCGCCCACGCCGCCCACGATCAGCACCACGCGCCCGCGGTCGCCCACGCGACTACGGCCCACGCGACCATGGCCCACGAGGCCGACGGCGCGCCCGGGCACACCGAGGGCGTCGCCCACGACGACAAGGGCCACGACATCGAGCCGGCCCACAAGAGCGACCTCGTCGCCGACGACCACCACGGGCACGGCCACCACGGCGACCACACGCCCCACGAGAGCCCGCTGGTGATGACGATCCCGCTGGCGATCCTCGCCTTCGGCGCGCTGTTCGCCGGGATCATCTTCCACAACCGCTTCATCGGCGAGGGGATGGAGGCATTCTGGGGTCACGCACTGGCGCACGGCCCGAACAACCACATCATGCACGAGATCCACGACGTCCCGGCGCTGGTCTCGTACTCGCCACTGATCATGCTAATCCTCGGCTTCGTCGTGGCCTACTGGATGTACATCCGCCGGCCGGAACTGCCGGGCGCGCTCGCCGCGCAGCAGCCGTCGCTGTACCGGTTCCTGCTGAACAAGTGGTACTTCGACGAGATCTACGACCGGATCTTCGTCCGCCCGGCCAAGGATTTCGGCCTGTTCCTCTGGAAGCAGGGCGACGGCCGGATCATCGACGGCCTCGGGCCGAACGGGATCGCGGCGCGCGTCGTGGACGTGACCCGCGGGGTGGTCCGTCTCCAGACCGGCTACGTCTACCACTACGCCTTCGTCATGCTCATCGGCGTCGCCGGCCTGATCAGCTGGTACCTGATGTCCGGCCTGCCCAAGGGTGCACACTGACATGCTCGGCCTCGGCATCCTCTCCGGCCTGCTGATCGTGCCGCTCTGCGGCGCGGCCTTCATCCTCACGCTGAACGGCGACGAGGAGTCGGTCGCGCGCAACAGCCGCTGGGCCGCGCTCGCCACCACGATCGTCACCTTCCTGCTCTCCCTGGTGGCGTGGAGCCGCTACGACACCGCCTCGTCGAGCTTCCAGCTCGTGGAGAGCCACGCGTGGCTCACCGAGACGATCCGATTCAAGCTCGGCGTCGACGGCTTCTCGATGCCGCTGATCCTGCTGACCACGTTCCTGATGCCGTTCTGCATCGGCGCCTCGTGGCACTCGATCCACTTCCGGGTGAAGGAGTACTTCGTCGCCTTCCTCGTCCTCGAGACGACGATGATCGGCGTCTTCGCCGCCCTCGATCTGGTGCTGTTCTACCTGTTCTTCGAGGCCGGCCTGATCCCGATGTTCCTGATCATCGGCATCTGGGGCGGCGCGCGCCGGGTCTACGCCAGCTTCAAGTTCTTCCTCTACACCCTGCTCGGCTCGGTGCTGATGCTGCTCGCCGTGATGGCGATGTACTGGCAGGCCGGCACCACCGACATCCCGACCCTGCTGCAGTACCGCTTCCCGGTGCAGATGCAGACCTGGCTGTGGCTCGCCTTCTTCGCCTCCTTCGCGGTGAAGATGCCGATGTGGCCGGTCCACACCTGGCTGCCCGACGCCCACGTGGAGGCGCCCACCGCCGGCTCGGTGATCCTGGCGGGCATCCTCCTGAAGATGGGCGGCTACGGCTTCATCCGGATCTCGCTGCCGATGCTGCCGGTGGCGAGCCACGACTTCGCGCCCTTCGTGTTCGCGCTGTCGGTGATCGCGATCATCTTCACGTCACTCACCGCGATGATGCAGACCGACATCAAGAAGCTGATCGCCTACTCGTCGGTGGCCCATATGGGCTTCGTGACGCTGGGGCTGTTCACCCTGAACGAGCAGGGCATCCAGGGCGCGCTGTTCCTGATGATCTCCCACGGCATCGTGTCGGGGGCGCTCTTCCTCTGCGTCGGCGTCGTCTACGACCGGATGCACACCCGCGAGATCTCGGCCTATGGCGGCCTCGTGAAGCGGATGCCGCTCTACGCCGTGGCCATGATGGTGTTCACGATGGCCAATGTCGGCCTGCCGGGCACCTCGGGCTTCGTCGGCGAGTTCCTGGCCATGCTCGGCGCCTTCAAGGCGAACCCGAACGTGGCGTTCTTCTCGACCTTCGGCATCATCCTGTCGGCGGCCTACGCCCTGTGGCTCTACGCCCGGGTGATCTACGGGAAGCTGGAGAAGCCGAATCTCCAGGGCATCCTGGATCTCGACACCCGCGAGAAGATCATCCTGGCGCCGCTGGTCGTCCTGACGATCTACTACGGCGTTCACCCGGCCCCCGTGCTCGACGTGTTCGCGCCCTCGACCGACGCGCTGATGGCGAGCATCAAGACCGCGCTCTCGAACACCCAGACGGCCGCCGCGGCGCTGCCGATCCCGCGCTGAGGCGGACACCATGACAACCGTCCACTCCGTCCTGCCCTCGCTGGCGCCGCTCATGCCCGAGCTGATCCTCGGCGTCGGCGTCATGGGCCTGATCCTCTACGGCGCGTGGCGCGGCGACCGCTCCGCCGAGACCGTGAGCATCGGCGCCCTCGCCCTGCTCCTCGTCGCCCTGTCGGTGGTGATCTCGCAGCCGGTGCACGGCCGGGTCACGACCCTGTCGGGCGCGTTCGTGTCCGATTCCTTCGCCAAGGTGATGAAGTCGCTGGTGCTGCTCGGATCCGCGGCGACGATCCTGCTGGCGCACGACTTCTTCAAGCGCGAGCGCATCGACCGGTTCGAGTTCCCGGTCCTGATCGTGCTCTGCACCATCGGCATGATGGTCATGGTCTCGGCCAACGACCTGATCGCGCTCTACCTGGGCCTGGAGCTGCAGTCGCTCGCCGCCTACGTGATCGCCGCCTTCCACCGCGACGACGTGAAGTCCACCGAGGCCGGCCTCAAGTACTTCGTGCTCGGCGCGCTCTCCTCCGGCATGCTGCTCTACGGCGCCTCGCTGGTCTACGGCTTCACCGGCACCGTCTCGTTCCCCGGCATCGTCTCGGCGCTCAACGAGAATGCCGGGTTCGGCATCGTGCTGGGCATCGTGTTCCTGGCGGCCGGCGTGTGCTTCAAGCTGGCGGCCGTGCCGTTCCACATGTGGACGCCCGACGTCTACGAGGGCTCGCCGACCCCGGTGACGGCCTTCTTCGCCTCGGCGCCCAAGATGGCCGCCGTGGCGATGACCGTGCGGGTGTTCATCGGCGCGATGCCGGACGTGACGGCGATCTGGCAGCAGATCTTCATCTTCGTCTCGATCGCGTCGATGGCGCTCGGCTCGTTCGCGGCGATCGGGCAGACCTCGATCAAGCGCCTGATGGCCTACTCGTCGATCGGCAATATCGGCTACGCGCTGATCGGCCTGGCCTCCGGCTCGGAGGAGGGGATCAGCGGGCTCGTCACCTACATGATCATCTACCTCGCGATGACGCTCGGCACCTTCGCGATCATCCTGTCGCTCCGGCGCCGGGACGTGATGTTCGAGAAGATCGAGGACCTGTCGGGCCTGTCGCGGACCCATCCGTGGCTCGCCTTCTGCCTCGCCGCGATGATGTTCTCGCTGGCCGGCATCCCGCCGCTCGCCGGGTTCTTCGCGAAGTTCTACGTCTTCGCCGCCGCCATCAAGGCGGGTCTCGTGACGCTGGCGGTGATCGGCGTGGTGACCAGCGTGGTGGGCGCCTACTACTACCTGCGCGTCGTGCGGATCATGTACTTCGACGAGCCGAAGGAGCCGTACGAGGCGATGGCCCCGGGCCTGCGCATCGTGCTCGCCCTGTCGAGCGTCGTGGTGGTGCTGTTCTTCCTGCTGCCCGGGCCGCTGGTCGGCGCCGCCGGCCGGGCCGCGAAGTCGCTGTTCTAGGACGGCCTTGACCTACCGACTCGGGCCCTCGGCGCGCGCCGAGGGCCACCGCCTGCACGTCCACGACACCCTCGGCTCCACCAACACGGAGGCCGTGGCGCGCGCGCGCGCCGGCGAGACAGGCCCGCTCTGGGTGGTGACGCACCGCCAGGAGGCGGGCCGCGGTCGGCGGGGCAACAGCTGGTCCTCGCTCCCCGGCAACCTCGCGGCGAGCGTGCTCTGGCCGGTCGCCGGGGTCGCGCCGGACCACCTCGCCGAGTTGGGCTTCGTGGCCGGCCTCGCCCTGATCGAGGCGCTGGAGGCGGCCTGCGGCACCCTGCCGGATACCGGATCCGGCGCCGGGGCCCGATCTTTTCAGCTCAAATGGCCGAACGACGTGCTGCTCGGCGGGGCGAAGCTCGCCGGCCTGCTCCTGGAGGCGGAGACGCTCCCGGGCGGGCGGCGCGCCGCGGTCATCGGCTTCGGCGTGAACGTCGCGGCGGCGCCGGAGGGCTTCGGGGCGGCGAGCCTGGCGGCGGCGGGTTACGCGTGCGGCGCCGAGGCGCTACTGGAACATCTCTCGGACCGGGTGGCCGCGCGGGCGCGCGCCTGGGACCGGGGACGGAATTTCGCTGACCTGCGCGCGGCCTGGCTCGCGCGGGCCGCGGGTCTCGGATCGGAGATCGCGGTGCACAGCGGCGGTCACATCCTGCGGGGCGTGTTCGAGACGATCGACGAGGGGGGGCGGCTCGTGATCCTCGCCCCCGACGGGAACCGGCATACCGTGACGGCGGGCGAGGTGCATTTCGGATCGGCCGCGACGGCGGCCTGAGTTTGGACGACGACAGATGGTTAAGGGACAGGAGGAGCTGGTCTTCCTGCCGCTCGGCGGCGTGGGCGAGATCGGGATGAACGCGGCACTCTACGGGTTCGGCCCGGAGAAGGGCCGGAAGTGGATCATGGTCGATTGCGGCATGGGCTTCGCCGGCGAGGAGCAGATGCCGGGCGTCGACCTGATGTTCCCCGACCTCTCCTTCATCGAGGAGCGGCGCAAGGACCTGCTGGGGATCTTCATCACCCACGCGCACGAGGACCATATCGGGGCGATCTCGGAGCTGTGGCCCCGGCTCAAGGCGCCGGTCTACGCGACCCGCTTCGCCAAGAACCTGCTGGAGACCCGGCGCCTGTCCGAGCCCGGCGCCCCGAAGGTCGAGCTGCGGGAGGTGAAGCCCGGGCGGCGCGTGACCGTCGGGCCGTTCGAGCTCGAGTACGTGCCGGTCTCGCACTCCATCCCGGAATCGAACGCCATCGCCATCCGCACCGCGGCGGGCCTCGTCCTCCACACTGGCGACTGGAAGATCGACCCGACCCCGGTGGCCGGCTCGGTGACGTCGCCGGAGGCGTTCACGGCGCTCGGGGACGAGGGCGTCCTCGCCATCGTCTGCGACTCGACCAACGTCGTGCGCGAGGGCTTCTCGCCGAGCGAGAAGACCGTCGCCGAGACGCTGAAGACGCTGATCGCGGACGCGCCGCACCGGGTCGCCGTGACGACCTTCGCGTCCAACGTGGCGCGCATCCGCGCGGTCGCCGAGGCGGCGGCCGCCTGCGGGCGGGAGGTCATCGCGGTCGGCCGCGCCATGGACCGGGTGATCGACGTGGCCCGCGAGTGCGGCTACCTCGACGGCCTGCCCGAGTTCCGCCGCTCCGATTCGTGGAAGAGCCTGCCGCGGGAGCGCGTCGTCGCGCTGCTCACCGGCTCACAGGGCGAGCCGCGGGCGGCGCTCGCCCGCGTCTCCCGCCGCGACCACCCGGATATCAGCCTCACCGCCGGTGACCAGGTGATCTTCTCCTCGCGCGCCATCCCGGGCAACGAGCGCGATGTCGGCTCGATCATCAACGACCTGATCGAGCAGGGCGTCGAGGTGATCACCGACCGCACCGACCTCGTCCACGTCTCCGGCCACCCGCGCCGGGACGAGATGGTCGAGATGTACCGGTGGACCCGCCCGGGCACCGCGATCCCGGTCCACGGCGAGGCCCTGCACCTCGACGAGCACGCCCGCTTCGCGCGGGCGCAGGGCGTGCAGAACGTGGTCAAGGCCCGCAACGGCAGCCTGATCCGTCTGAGCCCCGGCAAGCCCGAGGTGATCGACCACGTGAAGGCCGGCCGCCTGTTCAAGGACGGCGACGTCCTGATCGACGAGAAGGACCGGGCGATCCCGGAGCGGCGCAAGCTGATGCAGGCCGGCCTGGTCTCGGTGGCGATCGCTATCGACGAGGACGGCGTCGTGCTCGGCGAGCCGGCGGTGGACATCATCGGCCTGCCGAACCGCGGCCGGTCCGGCGAGCCGCTGATCGAGACCGTGGTGGACGCGGTCTCCCGCACCCTGTCGGGGATGTCGCGGGGCAAGCTCAAGGACTCGGAGAGCGTCGAGAAGACGGTCGACCGGGCGGTGCGCACCGCGGTCAACGAGGTGTGGGGCAAGAAGCCGGCCTGCCACGTGCAGGTGGTGGAGGTGTGAAGCTGGCTGCCGATAGCGGTTGGCTGTAATCTAGACGGAGCCGAAGCAGCCGATCATCCGATCGGCTGCCGGACAGGGCCCGGGTTCCCTCTCGCGCACGGGAGAGGGACAGGGTGAGGGGGACAGGTTCTGCCGGAGAGGGCTCGTCCCTCACCCCAACCCTCTGCCGCACGGGAGAGGGGGCCGGTCGCGTCCGCGCGTACGGGCGGAGCCTTCCCCGCGAACGAACGAAGCTCCCGGACAGGGGGCCAGAATGCCGGGGAGGAAACATCATGATCGGCCGTCTCAACCACGTGGCCATCGCCGTGCAGGATCTCGACGCCGCCTGCGCGGTCTACCGCGACACGCTGGGCGCGACGATCACCGCGCCCCTGCCGCAGCCCGAGCACGGCGTCACCGTCGTGTTCGTCGAGCTGCCGAACAGCAAGATCGAGCTGATGTCCCCTCTGGGCGAGGGCTCGCCGATCGAGTCCTTCGTGGCCCGCAACCCGGGCGGCGGCATCCACCACGTCTGCTACGAGGTCGACGACATCCTGGCCGCCCGCGACCAGCTCAAGGCGCAGGGCGCCCGGGTGCTCGGCACCGGTGAGCCGCGGATCGGCGCGCACGGCAAGCCGGTCCTGTTCCTGCACCCCAAGGACTTCCTCGGCACCCTGGTCGAGCTGGAGCAGGTGTGAGCCGGATGATGAACGCACTGGCCCGCTCGACGCCGGTGACCCTGGCGGCGATCACCGTCCTGATCGCCGCCTTCGTGGCGGCGGCGGTGAGCCTGTTCAAGCTGACGGTGGGCGGGGCGATCGCCCTCTACTTCGTGGTCTGGTGGACGCTGCTCTTCGCGGTCCTGCCCCTGCGCAACCAGCCGGAGACGCGGCCCAGCCACGTGGTTCCGGGCCAGGATCCCGGCGCGCCGGCAGCGCCGCGACTGCGCGAGAAGGCGATCTGGACGACGCTGGTCGCGGGCGCCGCCTTCCTGATCGCCCTGGCGGTGTTCCCGCTGACCGGACTTTAGGACGGCTCTGAGCGGCGATCCGGGAGACGCCCCGCGTCGGGTCACGGCCCGGGAAACCAGATGGGCGCGGGCCCTCCCGGTGGTCCGACACGGCCGCGCCGACCGGACCCAAGAATAAAAAAAGCAAGGCCCGAGGCCTTGCTTTCAAGCTTCACTGGCTCGACCTTGAAATATCCCTCGCATTGGCTGCGGGGCGGTCGCTTTTCCTCCCGAGACTCGGACCTTGCGCCACCTCTTCCGGGCGTCGCAAACATCGCCGGACGCTTATAGGAACAACAATTCGTGTTGTCACCGGGTCTGCGAGAAAAATCTGCGCTTTCTTGCCGGCAAATGGGCATACCGCTTTCCGCCTAGGCAGCGGCCTCAGCGCGGCCGGGCCGCCGCCTCCGGTTCGCCGCGATTACGCCCCGCCGTGGTCGCGCAGTGCTTGTAATTTGCGTCTCCGGCGTGTTGTGTGCCGGCGCGCCGCGGCTCCTCCCGGCCGATCCTCTTCCAAGACTCTGACGACATGCGTCTCTCCCGCTATTTCATGCCGACCTTGCGCGAGACGCCCAAGGAAGCCGAGATCGTCTCGCACCGGCTGATGCTGCGCGCCGGCCTAGTCCGCCAGGAAGCCGCCGGCATCTACGCCTGGTTGCCGCTGGGCCTGCGGGTTCTGGAGCGCGTCTGCGCGGTGATCCGGCGGGAGCAGGACCGGTCCGGCGCCGTCGAGATCCTGATGCCGACGGTGCAGTCCGCCGAGCTGTGGCGGGAATCCGGCCGCTACGACGCCTACGGCAAGGAGATGCTGCGCCTGAAGGACCGGCACGACCGCGAGATGCTCTACGGCCCCACAGCCGAGGAGATGGTCACCGAGATCTTCCGGGCGAGCGTGCGCTCCTACAAGGACCTGCCCAAGAACCTCTACCAGATCTCGTGGAAGTTCCGCGACGAGGTGCGGCCGCGCTTCGGCACGATGCGCTCCCGCGAGTTCCTGATGAAGGACGCCTACTCGTTCGATTTCGACCAGGCCGGCGCGCGCCACGCCTACAACCGGATGTTCGTGGCGTACCTGCGGACCTTCGCGGGCCTCGGCCTGAAAGCGATCCCGATGCGCGCCGATACCGGCCCGATCGGCGGCGACCTGTCCCACGAGTTCATCATCCTGGCGAAGACCGGCGAGAGCGAGGTCTTCTGCGACAAGGCCTATCTCGACTTCGACATCCCGCCGGCGACCGTCGATTTCGACGACGTCGCCGCCCTCCAGGGCATCGTCGATGCCTGGACCTCGCACTACGCGGCCACCGAGGAGATGCACGAGCCGGCGGCCTTCGCGGAGGTCCCGGAGGACAACCGCATGGCGGCCCGCGGCATCGAGGTCGGGCACATCTTCTACTTCGGCACCAAGTATTCCGAGCCGATGGGCGCCAAGGTCGCCGGTCCGGACGGGATCGAGCGGCCGGTCCATATGGGCTCCTACGGCATCGGGCCGAGCCGGCTGGTCGCCGCCATCGTCGAGGCCAGCCACGACGAGGCCGGGATCATCTGGCCGGACTCGGTCGCGCCGTTCGACGTCGCCCTGATCAACCTCAAGGTCGGGGACGCGGCCACCGACGCCGCCTGCGCGCAGATCCAGTCCGACCTGGAGACCGCCGGCCTGTCGGTGCTCTACGACGACCGCGACGAGCGCCCCGGCGCGAAGTTCGCCACCGCCGACCTGATCGGCCTGCCCTGGCAGGTGATCGTCGGGCCCAAGGGCCTAGCGGAGGGCAAGGTCGAGCTGAAGCGGCGTGCCGGCGGCGAGCGCGAGAGCCTCGCGACCGTCGATCTGCTGGCACGCATCCGGCGCGTCTGAGGCGTGCCGATGGCCGCCTCAGCGAAGCTGGACCGGGTTCGGACCTTCGCGGCCTCGTTCGCGGCCTCGTTCCGCCAGGGCACCGCGCCCTTCGCGCCGTTCGAGTGGATCCTCGCCGGCCGCTACCTGCGCGCCCGGCGCCGGGGCGGCGGCGTCTCGGTGGTGGCGTTCTTCTCGGTGCTCGGCATCGCGCTCGGCGTCGCCACGCTGATCATCGTCCTGTCAGTGATGAACGGCTTCCGCGCGGAACTGCTGTCGAAGATCGTCGGCATCAACGGCCACCTGTTCGCGACGCCCATCGACCGGCCGTTCAACGACTGGACCGACCTGTCGGACCGGCTGTCGAAGGTGGCGGGCGTGCGCGCCGCGGTGCCGCTGGTCGAGGGCCAGGCCTTCGCCTCGTCGCAGTACGGCGGATCCGGCGTCATCATCCGCGGCGTGCGGGCGGCCGACCTCGACGCGCTGGCGGCCGTGTCCTCGGCGATCCGCGGCGGCACCCTCGAAGGTTTCGACGACGGCACCGGCGTGCTGATCGGGCGGCGGCTCGCCGACACGCTGGGCCTGCAGGCCGGCGACACGATCACGCTGGTCACGCCCAAGGGCTCGTCGACGCCCTTCGGGACGGCGCCGCGCACCAAGAGCTACACGGTCAAGGCGGTGTTCGAGGTCGGCATGACCGAGTTCGACCAGACCTTCGTGTTCATGCCGCTGGTCGAGGCCCAGGCGTTCTTCAACAAGGACGGCGACGTGAGCATGATCGAGATCTATGTCGACGATCCCGACCATGTCGGCGACATGCGCGAGCCCCTGGAGATGGCGGCCGAGCGCCCGATCCTGCTCACCGACTGGCGCCAGCGCAACCGGACCTTCTTCGGGGCCCTGGAGGTCGAGCGGAACGTCATGTTCCTGATCCTCAGCCTGATCGTCGTGGTGGCGACCCTCAACATCGTCTCCGGCCTGATCCTGCTGGTGCGCGACAAGTCGAGCGACATCGCGATCCTGCGCACCATGGGGGCGACGCCGGGCACGATCATGCGGGTGTTCCTGATCAACGGCGCGCTGATCGGCGTCGTCGGGACGCTCAGCGGGCTCGGCCTCGGCATCCTGATCACCCTCAACATCAAGCCGATCCAGCACGTGCTGTTTCCGGGCGCCTGGGACCCCACGGTGCGGTTCCTCGCCGAGATCCCGGCGCAGATGAACCCGAAGGAGATCACCGCCGTAGTGATCACCTCCCTGCTGCTGTCGCTCGCGGCGACGCTGTATCCCTCTTGGCGCGCCGCCCGGCTCGATCCGGTGCAGGCCCTCCGCTACGGCTGACGGGCCGCATCCGATGAGCGATTCGAGCCAGACCGCCGGCGACCAGCCGGTGCCGGCGCTGTTCTTCTCCCGCGTCGAGCGGCGCTACGCCCAGGCCGAGGGTGCCCTCGAGATCCTGCGCGGGGCCGACCTCGCGATCTGGCCGGGGGAGTTGGTCGCGCTGGTGGCGCCGTCGGGAGCCGGCAAGTCGACCCTGCTGCACCTCGCCGGCCTCTTGGAGCGGCCGGACGGGGGCGAGATCTATATCGGCGGTCAGCCCACGGCCGCGATGGCGGATTCCGAGCGCACGCGCCTGCGGCGCGAGGAGATGGGTTTCGTCTACCAGTTCCACCACCTCCTGCCGGAGTTCTCGGCGCTGGAGAACGTGGTGATGCCCCAGCTCATCCGCGGCCTGAAGGCCCCGGAGGCGAAGGCCCGCGCCACGGAACTCCTGAGCTTCCTCGGCCTCAAGGAGCGCCTGCCGCACCGTCCGGCGGAGCTGTCGGGAGGCGAGCAGCAGCGCGTCGCCATCGCCCGGGCGGTGGCCAACGGACCGCGGCTGCTGCTCGCCGACGAGCCGACCGGCAACCTCGATCCCGGGACGGCGGGCCACGTCTTCTCGATCCTGATGGCCCTGGTCCGCGCCTCGGGGCTCGCCGCCCTGGTCGCGACCCACAACCTGGAATTGGCCGCCCGCATGGATCGGCGGGTCACCATCCGGGACGGGCTGATCACGCAGCTCGACTGAGCGGGCCACCCGCTGAGCAGATCTCCCGTGTGCCGGCGCAGATATGGCACGCGCGGCGGCGCGCCCCTTGCACGCCGCGCCCCGGCAGCCTCGATCAACCACAGGGCGCATCGCTCCCGGCCCGCGACGCCAGCCGGACCGCAGACCTCCGAGCCCCGCAAGTGCACGCGCTCTTTAATCCGTTGCGCCGCGTGCGACGCGTCACGTCGCGGAAGACACCGGGCCCCTATCTTGTGATCACGCAAGACAAAACAGAGCCGAACAACCGGTCTGTACTGCGTTATCTCTGGAGCCTGACCATGAAGACCCGTATCGCCGCAGCCGTCACCGCACTTGTCCTTGGCGTTGCCCCGATCTCGTCCGCTCTGGCGGCGAACGGCGCCCGCTGGACGGGCCTCGCTCCCTACGAGGTCGAGACCACGGGCTCGCTCGGACTGGGGGTCCACGACAATCCCAACTACGTCGGCTGCCCGCTGAGCTCGGCCGCCGAGGGCAACGCCGACCAGCAGACCCGGCCGGTGAAGCAGTACGGCCAGACCTCCGGCGGCTACCGCTGCTGAGCCGACGCGAGGACGGATGAAGCTCAAGGCTCTCTCCTACGTCATGATCGGCGCCTTCGTGAGCGGCCTGCTCATGACGTTCGTCGGTTCGGCCACCGCGCTGCTCGGGCAGTAATCGAAAGGGCGCCGCTTCCGTCGGAGGGGGCGCCCCCCCGCGTTCGGGCAGCCGGCGGGTCAGGACGCGCGGGACGGGCCGGGACCGGACTCGGCGGCCGTCAGCCGCTCGACGTAGTCGCAGGCGTCGAGGACGGCGTCGCGGCCGTCCGCCATCCGCGCCCGGGCCGCCGCGCAGGCCCGCGTCACCGCGGGGTCGGCGAGCAGCCGGCCGAGGACCCGCGCCGCCCGCGCGGGCCGGAAGGCGCGGCGGCTCAGGGTGGCGCCGAGATCCCGATCCTTCAGCCGCCGCCCCTCGTCGAAATGGTCGAAGGCCACGGGCACCACCAGCTGCGGGACGCCCGCGGCCAGCGCCTGCGCCACCGTGCCGACGCCGCCGTGGTGGACCAGCGCCGCGCTGCGCGGCAGCAGGGCGCTCAGGGGGGCGTAGGGCAGGTGGATGATCCCGGCCGGCAGCGGCTTCGGGATCTGCCCCCCCTGCGGGGCGAGCAGGACGCCGCGCCGGCCCATGCGCCGGCACAGCCGCACCGCAGTGTCGAAGAAGCCGGCGCCCTGGCGCATGGCCGAGCCGTAGGTGAACACGATCGGCGGGTCGCCCGCCTCGAGGAACGCTTCCAGCTCCGGCGGCATGGACGCCACGTCGCCGAACCGGTCGACCAGCGGGAAGCCGAGCTGCACCGCCTGGCCCGGCCAGTCGGCCTGGGGCTCCGCGTACCAGTCGGGGAACATCAGGAGCATGCCGGTCGGGCTGTTCCACCAGTGCCGCAGCCGGTAGACCGGATCGAGGCCGAGACGCGCCCGCAGGGCGTTCAGCGGCGGGAGGGTGAACGGGCCGACCGCCACCTTGTCGACGCCGAGATTCACGTAGGCTCGCAGGGCGGCCGGCAGGACGCGCGGCAGCGGCAGGCCCGGCAGGCGCGGCGGATCGTACCGGCTCTCGATCAGGAACGGCATGACGTGCAGCGTCGCGGTCGGCAGATCGTAGAGGTCCTGCGCGAGCCGCGCCCCCCAGCCCAGCGGCGAGGCGACCACCCGCAGGTCGATCCCCCGGGCGCGGGTCGCGCCGAGCCACAGGCAGGCCGGCTCGGCCACCCGCAGGGCGTAGTCGAACATCGGGCGGAACCCCTGCTGCGGGTGCCACAGATCCGGCTGGCGGATCACCGCCTCGTAATCGGCGACCGTGCCCAGGGGCTGGAAGGCGAGGCCGGCCCGGCGGGCCATCGCCTCGAACGGGGCCGGGGCCGCCAGCGAGACGCCGTGGCCGCGCTTCAGGAGCTCGTGCCCCAGCGCGATGAACGGAAGCACATCGCCGTGTGTGCCGACGGCCACGAGGGCGACGTCGAACCGTTCGACCGTCCGGTGCTCGGGAATGGCTTGCTCCTTCGAACTCCCCAGCCGGTGACGAGCTCGTCTTGAAGGCGGGGGCATGCCAGCCCGCCCGATCCGCATCAAGACACTTTTTACCCTGTCGAAGAAACGGGGCCGCCCTGTGACCCGCAGACCCTTTCCATAGAACAAAACATGAACATACTAGGGCCGGAACACAGGAGGCAGGTCGATGCTGAAGCGGGTGATCCTGACCGGAATGGTCGAGTTCATGGCGTTCGGGATGCTGTTCGCGGCGGTGGGCGCCTGGGCGATAGCCTTGGCACCGGTTCGTTAGCCGGATTTTTCCGAAGACTGCCCGGTTCCGTCCGCGGACGGGTTATGCACAGGCGATCGCCCCGTAGGCGCCGATTGTCCACAGGGCTGGGCCGAACTGGTGCTTCCGGGGCACGACCGGTGGATATCGTCCGCCGGCGGCGCGGCGCACGTCGACTTGAGGCCGGCGAGCGGGGATGCTGCCCGACCCCGGAACAAGGTCGGCCATGCCACGCCAGCTCAAGGAGGTCGGATTCGTCCACCTCCACGTCCACTCGTCCTATTCCCTGCTCGAAGGGGCGCTGAAGGTCGGCTCCCTGATCAAGGCGGCGGTCGCCGACAGGCAGCCGGCCCTGGCCCTGACCGACACCAACAACCTGTTCGGCGCGCTGGAATTCTCCGAGAAGGCGGCCGGGGAGGGCGTCCAGCCGATCGCCGGCGTGCAGCTCTCGGTGGCGTTCGAGGCCGCGGACCCGCACCAGCGTCAGGCGCCGACCAGCCACGGCATCGTGCTCCTCGCCCAGGACGAGACCGGCTACGCCAATCTGCTGCGGCTGGCGAGCCGCGCCTATTTCGACACGGCCCTCGGCGAGGCGCCGCGCCTCGATGCCGGAGCGCTCGCGGGCGCCTCCGAGGGGCTGATCGCGCTCACCGGCGGGATGGCGGGCCCCCTCGACGCGGCCTTCCGGGCGGGCCGGCCGGAGCTCGCCCTCAACCGCCTGAAGCGCCTGAAGGAGACGTTCGGCGAGGACCGGCTCTACGTGGAGATCCAGCGCCACGGCCAGTCCGAGGAGGCGCGGATCGAGACCGCGCTCCTCGACCTCGCCGGTCGCCACGGCCTCGGGATCGTGGCGACGAACGAGCCCTACTTCGCCAAGCCCGACGACTACGACGCCCACGACGCGCTGCTCGCCATCGCGGAGGGCCGCCTCGTCTCGGACGAGCGCCGCCGCCGCCTGACACCGAGCCACGCCTTCAAGACCCGGGCCGAGATGGCCGAGCTGTTCCGCGACCTGCCGGACGCGCTCCAGGCGACGGTCGAGATCGCCATGCGCTGCGCCGTCCGTGCGCGGACCCGCAAGCCGATCCTGCCGAATTTCGGCGCCGTGGCGGCCGGCGAGACGCCGCCCATGGCGGAGGCCCTGGCGGAGGCCCTGGCGGAGGCGTCCGACGCGGGCGCGCGGGCGGTCTCGGCCGACGAGCCGACCGAGCTGCGCCGGCAGGCCGAGGCCGGGCTGGAGTTGCGCCTGAAGCAGCACGGCACGGCGCCGGGCTTCTCCGAGGAGGATTACCGCAAGCGCCTCGAGTTCGAGCTCGACGTCATCGTCAAGATGAAGTTCCCGGGCTACTTCCTGATCGTCTCCGACTTCATCAAGTGGGCCAAGGACCACGACATCCCGGTCGGTCCGGGCCGCGGCTCGGGCGCCGGCTCGCTGGTGGCGTGGTCGCTGCTCATCACCGACCTCGACCCGCTCCGGTTCGGCCTGCTGTTCGAGCGCTTCCTCAACCCCGAGCGCGTCTCGATGCCGGATTTCGACATCGACTTCTGCGTCGAGGGCCGGGAGCGGGTGATCCGCTACGTGCAGCAGCGCTACGGCGAGGGGCAGGTCGGGCAGATCATCACCTTCGGCACGCTGCTCGCCCGCGGCGTGCTGCGCGACGTCGGCCGCGTCCTGGAGATGCCCTACGGGCAGGTCGACAAGCTGACCAAGCTCGTGCCGCAGAACCCCGCCAACCCGGTGACGCTCGCCCAGGCCATCGAGGGCGAGCCCAAGCTCCAGCAGGCCATGGAGGAGGAGCCGATCGTCGGCCGCCTCATCGACATCTCCAAGAAGCTCGAGGGCCTGCACCGGCACGCCTCGACCCACGCCGCCGGCGTGGTGATCGGCGATCGGCCGCTCGAGGAGCTGGTCCCGCTCTACCGGGACCCGAAGACCGGCATGCGGGTCACCCAGTTCAACATGAAGTGGGTCGAGCAGGCGGGGCTGGTGAAGTTCGACTTCCTGGGCCTCAAGACCCTGACGATGCTGCGGTGCTGCACCGATCTGCTGAAGCAGCGCGGCATCGACATCGACCTCGCCTCGCTGCCGCTCGACGACCCGAACACCTACGGGCCGATGGGCCGGGGCGAGACGGTCGGCGTGTTCCAGGTGGAATCGGCCGGCATGCGCAAGGCGCTCTGCGAGATGCAGGCCGACCGGCTGGAGGACATCATCGCCCTGGTGGCGCTCTACCGGCCGGGCCCGATGGCCAACATCCCGGTCTACTGCGAGCGCAAGCTCGGCCGCGACGCCGGCAACGAGGCGTCCTGGTACCCGGATCCGAAGCTGGAGCCGATGCTGAAGGAGACCTTCGGCATCATCGTCTACCAGGAACAGGTGATGGAGATCGCCAAGGTGCTCGCCGGCTACTCGCTCGGCGAGGCCGACATGCTCCGGCGCGCCATGGGCAAGAAGATCCGCGCCGAGATGGACGCGCAGCGCGACCGGTTCCTCAAGGGCTGCACCGAGCGCGGGCTGACCAAGGCCAAGGCCAACGAGATCTTCGACCTGCTCGCCAAGTTCGCCGATTACGGCTTCAACAAGAGCCACGCGGCGGCCTACGCGCTGCTGACCTACCAGACCGCCTACCTGAAGGCGAACTTCCCGGTCGAGTTCCTGGCGGCCGCCATGACCCTCGACATCGACAACACCGACAAGCTGGCCGAATTCCGCCAGGACGCGCAGCGCCTGAAGATCACGGTCGAGCCGCCCTCGATCAACACCTCCGGCGAGGTCTTCGCGGTGCGCAACGGCAAGATCTTCTATGCGCTGGCCGCCATCAAGGGCGTCGGCCGCGAGGCGGTGCGGGCGCTGGTGGAGGCCCGCGGCGACCGGCCGTTCAAGGATCTCGCCTGCCTCGCCCGCCGGCTGAACCCGCGGATGATCAACAAGCGCACCCTGGAGAGCCTCGTCCAGGCCGGGGCGCTCGACTGCATCGAGCCCGACCGCGCGCGCGCCTTCGCGGCGGTGGAGCCGATGATGAAGCTCGCCGCCAGCGCGGCGGAGGCGGAATCGGCCGGCGTCACCGACATGTTCGGCGGCGTGGTGGCGGACGACGTGTCCCTGCGGATCCCGCCGCACGAGATCTGGCCGATGGCCGACACGCTCAAGCGCGAGTACGCGGCGATCGGCTTCTTCATCTCGGGCCATCCGCTCGACGAGTACGGCGACCTCTTGGACAAGCTGCGGGTGCAGAGCTGGACGGATTTCTGCCGCGCCGTGCGGGCCGGGACGTCGAGCGTCGGCCGCGTGGCGGCCTCGGTGCTCGACCGGGCGGAGCGGCGGACCAAGACCGGCAACAAGATGGGCATCGTCACCCTGTCGGACCGGACCGCGCATTTCGAGGCGATCATCTTCTCCGAGGGGCTCGGCCAGTACCGCGACATCCTGGAACCGGGCCGACCGCTGGTTCTGCAGCTCCAGGCGAACCTGGAGGGCGAGGACGTGCGCGCCCGCATCCTCACCGCGGAACCCCTCGACCAAGCGGTCGCCCGCCACCAGAAGGGCATCCGCATCCATCTGAGCGACCCGCGCGGCGTCGCGCCCGTGCAGCAGCGCCTGTCGATGCGGGGCGAGAGCGAGGTCTCGCTGATCCTCAAGCTCGACGGCGGCGAGCGCGAGGTGGAGATCCGGCTGCCGGGCAAGTTCCAGGCGAGCCCGGCGCTCGCCGGCCAGCTCCGGACCGTGCCCGGGGTGGTGCAGGTGGAGGTGAGCTGAGGGGCGGCTGATACCAAGCGCGTGTGGGTTCGGTTGGCCCGCGCCGTCTTCGCGAGCGGAGCGAAGCGATCCAGGGACGCGCCACGCTCGATGAGGGCGCGCGACACGGGGTTGCTTCGCTCCGCTCGCAAGGACGGGTGGGCTTTTGTGAGTTCTGTCGCCGGGAATTGTAGGTGCGTGCCCGTCGAGGCCCTCAGCTCGCCGCCGTCCCGCTGGCTGCCAGCACCACCGCCCGGCTCCCCACCGGCACGCGGGCGTACAGGTCGATGATGTCCTGGTTCAGGAACCGGACGCAGCCCGACGACACCATCGTGCCGATGGTCTGCGGCTCCGTGGTGCCGTGCAGGCGGTAGAGCGTGTCGCCTCCGTCCCGATAGAGGTAGAGCGCCCGCGGACCGAGCGGATTGCCGGCCCCGCCGGGCAGGCCGCCGGCATAGGGCCCGTAGCGCTCGGGCTCCCGCTTGATCATGGCCTGGGTCGGCGTCCAGCGCGGCCATTCGGCCTTGCGGGCGATGACGGCCGCGCCTCGGAAGTTGAACGCCTCATCGCGACCGACGCCCACGCCGTAGCGGATGGCGCGCCCGCCCTCGCGCACGAGGTAGGCGTAGCGCGCCGAAGGATCGACCACGATCGTGCCCGGCGGCTCGGCCGTGGCGTAGGCCACCTCCCGGCGCAGGAAGCGCGGGTCTATCGCGGACAGGTCCACCGCCGGCACGGGGAAGGGCTCGCCGTCGAGCGCGGCGTAGAGGGCCGTGTAGGCCGGGTCGACGGGCGGGCGCAGCGCGGCGACGGGGCGCGGCTCGCGGGTGACGCAGCCGGCGACGAGCAGGGGCGTGCCGGCGAGCAGGCTGCGGCGGGTCGGAAACATCGATGCTGCGCTCCAAGGTCTGGCGACGACGCACAGAACCGCCACGCGGCCGCCCCGTCCATCGGCTATGGGGTGATCGCACCCATAACCGGATGGCATCCATGGATCTGACGCTGGCCCTGCGCGCGTTCCTCCGGACCGTCGAGCGCGGCTCGATGACCGCGGCCGCGCGCGACCTCGCGGTGTCGCAGCCGGCGATCAGCAAGCATCTGCGCAATCTGGAGGCCCAGGTCGGCGCGCGGCTCCTCGAACGGTCCGCGCGGCTGGTGCGTCCGACCCAGCAGGGCCAGCGGCTCTACGCGGCCTGTCAGCCCGCGCTCGCCACGATCGACGCCGCCCTGGAAGATGCCCGCACCGAGGCTGGCCGCATCGAAGGCCGGCTGCGGCTGCACGCGCCCGCCTGCATCGGGGCGGCCCATCTGCACCGGATCGTGGCGGCGTTCCAGGCCGAGAATCCGCGGGTCACGGTCGATCTCGTGCTGGACAACCGGCTGATCGACCTCGTCTACGAGGATTACGACCTCGCGCTCCGCTACGGCCGGCCCCACGGGCAGGACGTCGTGACGCGGCGGCTCGGCTGGGTGCGCCGCATCCTGGTCGCCGCCCCGGCATACTTGGCGCGGGCCGGCGGCATCGACGCGCCCGGGCAGATCGCCGACCGGGCCCTCGTGACGACCACGTCGGCCCTGGACGACCGGAACACGCTCGTACTCCAGCACGGGCGCGAGACGCTGAGCCTCGCCGTCCGCCCGGCCCTGCGGACCAACAGCGCGGAGGTGCTGTTGGCCGAACTGCGCGCGGGACGGTACATGGGCCCGGTCCAGCACCTGCTGGTCGCCGAGGACTTGGCGGCCGGCCACCTCGTCCGCGTCCTGCCCGCGTACGAGGTGCGGTCGACGGACGCCTATCTGGTCTACCCTTCGGTCCGCCACATGCGCCCGGTCGTCCGCGCATTCACCGATTTCGCCGTGCCGCGCATCCGCGCCATCGAGGGGATCAGCCACGCCGGTTGACCAGCTCCGGTGCGCTGCGGCCGCGACGAACGGGCCGGGGTGGCCGACCGCCGCGATCGCGACCCTAGAACGGCGCCGCGAGGCAGCCGCTCAGGGCGCCCTTCAGCGCGGCGGCGTCGGCCTCCGCCACCGTGAACGTGGCCGTCAGGGTCGGGTCCTCGCCGCGCGGGCTCGCCTGCGTCCAGGTCAGCTTCGTCCCGGGCTGGACGAGGGCCAGGGCGACCCCGCGCAGCGGATCCTCGCCGCGGCGCGCGCCCGCCACCGTCAGCGTGAAGCCCGCATCGGCCCCGGTCGCGGCGCCGCGGACCGGCATGCGCACGGAGCGCACGCTGCCGGCGCTGGAGACCAGGAGGCCGGTCAGGGGCTTCTCGCTGTCGGCCCCTTCGAGGCCCGCGAAATCGAAGCGCGGCGCCAGTTCGGCGAAGCGCGGCACGGTCAGCGCCGCCGACAGGCCGGTGCCGCCCGGATCGCAGGCGACGTGCAGGGTCGCCGGCCGCTGGTCCGCCGCGAGGGTCGCGGTGCCGCTCAAGTCCGCGCTGCCGCCGGGCGCCCGGGCGCTGCCGGCGAGCAGGGGGGTCCGGCCGGTCAGGATGTCGGACAGGCTGTCGCCGCGGCTCAGCGGCCCGGCAAGCAGAGCAACGGCGGCGATGACGACCACCGCCAGGGCCACGCCGATCCGGAGCCGCATCCCATCCTCCGCCTGTGGACATCACGGGCCGGCGGCATAGACGATCGCGGCCGCATCGCAACCCTCCGTTCACCACGTCCGCAGGGAATCGTCCGCCGGCGCGCCCGCGTGCACTGCAGCAACTCGGTAAAAACCGATCGTTCCTATGCACCGACGCTCAACCTTGAGCGTCGCCATGCGCACGAAGATCCTGCTCGTCCTCACCCTCCTCGTCTACGTCACCACCGGCCGCGCCCCCGGCATCCGGGAGCCGCGCAATCCGGACGCGGAGCACGGCGGCGGGCGCCTCGTGGTCGCG
Organism: Methylobacterium sp. 190mf; assembly: GCF_900107945.1. Taxonomy (NCBI): domain Bacteria; kingdom Pseudomonadati; phylum Pseudomonadota; class Alphaproteobacteria; order Hyphomicrobiales; family Methylobacteriaceae; genus Methylobacterium; species Methylobacterium sp. 190mf. The sequence goes on along the minus strand of NZ_FNVI01000007.1, from coordinate 97,498 downwards.
ACCAAGCGGGCCTGGATCTGAACCGCTGCCCGGTCGACGCGACCGTCCTCGCGAGCACGGCTGCACCGACGCGCTCGACAGGAGACGGTCTCACCCCCCGGGCGCGCAGGCCCTGAGGCGCGCGGCCACGAGGGCCTGGAGGCTCCAGAGGTGGCGGTCGCGGATGCCGAGGCGCTCGCAGGCCTCCACGGTCCGGAACAGGTACTCGGCGCTCGGCCCTTTGTGGCCGCAGGCCGCGGCGATCTTCTCGGCGATCTCGGAATCCGAGAGGCGTCCGGCGTAGCGGTCGCTGGCGCGGTTCGCCAGGAAGGTCAGGGCCGGGACGGTCCCGGCCTCGGTGGCGACCGGCAGCCAGCGGGCGACGTAGCCGCGGCCGCGCATCTCGCGGCGCCAGACCGGCATCAGCGCCTCGCGGATCTCCATGCCGGGCAGGCGGAAGGCCACGCCCCGGCACAGGCCGCCGCGGTCCAGCGCCAGGACGAAGCCCGGCCGTTCCGGCGTGCCGCGGAACCGCCGCTGGAGCAGGCAGAAGCGGCGGTGGAAGCCGCGCACCGTCCCGATCCGGCGCTCGGCCACCGGGAATTCCGGGTTCCACATCAGCGAGCCGTAGGCGAAGACCCAGAGGTCGCTGCCCTCGCGCCCGGCGACGATCGCGTCGAGCCCCGGGCGCAACTCGGCGTCCGACAGAACCTCGAGCGCGCTCGGGTCGTCGGGGATCGGGACGGAATGGGCGCGGGCGATCAGGTCGAGGCTGAGGTCGAGGGTGCGGACGGACGCGGCGGGCATAGGCCCTCAACGCCCGGGCCTCACGGCTTGTTGCCCAGCGCGTCGAGTTCGGGGAAGGGCCGGGTGCGGTGTCCGGTGCAGACCTCGTCGTCGTCGAGCACCGTGAGCCGGTCGTTGTCGTAGCGCAGCGCCACCCTCGGGCGCTCGGGCTTGCCGAAGGTCCGGCCGTACATCCGGCCCGACACGCAGTAGATCACCCGGCCGCCCTCGGCGATCGGCCCGGCGATCCGGCTGCCCGCGAACCGCACCGGCAGCAGCGAGACCGCGCCGAAATCGACCTGCCTCAGCGCCAGGGCGGCGATCCGCCGGAGGAGGGCCGGGGAGGGGTCGGCCTCGGCGGCGGGCTCGGCGGCGGGCTTCGGTGCGCGCGGCGCGGCCTGCGCGCCGGCGGCGAGGAGGACCAGCAGGGCGGCGAGGGCGGCGAGGGCGGCGCGGAGCGGCATCGGTCATCGCTATCCGGCCAAGGTTGCCCGAGGCTGGGACCGCGCGGGGCAGCGCCGGCGGCCGCGGCCCCCTATATGAGAGACAGGCGCGGAGCGCGCCTCTCACCCGATCCCTCACACGAAGACGCGACGTTCGATGCAGTGGACCGACGACGCCCTGGTGCTCGGCCTGCGCCGGCACGGGGAGACCGGCGTCATCCTCGAGGCCATGACCGAGGCCCACGGGCGCCATCTCGGCCTCGTGCACGGTGGGCGCTCGCGCCGGATGCAGCCCGTGCTGCAGGCCGGGAACCGGGTCCGCGTGACGTGGCGGGCGCGCCTCGACGAGGGTCTCGGCGCCTACGCGGTCGAGCCCCTGGACTCGCAGGTCTCGCGGCTGATCGGGTCGAGCCTCGCCCTCTACGGCATGAACCACATGGCCGCGCTTCTGCGGCTCCTCCCCGAGCGCGACCCGCATCCGGCGCTCTACGCGGCGGCGGGGATCCTGGTCGAGCACCTCGACGACCCCGCCATCGCCCCGCCCCTGATGGTGCGGTTCGAGCTGGCGATCCTGTCGGAACTCGGCTTCGGCCTCGACCTCACCGCCTGCGCGGCCACCGGCGGCAACGACGCCCTGGCCTACGTGTCGCCGAAGAGCGGCCGGGCGGTCAGCGCCTCGGCGGGCGAGCCCTACCGGGACCGCCTGCTGGCGCTCCCGACCTTCCTGCACGCGGGCGGATCCCCGGGTCCCGACGGCGTTGCCCAAGGGTTTACCTTGACGGGGTACTTCCTCGACCGGCACGTCTGGGGCCCCCGCGGCCTCGGGCCGCCCGAGGAGCGGGCGCGATTCGTTGCGCTCGGCCGCGAGGCCGGGTAATGTTCGTGTTCTGTTCTTAATGCCCCGTCGTCGTTCCGGGTGCCGAAGGCGCGCCCGGAATCCAGAACCACCGTCCGCGCGCACGCGCGGGACGTCGGCGGCTCTGGATTCCGGGTCCCGCTGCGCGGCCCCGGAATGACGGCGCGCGGTGAAGACGTTGTAGTGAGGAGCCGTCATGGGCCAGCCCTTCGAGCCGCCGTCCGGCGACGGGATCGAGAGCGTCGAGCTGAAATCCGCGCTGGAGGAGCGCTACCTCGCCTACGCGCTCTCCACGATCATGCACCGGGCCCTTCCGGATGCCCGCGACGGGTTGAAGCCCGTGCATCGGCGCATCCTGTACGGGATGCGGCTGCTGCGCCTCGACCCGACCACCGCGCACAAGAAGTGCGCCAAGATCGTCGGCGACGTGATGGGCGACTTCCATCCCCACGGCGACCAGGCGATCTACGACGCCCTGGTGCGGCTCAGCCAGGACTTCGCCCAGCGCTACCCCCTGGTCGACGGCCAGGGCAATTTCGGCAACATCGACGGCGACGGTCCCGCGGCCTACCGCTACACCGAGGCGCGGCTCACCGAGGTCGCGCGCCTCCTGCTGGACGGGATCGACGAGGACACGGTCGACTTCCGCCCGTCCTACAACGGCGAGAAGGAGGAGCCGATCGTCCTGCCGGCGGCCTTCCCGAACCTGCTCGCCAACGGCAGCCAGGGCATCGCGGTCGGCATGGCGACCTCGATCCCGCCGCACAACGCCGCCGAGCTATGCGACGCGGCGCTCTACCTGATCAACCATCCCGAGGCGACCTCGGGGCAGCTCGCCAAGTTCGTCCAGGGGCCGGACTTCCCGACCGGCGGCATCCTCGTCGACTCGGCCGAGTCGATCGCCGAGGCCTACCGGACCGGGCGGGGCGCCTTCCGGGTCCGCGCCCGCTGGGCCAAGGAGGATCTCGGCCGCGGCACCTGGAACATCGTCGTCACCGAGATTCCCTACGGCATCCCGAAGGGCCGGCTGATCGAGAAGATGGCCGAGCTGCTGCAGGAGAAGAAGCTGCCGCTGCTGGCTGACGTGCGCGACGAGTCGGCCGAGGACGTGCGCGTGGTGCTGGAGCCGCGCTCGCGCACGGTCGACCCGGTGATCCTGATGGAATCGCTGTTCCGGCTCACGGAACTCGAGACCCGCATCCCGCTCAACCTCAACGTCCTGGTCGGCGGCCTCGTGCCGAAGGTGATCGGGCTCGCCGAGTGCCTGCGCGAGTGGGTCGACCACCGCCGCGTGGTCCTGCAGCGCCGCTCGCGCTACCGCCTCGGCCAGATCGACCGGCGCCTCGAGATCCTGGGCGGCCTGCTCATTGTCTACCTCGACCTCGACGAGGTGATCCGGATCATCCGCGAGGAGGACGAGCCGAAGGCCGCCCTCATGGCCCGGTTCGAGCTGACCGAGCTCCAGGCCAACGCGATCCTCGACACCCGGCTGCGCTCCCTGCGCAAGCTGGAGGAGATGGAGCTGAAGCGCGAGTTCGAGGCGCTGACCGCCGAGAAGGCCGAGATCGACGCCCTGCTCGCCTCCGAGCCGGCGCAGTGGAAGGCGATCCAGGCGCAGATCCGCGCGGTGAAGAAGACCTTCGGGCCCGAGACCAAGCTCGGCAAGCGCCGCACGACGCTGGCGAGCCCGCCGGATGTCGGCGGCATCGACTTCACGGCGGCCCTGGTCGAGCGCGAGCCGATCACCGTGATCGTCTCGACCAAGGGCTGGATCCGGGCGCTCAAGGGCCACGTCGCCGATCTCTCGGGCGTCGCGTTCAAGGGCGACGACACCCTGAAGATCGCCTTCCCGACCGAGACGACCCAGAAGATCCTGCTGCTCGCCACCAACGGCAAGGTGTTCACGCTCGAGGCCTCGAAGCTGCCGGGCGGCCGCGGCTTCGGCGACCCGGTCCGGCTGATGGCCGACCTCGACGACGGCACCGAGATCGTGGCGGCGCTGCCGTACCGGCCGGAGACCAAGCTGCTGATCGCCGGCTCGGACGGACGCGGCTTCGTGGCGCCCGCCGACGCGCTCGTGGCCAACACCCGCAAGGGCAAGAGCGTGCTCGGCCTCGACGGCGACGCCACGGCCGCCGTGCTGGTGCCGGCCGACGGCGATCACGTGGCGGTGGTGAACACCGAGAAGCTGCTGCTGGTCTTCCCGGTCTCCGAGGTGGCGGAGCTCGCCCGCGGCAAGGGGGTCCGGCTGCAGCGCTGCCGCAGCGGGACGCTGCTCGACGCGCACGTGTTCAAGCTCGCCGACGGCCTGCCCTGGCAGGACGGCTCGGCCGAGGGCCGGCTCGCGAACGCGTCGGTGCTGGAGAAGTGGCTCGGCCACCGCGCCGAGGTCGGGCTGATGATGGCGCGCAGCTTCCCGAAATTCGAGCGGTTCGGACGGTGAGGAGCCGCGGAGGGTGAAGGATTCCCGACCCACCACCTCATCCTGAGATGCCGGAGAGGAGTCGCCTCGGGGGGAGACCTCCGGTCAGCCGCGCAATCCCTGGAGCCCGCCTTCGAGGCGGCTCCGCCGCCCCTCGAGATGCGGGCGCGATTGGGAGTGTCTGGAACGGTTCCCGCGGTGCGGAGGGCCAGTCCTCAATGCGCCCGCTGGGCGAGCCAGAGCGCACCGAAGGCTAGCACGCCGCCGCCGATCGGAACCGCGAGCAGGAGAAGAAGCTGAGCTGTCGTCATGGGCGAAGGTTCCGCAATGCGCGCCTCACAGCCCAATGTATGGCGCCACTCATGATCCAGCAAACCACCATGGCGATGAGCACGGGCGCGAAGTGCGGACGATCCGACAGGGCAGTCGAGATGAACGGCGCGAAACCGCCGACGGCGAAGATCGCGACCGCGAGGCCGTTGGCGTAGGTGGCCGTGAACTTGATCCGCTCGTTCGCAACAAGCGTGTCGCGCGCTTCGCTGTCCGCTTCCGACATCGAACCTGAGCCCCCCGGCCGGCCGCAAGCTTAGCCGATATCGGCGATGCGGAACATGAACCTCTCGGTCGCCTCATCGCCCCGTCGCGGACGCTTCGTCCGCCGCCCAGAGGTGCTGCGCCGCGTAGGCCCGGAACGGGCGCCACGCCTCGGCCCGCGCCAGCAGCTCCGCAGGACTGGGACGCCCGGTGGCCCCCTCCAGCGCCCGCAGCAGCCCGACATCGCCCACCGGCAGGGCGTCCGGCAGCTTGAGCGCCCGCATGGCGATGTACTGCGCCGTCCAGGGACCGATCCCGCGGATCGCCGTGAAGCGCAGCACCGCGGCCTCGAGCGACTCCGCCGGGGCGAACAGGTCCGGATCGGCCAGCGCCGCCGCGGCCAGCGCCCGGATCGCCGCGCCGCGGGCCCGCGGCATGTTGAGCGCCAGGGCGACGTCCGCCTCGACCAGATCGGTCGGCGCGGGAAACACGTGGGTCAGACCGCCTGCCGGCTCCGCCAGCGGCGTCCCGAACGCCGCCACCAGCCTGCCCGCGAGCCCGATCGCGGCCGCCACCGAGACCTGCTGGCCGAGGATCGCCCGGCAGCCGGTCTCGAACGGGTCCCAGGCCCCCGGCAGGCGCAGACCCGGCCGCGCCGCGACGAGCGGGGCCAGGACGGGGTCCCCGCCGAGGCAGGCCGCGACGGCGGCCGGATCGGCGTCGCAGTCGAACAGGCGGCGCAGGCGTCCCGCGACGGCCTCTTCGTGCCCGGCCTCGACGCCGCGCAGCGCGACGTGCAGGCAATCCGCGCCCGGTGCCACCGTCAGGAGCCCGTGCCGCCCCGCGACGCTGATCGTGCGCGCGTAGGAAGCCGCGGGATCCGTCGTCTCGACGCCCGGGATCGCCCGCTTGGCGAGGAACGCGCGGATCGCCGGCCAGTCGTAGGGCGGCCGGACGGGCAGGCGGCGTTCGATCACCTCCGCGAACGCGAAGGGCGGCCTCTCGGCCGCCCCGCTCGACGCTTCCCGGGGCAGGTGGTCCCGCCTCAGCCGCGCTGGTCCACGGCCACGTAGTCGCGCTGGGCCGGACCGACGTAGAGCTGGCGCGGACGGCCGATCTTCTGCGACGGGTCCTCGATCATCTCGGCCCACTGGGCGATCCAGCCGACGGTGCGGGCCACCGCGAACAGCACGGTGAACATGTCGGTGGGGAAGCCCATCGCCTTGAGGGTGATGCCCGAGTAGAAGTCGATGTTCGGGTAGAGCTTCTTCTCGATGAAGTACTCGTCCTTGAGCGCGATCTGCTCCAGCTCCATGGCGACGTGGAGCAGCGGGTCGTCGGTCTTGCCGAGCTCCTTGAGCACCTGGTGCGTGGTGTTCTGCATGATCCGCGCGCGCGGGTCGTAGTTCTTGTAGACGCGGTGGCCGAAGCCCATCAGGCGGAACGGGTCGTTCTTGTCCTTGGCCTTGGCGACGTACTTGCTGACATTCTCGGGGGTGCCGATCTCCATCAGCATCTTGAGGGCCGCCTCGTTGGCGCCGCCATGGGCCGGGCCCCACAGGCAGGCGATGCCGGCCGCGATGCAGGCGAAGGGATTGGCGCCCGAGGAGCCGGCGAGCCGCACCGTCGAGGTCGAGGCGTTCTGCTCGTGGTCGGCGTGCAGGATGAAGATCTTGTCGAGCGCCCGGGCGAAGACCGGGTTCACCTCGTACTCCTCGCACGGCACCGCGTAGCACATGCGCAGGAAGTTCGACGTGTAGTCGAGATCGTTCTTCGGGTACACGAACGGCTGGCCGATCGAGTACTTGTAGGCCATCGCGGCGAGCGTCGGCATCTTGGCGATCATGCGGATCGACGCGATCAGCCGCTGGCTCTCGTCCGTGATGTCGGTGGAATCGTGGTAGAAGGCCGAGAGGGCGCCCACCGAGGCGACCATGACGGCCATCGGGTGCGCGTCGCGGCGGAAGCCGGTGAAGAACCGGTTCATCTGGTCGTGCACCATGGTGTGGCGCGTGACCCGGTACTCGAAATCGGCCCGCTGGGCGGCGGTCGGCAGGGCGCCGAACAGCATCAGGTAGCAGGTCTCGAGGAAGTCGCCCTTCTCGGCGAGCTGCTCGATCGGGTAGCCGCGGTAGAGCAGCACGCCCTCGTCACCGTCGATGTAGGTGATCTTCGACTCGCACGAGGCCGTCGAGGTGAAGCCCGGGTCGAAGGTGAAGGCGCCGGTCTGGGCGTAGAGCTTGCCGATATCGATCACGTCCGGCCCGATCGTGCCGGTTTTCACCGGCAGTTCGATCGACTTGCCGTCCACGGTGATGGTGCTGGGTGCGCTCATGGATCGTGGACCCTTCTCTGGCGACGTGGCGGATGCCGGCCTCGGGCTGCCCGAGTCGGTCCCGGGGGCCTGAGCACACGCATTATGCTGCGGGTGCTCACAGCCATGGGTTACCCAAACGGCAGTGCAGCAGCAACGGGGTCGGTGACAACCCGCCCCCGTCGCCAAGCGAATTCCGCCAACCGATTTCCACCCAACGCAATCCGGGTCGGGGCCGGCAGTTCCCTGTCCGCTCCCGGTCCGCGCGCGGCGGTCCCAGCGCCGCCTCGTCCCCGCCTCGTCCCTGCCCTCAGCCCGGCCTCAGCCCTGCGGCGCCTGATCCCCGAGGCGCGCCAGGGTTTCCTCCCGGCCGAGCACCGCCATCACGTCGAACAGGGGCGGGGAGGTGGTGCGGCCGGTGAGCGCCGCGCGCAGGGGCTGGGCCACCTGCCCGAGCTTGCAGCCGGCCGATTCCGCGTACTGCCGCACCGCGCCCTCGGTGGAGGTCGCGCTCCAGTCGGGCACAGCCTCGAGCACCGGCCGCACCCCGGCGAGGCGGCCGCACCCCTCGTCGGAGAGCAGGGCGCGGGCCTTGTCGTCGAGCGCCAGGGGCCGCTGGGCGTAGAGGTAGTAGGCGCTGTCGAGGAGCTCGATCAGCGTCTTGGCCCGCTCCTTCAGGCCCGGCATGGCCTGGACGAGCTTGTCCCTGAGGTCGGGCCGCAGCGGCGCCGACAAGCCGCGCTCCGGCCCGACGTTGGGCAGGATGGTCTCGATCGCCGCGACGAGGTCGGAATCGGCGCTGGTGCGGATGTAGAGGCCGTTGAGGTTGGCGAGCTTGGCGAAGTCGAACCGCGCCGCGGAGCGTCCGACCGCGCCGAGGTCGAAGGCCGCGACCATCTCGTCGGTGGAGAAGACCTCCTGGTCGCCGTGGCTCCAGCCGAGCCGCACGAGGTAGTTGCGCAGGGCCGCCGGCAGGTAGCCGAGATCGCGGTAGGCCTCGACGCCGAGCGCGCCGTGGCGCTTCGAGAGCTTGGCCCCGTCCGCTCCGTGGATCAGCGGGATATGCGCCATCCTCGGGATGTCCCATCCGAGGGCCGAGAAGATCTGGCTCTGGCGCGCCGCGTTGGTGAGGTGGTCGTCGCCGCGGATGATCTGCGTGACGCCCATGTCGTGGTCGTCGACCACGACGGCGAGCATGTAGGTCGGCGTCCCGTCCGAGCGCAGCAGGACGAGGTCGTCGAGGTCCTTGTTGGCCCAGGTCACGCGGCCCTGGACGGCGTCCTCGACCACGGTCTCGCCCTCGGTCGGCGCGCGCAGGCGGATCACCGGCTTGACCCCGGCGGGGGCCTCGGACGGGTCGCGGTCGCGCCAGCGGCCGTCGTAGCGCGGAGCGCGCCCCTCCGCGCGGGCGGTCTCGCGCATCTGCGTGAGCTCCTCGGCGGTGGCGTAGCAGTGATAGGCGCGGCCCGCGGCCAGCAGCTCCTCGGCGACCGCGCGGTGGCGCTCGGCGCGGGCGAACTGGAAGACCACGTCGCCGTCCCAGTCGAGGCCGAGCCAGGAGAGGCCGTCGAGGATCGCGTCGATCGCCCCCTTGGTGGAGCGCTCGCGGTCGGTGTCCTCGATGCGCAGCAGCATCGTGCCGCCGGTGTGGCGGGCGTAGAGCCAGTTGAACAAGGCCGTGCGGGCCCCGCCGATATGCAGGTAACCCGTGGGCGAGGGGGCGAAGCGCGTGACGACGGCTGAGGACATCGGTCCGGTATGTTCCGGGGCTGGTCGCGGACGGGGCGCGACGGACGGCGAAGGGGCGGCGGAGCGGCGAGGGGCTCGACAGGGCGCCCGTAGCACGAAGAACCCGCTGTAGCACGGGCCGGCGGATGCGTTAAGAATCGCCCGCAGAATCGCACGGCCCCGACGACAGGTCGCGCGGAGCGGGGCGGCGGCGATGCGGCGGATCGGCGCGAGGCGGGCGGACGGCGCGGTCGCGCTGATCGGCCCGCGCGCCCGAGCCCTTCCCGCCGCCCTCTTGGCCGCCCTCCCGGCCGCCCTCCCGGCGCTCCGCGACTGGGTCGTCGCCGGCCTCGCCCGCGAGGCCGAGCAGCGCCGGCTGTTCCCCTGGCTGGCGGTGGCCTTCGGCGGCGGGATCCTGGTCTACTTCGCGGCGGCCGACGGCGCGCCGAGCCTCGCCGCCCCCCTGATCGCGGCCGGCCTCGCGCTGGCGCCGGTCCCCGTCCTCGGCGCGCGGCCGGCGGCCCTGGCGGCGGCGCTCGCGGTGGCGGCCGCGTTCCTCGGCTTCGCGGCGGCGACCTGGCGGGTCTCGCAGGTCGCCGCACCGATCCTCACCCGCACCACGATCGGCCCGCTCGTCGGAACGGTCGAGGCCCTGGACGAGCGCGAGGTGGGCGCCCGGCTGGTGATCCGGGTGGAGAGCTTCGCCGGCCTCGCGCCGGAGGCGCGGCCCGCCCGGGTCCGGGTCTCGTTCCGGAAGACGCCGATCCCGCGTCCCGGGGACGGCGTCGCCGCCACGGCCCGGCTGCTTCCGCCCCCGGAGGCGGCCCGGCCCGGCGGCTACGACTTCGCCCGGGACGCCTATTTCCAGGGGATCGGCGCGGTGGGCTCGCTGATCGGCACCGTCACCGTCCGGGAACCGTCCGGGCCGCCGCCGCTGGGCCTGCGGCTCGCCGCTGCGCTCGACGCGGCGCGCAACGGGCTCACGCGCCGGATCGCGGAGGCCGCCGGCGGCCAGGCGGGTGCGGTGGCGGCGGCCCTGGTGACGGGCAAGCGCGGCCTCATCGGGCCGGCCACCAACGACGCGCTCCGCGCCGCCGGCATCTACCACGTGGTGTCGATCTCGGGCCTCCACATGGTGCTGGCCGCCGGCGTGGTGTTCTGGCTGGTGCGGGCGCTCCTCGCCGCGGTGCCGCTCTGCGCGCTGCTCTGGCCGATCAAGAAGATCGCGGCCGGCTTCGCCATGGTCGGCGTCACCGCCTACTGCGCCTTCTCGGGCTGGGACATCGCGGCCGAGCGCTCGCTGATCATGACCCTGATCATGCTCGGCGCGATCCTGGTGGACCGGCCGGCCCTGTCGATGCGCAACCTCGCCCTCGCGGCGCTGATCGCGCTCGCCCGGGAGCCGGAGGGCCTGCTCGGCCCGAGCTTCCAGATGTCCTTCGGCGCCGTGGCCGGGCTGATCGCCTGCGCGCGGCTGATCGACGGGCGGCTGCTCGTGCGCCCGGGGGCCGGGCGGATCGGGCGGCTCGTCGGGACCGGCCTGTCGGCGATCACCGGGACCCTGGCCACGACCCTGGTGGCGCAGGTCGCGACGGCCCCCTTCGCCACCTACCACTTCCAGACGGTCCAGCCCTTCGGCCTCGTCGGCAACGCCCTGACCCTGCCGCTCGTCTCCCTGGTGGTGATGCCGGCCGCGGTAATCGGCTGCCTCGCCTATCCCTTCGCCCTCGACCGGCCGGTCTGGTGGCTGATGGGGCAGGCGGTGGCCGGGATGCTGGCGATCTCGGACTGGATCGCCGGGTTCGAGCGGGCGGTCCTGGTGCTGCCGGCCTTCGGCGCCGGGGCGCTCGCCCTGCTGACCGCCGGCCTGCTGCTGGGGACGCTGCCGGCCTCGCGCCTGCGCTGGCTCGCCGTGCCGCCGGTCCTGCTCGGGCTCGTCCTCGCGGCCCGGCCCAACCACTACGACCTCTACGTCGACCGGCAGGGCGCGGGGGCCGCGGTGAGGGGCCCGGACGGGCGGCTCGCGGCCCTCGGCAGCCCTTCGGGCTTCGTCCTCGAGCAGTGGCTGAAGGCGGACGGCGACGGGCGGCGGTCCGCGGGGCTGATCGTCCGGTCCGGCAGCGGGCGCTGCGACCGGCTCGGCTGCACCGCCCGGCTGCCGGACGGGCGGGCGGTCGCCCTGGTCCGGGACCGGCGGGCCTTCCCGGAGGATTGCGCCCGCGCCGCGGTGCTGATCACGGGCCTCGCGGCGCCGCCGACCTGCACGGGGCCGCTGGTGATCGACCGGCGCGTCCTCGCCGCCCGCGGGGCCGTGGCCCTCCGGACCGACGGCGACGGCTTCGCCGCGCGCTACGCCCGGGACGACGGCCGCGCCGTGCCCTGGCGGCCGGCCGCCGGGCGCGGGCCGGGACCGCCGCGGCCGGTCACCGCGGAGCCGGGCGACCGCCCCGCGGAGGACGGGGTCGCCGCGACGCCGGAGGCCGACGCCGCGCCGGGCGGAGACCTCGCCCCCGGCGACGCGCCGGCCGAGCCGCTTCAGTAGCGGCGGACGAGGCTCACAAGGCGGCCCTGGATCCGGACCCGGTCGGGCCCGAGCACGCGGGTCTCGTAGGCCGGGTTGGCGGCCTCGAGGGCGATCGACGAGCCGCGGCGGCGCAGGCGCTTGAGCGTCGCCTCCTCGTCGTCGATCAGCGCCACGATGATGTCGCCGGTATTGGCCGTCTCCTGCTTGCGGATGACCACGAGGTCGCCGTCCAGGATGCCCGCCTCGACCATCGAGTCGCCGCGCACCTCGAGGGCGTAGTGCTCGCCGCCGGCCACGAAGTCCGGCGACAGGGTGATGGCGTGGCTCTGGTTCTGGATCGCCGAGACGGGGGTACCGGCCGCGATCCGGCCCATGACCGGGATCGAGATGGCGCGGCCGGACTCGTCGATCATCCGCGTGCTCGCCGGGGCCAGCGGCTGCTTGGACTTACCGCCCTCGACCACGCTCGGCGTGAAGCGGCGCGGCTCGGCGGGGGCCTGAGTCGCCGGAGCGGCCTGGGTCAGGCTCTCGGGGATCCGGATCACCTCGATGGCGCGCGCCCGATTCGGAAGGCGCCGGAGGAAGCCGCGCTCCTCGAGCGCCGTGATCAGCCGGTGGATGCCGGATTTCGACTTGAGATCGAGGGCATCCTTCATCTCGTCGAACGACGGCGGGACACCGCATTCCTGCATCCGGCTCTGGATGAATCGCAGGAGGTCCAGCTGCTTGCGCGTGAGCATCGACGGGGGACTCGCGGCTTGGCGGACCGCCACGTGACGGTCTCCGAAACAAATCACGAACAGGTTAAACGTTCCGCAAGTGTTCCGCAAGAGCGGCACCGCTCGGCTCGGCGCGCCGCGGGCGCGCCCGCGGGAGAAGGTCGAGAAACGCATTGACGGCGCAAGCGGAGCCGTTTCAATGCATCGCGGCGCCCCGCCGGGAAGGCGGCGGATCCGGGGTGCGGGCTGGGACCCTCTTGGAATGACGAGGATGCGACGACCCGCAGCTCTGCTGCCCCTCGGCCTCGCCGCCCTCGGCCTCGCCGGCTGCACCACCGGATTCTCCTACATCTCGCGGAACTACGTGGCGCTCACTCCCCAGGTCGTCACGATCGGCTGCAAGGAGCCCTACGAGGTCTACGACAACCGGCAGCTGCGCCGGATGCTGATCGTGTCCAACGCCCTGCGCGAGTATACCGGCTGCAACCTGAGCGAGGTCCGGATCGATCCGGAGCCGGGCGCCACCCGGGTGAAGCGCTTCCGCACCGCCGCCCGGGCCTATCTCGACGAGACCGTGCGCGAGGATTGCCGGATCACCGGCGAGACCGTGTTCGATCCGCTGAAGACCGAGTTCGCCTACGCCTGCGACGCGCCGATCGAGAAGCGCGGCACCGTGGTCCCCCGCCTGCCGGGCCGCAATCCGGGCCTCGGCGTGCGCTGACCGGCCGGCGGCGCGTCCTCAGGCGCCCGGCTTCGGGAAGGTCCGCTCCGCGGCGTCGCCGGCGGCGGCCAGCAGGGCGCGGGCGAAGGCCCGGGCCTCCGTCCGGTCGAGCACGATCGCGGCGGTGACCGGCGCACCGCCGAGGTCGGCGAGGGCGAGTTCCAGGCGCACCCCGTCGGGCACGGCGCTCGCCTGAAGGCTCCAGCCGGAGCCCCGGTCCGTGCTCTCCGCCATCGTGTTCCTCCCGCATGCCCGGCACGGCGCCGCGCGCCCACCGGAACGGCCAGGCCCGGGACCGCTCCCGGAGCCGCGCTCCGATCTTCCCTGCCTCGCCTGTCCGCGTTCCTCAAGGCCACAGGCCGCGCAGGGGTGGAGATGCGCGCCGTCGCGGATGCCGGCGGCCGCATCGCGGCGACGCGGGGCGGCACGGGTCCGCGCCCGCGCCGCAGCGCGGGCGAGGGCAGGGGCGGCCGGGATGGGAGCCGGCTTCGGGGCGATTGACGCGAGGCCGCCGATGATGTCTCCCGCGGGCTCCGATCAGGTGGAGTTCGAACATGCAAGAGATCTGGTTCCGCACGGGCGAGGCCACGGTGCTGGCGGCCGAGGGCCAGTACACCGACGCCATGCCGGAGGTGCTGATCGGCTCGGTGCGCGGCCCGGTCGGTCAGGCCTTCGCGTCGATGATGGGGCAGGTCCAGGGCCACACGCGGATGTTCGTGGTGCGCGACCTCAACCAGCTCGTGCGCCCGGCCACGATGATGACCACCAAGGTCACGATCCACACGGCCGAGTATGCCGAGCTCCTCGGCGGCGTGGTCCAGGCCGCCACCGGCGACGCGATCGTGGACTGCATCATCGAGGGCATCCTGCCGAAGGACGGGCTCGACGAGCTGTGCATGATCATCATGATCTGGCTCGATCAGCGCTGCGCCGAGGACGACAACCTCGACCAGAAGGACCTCTACCGGACCAACTACGAGGCCACGAAACTCGCCATCGCCCGCGCCCTCAAGGGCGAGCCCACGGTCGACGAGCTGATCGCCAACCGGAAGACCGTGAAGCACTACGCGCTCGACGGCGTGATCGAGTACTGAGCGGGCCCAGGCCACGCATCCTGCCGGCTCAGGTCCGCCTCAGCCCGGCGGGATACGCCCCACCGAGCACAGGGTGCGCATCGTGCTGCTGCCCGGGTCGGTGTAGCAGGACGCCGACCAGCCGTTCTGCTGGATGAACGACTTGCGCCGCTCCGCCAGCGCGGTCCGGTAGGCGGTGGCGATGATCGGCTCGACGGTCGCGGCCGGTTGGCCGATGAGGATCTCGGAGGCCACCGACAGGTCGCGGAAGAAGGTCGCCGAGGGGCTCGGCTCGGCGGAGGTCGCCTGCACGATCGGCTCGGCCCGGCAGGTCACGTCGAACTTGATCGGGCCGGCCACGCGGATGTCGATGCTGGGGCCGGCGCGCTTGCCGACCCGGCCGCCGATCGCGTCGGCGATCTGGCGGGTGAGGTCGTCGCAGCTGTCGGCCCGGGCGGCCTCCGCCAGGAGGGGCAGGGCCGCGCAGGCGGCGAGGAGGAGGCGCGGGACGGCGAAGCTCGACATCGCCGCACTCTACGCGCGGCGCGGGGCCTGTCGAGGGGCCTGTCGAGGGGCTGGTCGAGGGGCTGGTCGAAGTGCCGGCCTCAGTGGAAATCCCGGCTGGGGAACACGCGCCGGTCCGGGGGCACGCCGAAATCCGTGTTCTCGGGCGGCAGCTTCATGCCGGCCTCGCGCAGATCGCGCAGGGCAGCGGTGAGGTCGCGAAACCCCTCCGCCACGAGGTGGACCACCCCGTCCGCCCGCTGGATCCGGCCGCGCACGGCGAGGAACCGCGCCTGCATGGCGATCCGGCGGTTCGCCTCGAACACGGTCTTCCAGACGATCACGTTGGCGATACCGGTCTCGTCCTCCAGCGTCAGGAAGACCACGCCCTTGGCGGTGCCGGGCCGCTGGCGGATCAGCACGAGCCCTGCCACCGTGACCCGCGCCCCCTGGGGCAGCGCCGGATCGAGATGGGCCCGGGCCGGAATCGCGCCGATCCGGGCGAGCCGCCCCCGGAAGAACGCGACCGGGTGCCCCTGGAGCGACAGGCCGGTGGCGGCGTAATCCTCGGCCACGGCCTCGGACGGGGCCAGGGGCTGAAGGTCCACCGCCGGCTCGTGCCGGAACAGGCCGTCATCGGCGTGCCACGCGAAGAGCGGCAGGGGTGCGTCGAGAAGATGGGCGCGGCGCTCGCTCGCATCGGCCTTGGCGGCCTTGCGGGATGACGTCCCTTCCAGGGTGCGGACCATCCACAGGGCGGCGCGCCGGTCGAGGCCGAGCGAGCGGAACGCGTCCGCCTCCGCCAGCCGCTCCAGGGCGTTGCGGGGCAGGGCGAGGGACGCCTGCAGGCCCTCGATGCTGGCGTAGCCGTTGGCGCGCAGCCGCACGAGCCGGCGCATCGCGGCCTCGGGCAGGCCGCGCACGACGCGCAGACCGATCCGCACGGCGTGCAGCGCCGGATCCCCGGCCGGCTCCAGGGTGCAGTCCCAGTCGCTGGCGTTGACGCAGACGCCCCGCACCTCGACCCCGTGGGCCCGGGCGTCGCGCACCAGCTGGGCCGGCTGGTAGAAGCCCATGGGCTGGGCGTTGAGGATCGCGGCCAGGAAGACGTCGGGGTGCCGGCACTTCATCCAGGCCGAGGCGTAGACGAGGAGCGCGAAGCTCGCCGCGTGGCTCTCCGGGAAGCCGTAGGTCGAGAAGCCCCGGATCTGCGCGAAGCAGCGCTCGGCGAAGTCCTGCGGGTAGCCCCGGCGGGTCATGCCGCCCACGAACTTGTCCGCGAAGCCGCCGATCGACCCGACGTGGCGGAAGGTCGCCATCGCCCGGCGCAGCCCGTCGGCCTCGGCCGGGGTGAAGCCCGCCGCCGTGATGGCGATCTGCATGGCGTGCTCCTGGAACAGCGGCACGCCGTAGGTCTTCTGCAGGACCTCCTTCAGCTCGTCCGCCGGGCCGTGATCCGGGTGCGGGGCCGGGTACTCGACCGGGTCGATCCCGGAGCGTCGCCGCAGGTAGGGATGGACCATGTCGCCCTGGATCGGGCCGGGGCGCACGATCGCGACCTGCACCACGAGGTCGTAGAACTCCCTGGGCTTAAGGCGCGGCAGCATCGACATCTGCGCCCGGCTCTCGACCTGGAACACGCCGACGGAATCGGCCTTCGTCAGCATCGCGTAGGTCGCGGGATCGTCCTGCGGCAGGTCGGCCAGCGTCTCGTAGAAGGTGCCGTGATCCTTCTCCAAGAAATCGAGGCCGCGCTTGAGGCAGGTCAGCATGCCGAGCGCCAGCACGTCGACCTTCATCAGGCCGATCGCGTCGATGTCGTCCTTGTCCCACTCGATGAAGGTGCGGTCCGCCATGGCGCCGTTGCCCACCGGCACGGTCTCGTCGAGGCGGCCGCGGGTCAGCACGAAGCCGCCGACATGCTGCGACAGGTGGCGGGGGAAGCCGATCAGCTGGTGGGCGAGGTCGAGCGCCTGCCGGATCGCCGGGTTCTCCGGGTCGAGCCCGGCCTCGCGCACGTGCTGGTCCGGCATGCCGGTGCCCCAGGAGCCCCAGACCGTGTCGGCGATCGCCGCGGTCACGTCCTCGGTCAGGCCCAGGACCTTGCCGACCTCGCGGATCGCCATGCGGGGCCGGTAGTGGATCACCGTGGCGCAGAGGGCGGCGCGCTCCCGGCCGTAGCGGGCGTAGAGGTGCTGGATCACCTCCTCGCGGCGCTCGTGCTCGAAGTCGACGTCGATGTCGGGGGGCTCGCCGCGGTTCTCCGAGATGAAGCGGGCGAAGAGCAGCCGGTGCTTCGACGGGTCCACCGCGGTGATGCCGAGGCAGAAGCACACGGCGGAATTGGCCGCCGAGCCGCGGCCCTGGCAGAGGATGCCCCGGCCGCGAGCGAACTCGACCACGTCGAACAGGGTCAGGAAGTAGCGGGCGTATTTCATCTTGGCGATGAGCCGCAGCTCCTCGCGCAGCGTCGCCGCGACGCCGTCCGGGACCTCGCCGCCGTAGCGCCAGCGCGCCCGTTCCCAGGTCTTCTCCTCCAGGTATTCCTGCGGCGTGCGCCCGGGGGGCACCGGCTCGTCGGGATACTCGTAGTGCAGCTGCGACAGGTTGAACTCGCAGGCCTGCGCGATCTCGACGGTGCGGGCCAGCGCCTCCGGGTGGTCGGAGAACAGCCGCGCCATCTCGGCGGCGGGCTTCAGGTGGCGCTCGGCATTGGCCTCCAGCCGGTAGCCGGCGTCCTCGATCCGGCAGCCTTGGCGGATGCAGGTGACCACGTCCTGCAGCGGGCGTCGCTCGGGATGGTGGTAGAGCGCGTCCGAGACCGCGACCATCGGGGCGCCGGAGGCCGCGCCCAGCTCGGCGAGCAGCCCGAGGCGCCGCCGCTCGTCGCCGCGGCGCGTGTGGCTCGCCCCCAGAAAGGTCCGGCCCGGGGCGGCGGCGGCCAGCGCCTCCAGCCGCGCCCGGAACCCCTCCGGCAGGCGCCGGGCCGGCGGCATCGCGATGAACATCTGCCCCTCGGCGGCCTCCACCATCTCGGCGAAGGAGAAGCGGCACGCGCCCTTGCGGACGCGCCGGTTGCCCAGGGTGAGCAGCCGGCAGAGGCGCCCCCAGGCGCCCCGGTCCATCGGGTAGGTGACGGCTTCGAACCCCTCCTCGGTGACGAGGCGCACCCCCGGCAGGATCCGGATCGGTGTGCCTTCCTGGTCGAGCGCCAGCGCCGCCGCGTGCGCCCGGACCACGCCGGCCACGGTGTTGCGGTCGGCGATGCCGATGGCCGCGAGGCCGTAGGACGCCGCCTGCACGACGAAGTCCTGCGGATGGGAGGCGCCGTGCAGGAAGGAGAAGTTCGTGGTGACGGCGAGCTCGGCGTAGGCGGGGCCGCTCACGCGAAGAGCCCGTGGACGTACCACGCGGCCGGGCGATCAGGGGCGTGCGGGCCGTCGCGGTAGAGCCAGAGCCGGTGCCCGGCCTCGCACTCGATGCGGTAGTAATCGCGATCCGCGCCGGGCGCGCGCCACCATTCGGCGGCGATCCGCTCCGGCCCCTCGGCATGGGCGACGCGGTGGACCCGGGCGCGCCAGCGGAAGCGCCGGGGCGGCCCCTCCGGGACGGTCGAGAGCACGTCGAGGGCGGCCTCGCCGCGGGGGAAGATCACCAGGGGGCGGGGCGGGAGGTGGTCGGGCCAGGGGGACGCGCCGGTGCGCGCCTCCTCTTCCGCCGCTGGGTCGGAAGGCGCAGCCATCACGGTTGAACGCCGACGCTGAAGGAGCGCATCCGGCCCACGCTGCCGTTCGGGAGCGGGGGGCGGGAGAGGCGCCCGTGGCCGGCTGACGCCTCGATCGGTCGACGGTCCGTGCCCCATTCCGGCAACCCAGACCCGGTCCCGGTCGGCCCGCTCCGGCAGGTGGCTCGCCCGCGGCTCGAGCCGCAGGAGCGCCCGCCCGAGGCGCTGCGCCAGGGCGTCGGCCAGGAACCCGATCCCGTCGCCCGGGGCCGCCGCGCCGAGATCCGTCTGGCGGGCCGGCATGGGGCCGGTCACCGTCACGGCGAGCGCCACCGTCTCGAAGCCGAAGCCGGCGTCGAGGGCGGGGCCCAGCCGGTCGAGGCGCAGGGCGACGAGGGCCGCGACCCGCTCAGGATCGCGCTCGGGGCGGGACAGGCCGAGATCGATCACCCGCAGGGCGCCGTCGACCCGGTGCAGGCCGAGGCGCAGGGCGCAGGCGCCGAGCCCGTCCCGCTCCAGCCGCGGCGCGGTCTCCGCCATCAGGTCCCGGGCGGTCCGAACGATGTCCGACTGCCGCCCGATCGGGTCGAGGAAGCCGCGGGCGGCGGCGTAGGCGGCCGCCTCCGTCAGGGGCGCCAGCGGCTCGGGCCGGCGGCCCAGGGCTTGGTCGAGGCGCAGCAGCAGCGCCGCGCCGAAGCGGCGGGCGAGGGGCCCCCGGGGCAGGGCGTCGAGTTCGCCGATCCGGCGCAGGCCGAGCCGCTTCAGGCCCGCGACCGTGCCGGGATCGAGGCGCAGGGCGTCCACCGGGAGGGCCCGCAGGGCCTGCGAGGCCCCGCCCGGCGGCACCACGACCGGATCGGGCCCGCCCTGCCGCGCCAGCGCGAAGGCGGCGCCGGGCGTGTCGGCCAGCGCGATCCCCGCCGGTACGCGGCTCCGCGCGAGCCGGGCGGCCAAGTCCGCGACGAGGTTCGCCTCGCCGCCGCGCAGGTGGCTCGCGCCGGCGACGTCGATGTAGAGCCCGTCCGCCGCCTCGCCCGGCCCGAACGGGGCCACGTGGGGCGCGTAGCCGCTCGCCCAGCGGCACAGCCGCAGCAGGGCGTCCCGGTCGGCCTCCGGGTCGGCCGGGTAGACCTGGAGCGGCACGCCGATCCGCGCCCGGACCCGGCCGAGGGGCTCGCCGACCCGGAGGCCGAGGGCGCGGGCCTCCGGGTCGAGGGCCACGAGCCGCAGCCCGCCGGCCCCCTCGGCCGCCACCGCGAGGGGGCCGCGCTCAGGCGCGAGACCGGCCCGCCGCAGCCGCGTCACCGGCCAGTGGCTCAGGCAGATGCAGACGATGCGCGGCATGGTCCCACTCCAGAAGCCAGTCGCCGCCCCGCCCGTTGCGGCAGCGCTCGAGCCGCGCCCGCCAGCGCGGCCTGTCCAGGGTCCCGAACCGGTCCCGCGCCGCCGGCGCGGCGGCGATCCGCCAGCGCGTGGCGGCCCCGTTGGGCAGACCGGCCGGCGCCGGCCGCAGGATCAGCAGCAGCGGCGGCGCCGGCCCTTCCGCGGCGAGCTGCAGGCGCCGGCCCGGCTTCAGCGGCAGCCCGTCCCGCAGGAGGCCGATCAGGGCCGTGAGCGCCCGCGCGTGCAGGGCCGCCTCCAGGGCGCGGAACACCTCCGCGTCGCTGCCGGCTTCCAGCAGCAGCAGGCGGCCGGGGTCGAGGCCGAGGCCGGCGAGGCCGTGCCCGTAGGGCAGGGGCTCGCCGGGCGCGGCGGCGATCAGCGCTTCCCCCGGCTCCCGGGCGAGCTGGCGGGCGCAGAGCGCCAGGGCGAAGCCCAGGGCCGCGATCGCGTCCGCGGGC
This sequence comes from Methylobacterium sp. 190mf, assembly GCF_900107945.1. NCBI lineage: Bacteria > Pseudomonadati > Pseudomonadota > Alphaproteobacteria > Hyphomicrobiales > Methylobacteriaceae > Methylobacterium > Methylobacterium sp. 190mf. Next base: position 77,330 of record NZ_FNVI01000007.1, on the reverse strand, counting down.
TCGGCCGGCGCGATCTCGTGGGGCGGCCCGAGGGCGAGACCGCCGCCCGGCAGGTGCGCGTCGAGATCCGGAACGCCCAGCGGCAGGACCGGGACCGGATCCCGGCCGCGATCCGGCGGCGCGAGGCGCGCCCGCAGGACCGCCAGCCGGGCCCGGGGATCGTCCCGCGCGATCGCCGCCTCGGTCTCGTCGGCAGGGTCCAGCCCCATCTCCATCGGCTCCGGTCATGCTGGACGATAGGAACATAACAGGAACATGCACAAACGGTTTCCGCGGGGTCCCGGAATCGCGCGTGGCGGCAGCGGCTTGGCCTGTGGACGGCTGTGGACGCCTGTGGAATCGGCCGCCCCCGCGGCGTCCGAGGTCGCGGTTGACCGCAATCGCAGGGCGAGACCAATGTCCGGACGCCGCGCGCGTGACGCGGCCGAACCGGACCGCGCATGCGCTCAGCCCTCAGCTCAGCCCTCACCCTGACGCTCCTGCTCGCCCTGCCGGGCGCGGCGCTCGGCCAGCAGGCGGATCCGCCGGGTGCCGCCGCCCCGGATCCGGCCGCGTCCGCCCCCGCGACGGGGCGGGCGCGCCCGGCCCGTCCGCGGGTCCGCCACGCGCAGGCCCCGAGCCAGCCGATCATGGTCTACGACGCGCGGATCGAGGCCGGCGACCTGAGGATCTCGGGCTCCGTGCGCAAGCCCGGCGCGATCGTGGTGCTGGACGACGACATCTCGATCCAGGCCGACCGGCGCGGCCGGTTCACCTTCCGGCTGCCCTACCGGCCCTCGACCTGCGTGGTGACGCTGAAGGCGGAGCCGGACGAGCGCGAGGCGGTCGTGGCGAACTGCGCGCCCGAGGGTCCGCCCGGACCGCCCGGTCCCCAGGGTGCGGCGGGACCGCCCGGCGAGACGGGGGCCAAGGGCGAGACCGGCCCCAAGGGGGATCAGGGCCTCAAGGGCGATACGGGTCCCCAGGGCGAGCCCGGCCCGAAGGGGGAGCCCGGTGCCACGGGCGCGGCCGGCCCGCAGGGCGCACCGGGCCCGAAGGGCGACACGGGAGCCTCGGGCCCGCCGGGCGCACCGGGCTCGCGGGGGCCGATCGGGCCGCAGGGCGGCCCGGGCCCGAAGGGCGAGGCCGCCAGCCTGCGGCCCGTGCGCAAGTCCGACTGCCCGGGAGGCTGCACGATCACCTGCGGGACCGGGGAGATGCTGGTCACGGCCCACTGCCTCAAGGGCGGCGCGCCGACCTACGACGGGGAGGGCGCCAGTTGCCCGGCGGAGGCGACCGGCATCGTCGGGTTCTGCACGCGGCCGTGAACCGGGCGGGTCAGCCGCCGCTCTCGCGCAGCCAGTCGAGCATCCCGGCGGCGGCCGACCGGCCGCCCGCGAAGGCGCCCTGGAGGAGGTAGCCGCCGGTCGGCGCCTCCCAGTCGAGCATCTCGCCGGCCAGGAACAGGCCGGGATGGGCGCGCAGCATGGACCGCCCGTCCAGCGCGTCGAGCCGGACGCCGCCCGCCGTCGAGATCGCCCGCTCGATCGGCGCGGAGGCGGTGAGGGTGATGGGCGCCGCCTTGATCAGCCCGGCGAGGGCCCCGGGCTCCGCCGGGAGGGCGGTGCCGGCCGCCTCGCGCAGCAGCCCCGCCGCCGCGGGCGCGAGGCCCGCGGCCTTGCGCAGCCGGGTCGCGGCCGAGTCGCCCGGCCGGGCGCCGCACAGGCGGCGGGCGAGGGCGTCCCGGGTCAGGTCCGGGCGGAGATCCACGACGAGCCGGGCGCTGCCCCCGGCCGCGATCGCCTCGCGCAGGGCGCGCGAGAGGGCGTAGACCGCCCCGCCCTCGAGGCCGGCCTCCGTGATCACGGCCTCGCCCCGCACCGTGGTGCCCGCGCAGGTGAGCGCCACCCGCTTCAGCGGCGCGCCGGAGAACCGCTCCCGGAACAGGTCGGACCACGCCGCCGCGAAGCCGGCATTGGCCGGACGCAGGGGCGACACCGCCACGCCGAGCCCCTCGAGGAGCGGCACCCAGCGCCCGTCCGAGCCGAGGCGCGGCCAGCTCGCCCCGCCCAGCGCCAGCAGGGTGGCGCGCGGCCGGATGTCCAGGGGACCGTCCGGGGTCTCGAAGCGCAGGCCCCCGGCGATCCCCGTGAGCCGGTGGCGGGTCCGGATCCGGACGCCGAGGCGGTCGAGCCGCGCCAGCCACGCCCGCAGCAGGGGCGAGGCCTTGAAGCTGCGCGGGAAGACGCGCCCGCTCGAGCCGACGAAGGTCGGCTCGCCGAGATCCCCGCACCACGCCCTGAGCGCGTCGGGCGGGAAGGCCGCGATCGCCGCGTCGAGGGCGCCGCGCGGATGGTAGCGGGCGAGGAACTCCGCCCGCGCCTCGCTGTGGGTGATGTTGAGGCCGCCGCGCCCGGCGATCAGCAGCTTGCGGGCGACCGACGGCATGCGCTCGTAGACCGTGACCGCGCGGCCAGCCTCGCCCAGCACCTCGGCCGCGGCGAGCCCGGCGGGCCCCCCGCCCACGATGGCGATTGCGTCCCTGTCATCCGGCATGGGGCGGGAGAGCGACAGCCCGGCCCCCTCTGTCAAGGGCGAAGGTCGGATCGGCGCCGGGCGCCATGGGCCGGCCTCCAGCGTTGCGCTAGGAAACGGACACGCCCGAACGCACGTTCTTCCCGATCCCGGGCGCCGCGGTTACCGGTGCACAGGCCCGCGACCGCGGCCCGCCCGCGCCCCCCTCATGCCGCCCCAGGCCCCGTCCGTCCCGGACGGTCGGCCGGCACGGTCCGGATCAGAGGCTCTCAGACACGTGGCCAGTCCCGTCGCCGTCACCGAGATCCAGCCGCAGGCCCAGGCGCGGCCCGCCCCGCAGGCCGCGCTCAGCCCCGGCGAGATCCGCGCCATCGTCTACGGGCTGATGACCGCGATGCTGCTCGCGGCCCTCGACCAGACCATCGTGGCGACCGCCATGCCGACCATCGGCCTCGACCTCGGCGACGCCGCGAACCTGCCCTGGATCGTCACCGCCTACCTGCTGGCCTCCACGGCGGTGACCCCGCTCTACGGCAAGCTCAGCGACATCCACGGCCGGCGGGTCATGCTGCTGATCGCCATCGCGACCTTCGTGGTCGGCTCGCTCGCCTGCGCGCTCGCGCCCACGATGGTGGCGCTGGCGCTCGCCCGGGGTCTCCAGGGTGTCGGCGGCGGCGGTCTGATCGCCCTGGCGCAGACCATCCTGGCCGACATCATGTCGCCCAAGGAGCGGGCGCGCTACCAGGTGGTGATCGCGGGCGTGTTCGTGACGGCCTCGGTGGCGGGGCCGCTGCTCGGCGGCCTCTTCGCCCAGCACCTGCACTGGTCCCTGATCTTCTGGATCAACCTGCCGATCGGCGTCCTCGCCTTCGCGCTCACCAACGCCAACCTCAAGCGCCTGCCCCGCCACGAGCGCCGCCACCGGCTGGACTATCCCGGCGCCGCCCTGATGGTGGCGGGCTCCGTCACCCTCCTGCTGGCCCTGAGCTGGGGCGGGGTGCGCTATCCCTGGGACTCGGCGCCGGTCCTCGCCCTCCTGGCCGGGGCGGCCGTGCTGGGCGGCGGCTTCGCGGCGCGGCTCGCCACGGCGGCCGAGCCGCTGATCCCCACGGAGGTGCTCAAGGACCGGGTGGTCTACAGCGCGACGCTGGCGGCGTGCTTCGCCATGGGCACCTTCATCGGGCTCACCATCTACGTGCCGATCTTCCTCGAAGGGGTGATCGGGCTCTCGGCGAGCGAGTCCGGAGTGGCCCTGGTGCCGCTGATGATCGGCACCGTCACGGGTGCGACCCTGTCGGGCCGGTCGATGCTCCATTTCCGGCACTACAAGCGCGTGCCCCTGGCGATGATGTGCGTCAGCCTCGCCTGCTGCGCCACCATCGCCTGGCAGGGCCGGGCGCTGCCCTTCTGGCTCATGGAGGTGCTGTTCGCGCTGCTCTCCATGGGGATCGGGACGATCCTGCCGCTCTCGACCATCTCGATCCAGAACGCGGTGGAGACGCACCAGCTCGGCATCGCCACCGCCGCGATGAACTTCTTCCGCTCCCTCGGCGGGGCGCTGATCGTGGCGGCCTTCGGCACGATCGTGCTCGGCGGCGCCGCGGGCGGGGCGGGGGGAGGGGCCCACGACGTGGAGAGCCTAATCCGCGGCGCGGACCCGGCCCAGCTCGCCCTAACCTTCCGCCACGTCTTCCTGGCCGCCTGCCTCGGCCTGCTCGGAGCCTTCACGTTCCTGGCGCTGATGGAGGAGCGGCCCCTGCGCGAGCGCACATCCCCCAAGATGGCCGCCGAGACGCCGGACGCCTCCGCCTGACGGCGGCGCGGAACCGGACGCGGTCCCTCACCCCGCGCGCGCTCCTGTTCCAGGACAGGAGGCCGCCCCGACGCGCGCGCCCGCGTCGCGGCGGGGCCACGGGGAGCGGACAGCGTCACCGGACCGCGCGCCGGCCGGGCGCTCTGCCCTTGATTCGCCCGGATCACCGCTTACGTCGGCCCCATCGGCTGCGGGCCCCTCTGGCGGGCGCTCCTCAGCGCCCGTGATGTCGGAGCCGATGCTTTCCATCTGGAATCAGCATCAGGTCCCCGCACATGATGGACGTCCTCACCGTCGAATGGCTCGGCAAGCCGTTGTGGATGTGGCTCGGGTTCCACGTCCTGATCGCCTGCCTGCTCGCCTTCGACCTCGGGCTCCTCCACCGCGACAAGGAGCACGAGATCGGCGTCCGGGAGAGCTTGGCTCTCACTGGCTTCTACCTCGCCCTCGGCCTCGCCTTCGGCGGCTGGATCTGGTGGTATCTCGGGCCGTCTTCCGCCGAGGAGTACGTCACCGGCCTCGTGGTCGAGAAGTCGCTGTCGATGGACAACGTCTTCGTCATCGCCATGATCCTCACGGCCCTGGGCATCCCGCGGGCGGCCCAGCACCGGGTTCTCCTCTGGGGCATCCTGGCGGCCGTGGTGCTGCGCGGGCTGATGATCGGGCTCGGCGCCGCCCTGGTGCACGAGGTGCACTGGGTGCTCTCCCTGTTCGCCGCCTTCCTGATCTACGCCGGCCTGAAGATCCTGCTCTCGGGCGACGAGGAGGAAGGCGACTTCCAGAACAGCGCCGTCGTGCGCTGGTTCAAGACGACCTTCCGGGTCACGCCCGACCTGCACGGCCAGCGCTTCACCGTGCGCAAGACCGACCCGAGGACCGGCAAGGTCGCCCTGTACTTCACCCCGCTGGCGCTCGCCCTGGTGCTGGTGAACGGCGCCGACGTGATCTTCGCGGTCGACAGCGTGCCGGCGATCTTCGCGATCACCACCGACACGTTCGTGGTCTACACCTCCAACATCTTCGCGATCCTGGGCCTGCGCGCCCTCTACTTCGCGCTCGCCGCGATGGTCGACCGGTTCGCCTACCTGAAGACGGCGCTGGCCTTCATCCTGATCTTCATCGGCGCCAAGATCGTGGTCGCTGACACGTTCGGGCTCATCCACGTGCAGCCCTGGGTCTCCCTGGTGGTGACCCTGACGCTGCTGGCGGCCGGCGTCTTCTACAGCCTCTGGCGGACCCGGACCGACGCGCCGGTCGCGCCGGCCCCGGAGGCCGGACACCCCCGCGAGGCCCGGGCCCACCGCGCCTGAGGGGGCCCGGCGGGCGCCTGGCCCTCAGGCCGGCGGCAGCGCCGCGATCAGGTCGCGCAGGGTGGTGATGGTGGAGGCGTCGGCCACGCCGTCCACCCGCGCCGGGCGGAAATGGCGCTGGAACGCGGTGACCACCGCGTGGGTGCGCGCGTCGAACAGACCGGTCACCGGCAGGTCGTAGCCGTAGAGCGCGAACATCGCCTGCAGCGCCTCGACGGGCTGGCCGGCATCGCCCCGCGCGAAGAACCGGCCGTCCTGGAGGCGCGCGGGGGGCACGCGGTGCCCCACCCCCGCCGCCGCCAGACGGTCCCACGGGAAGATCTCCCCCGGATCCTCCTTGCGCTCGGGCGCGACGTCGGAATGGGCGAGCACCCGCTCCGGCGGGATCGGCCAGCGGGCGAGGATGTCCCGGGCCAGCGCGATCACCGCCTCGACCTGGGGCTCCGGGTAGGGCGGCAGGCCGCCGGCATGGCCCGGGTTCACGATCTCGATCCCGATCGACCGGGAATTGACGTCGGTCTCGCCCTTCCAGGCGCCGGCGCCGGCGTGCCAGGCCCGGCGGGCCTCCGGCACCATCTGGACGATCCCGCCATCCTCGAACACGAGGTAGTGCGCCGAGACCTCGCTCAGCGGGTCGCGCAGGCGCGCGAGGGCGGCGGCCCCGCTGTCCATCCCGGTGTAGTGCAGGATCAGCATGTCGAGCGGCCCCGCGCGGCGGGCGCCGTGGTTCGGCGAGGGCGCGACGCGGCGGGCGAGGGGGCTGTCGGGGGTCAGGCTCACCGCAGCCCGCGCTCCTGCGCGATCCGGTCATAGGCGGCGTTGATCGCGGCGAGCCGCCGCGTGGCGATGGCCACCGCCTCCGTCGGCAGGCCGCGGGCGAGCGCCCGGTCCGGGTGGTGCTCGGCCACCAGCGCCCGGTGGCGGGCCTTCACGGCGGCGTCGTCCGCCTCGCGGTCGAGCCCGAGGACGCCGTAGGGATCGTCCGGCAACCGCACGTGGCGGGCGGCGATGCGCCGGAACGCCGCCTCGTCGAAGCCGAAGATGCCCGAGACCGCGCGCAGGTAGCGCTCCTCGGCCTCGTGCAGCGCCCCGTCGGCGCCGGCGATCTGGAACAGGCCGTCGAGCACGTCCTCGAGGAGGGCCGGCTCGTCGCCGAAGGTGGTCGCCAGTTGCTGGGCGTAGGCCTCGAAGCCGTTCGTGGTTTTCTTGGCGAGGTCGAACAGGCGCTCGACGCCCGCCCGCGCGGACGGCTCCACCTGCACGACCCGGCCGAACGCCTCGACCTCCGAGGGCAGCACGACGCCGTCGGACTTGGCCATCTTGGCGGCGAGCGCCACGAGTCCGGTGGTGAACACGACGTCGCGCGGCGTCCGCCCGAAGGGCGCGCCGACGCGGTCGAGCAGGAAATGACCGGCGACCCCGCCGATCAGCGCCCCGAGGGGGCCGCCGATCGCGAGGCCGAATCCCGCGCCGCCGAGCTTGCCCCAGACGCCCTGAGTTTTGGTCGCCTGAGTCATGGGACGACCGGTCCCGGCGCTGATCCTCGGCTCGGCTCTGTCATCGGCGGCGGCGGGGTTCCGGCACCGGGACGGGCCCGGCCGAGCGACGGGATAGCCGCTCCGCACGCCGCGAGGAAGGGCCGGGACGCGCCCGGCCCTTCCCCTTCAGCTCAGCGGCAGTACACGTTGCCGTAGGCGTCGCGATAGGTGCCGTAGGGGCAGCGCGGCGCGGTCGAGGCGCCCACGATGGCGCCGCCGGCGCCGCCGATCGCGGCACCCGCCAGGGCACCGCCCGCGCGGCCGGTGGCCGCCGCGCCGATCGCGGCACCGGTCAGGGCGCCGAGGCCGGCGCCGCCCAGAGCCCGGTCCTCCGGGGTGTTGCAGCCGGCGAGCGAGAGGGCGGCGATGGTGGCGATGGCGGCGGCCGTCAGCTTCTTCATGGTCCCCAGAACTCCCTTGTGAATCCGGTCCGGCCGGTGGCCGTGATCGTTGCGGATCGGGTCGAGCTTAGCAGGAAAGGAATGTCGGCCATACGGCTAAGGTTCCATCGGCCGCGAGACGCGTTGCGAGACGAGTTGCGCCCGGTTCCCGTCTCGCCCTATGCCACGTTCGGAGGCGCTCCGGCCGCGGTGCCGCGACGCCCTATCCGGCACCACGCCCGGCACCAGTCCGGCACATGTCCGAGGGTCCCATGCCGACAGCCACCACGATCGTCCGCCGGGCCGCGGTCCGCGCCGACCGCGTCGCCGACACGGTGACCCTCGACCGCGCGGGCCGGGCTGCCGTCGCCGGATCCCTGGTCGCCGAGGGCGGCCTCGGCTTCGACGTCGCGCTCACCAAGGCCGCGGCGCTCGAGGACGGCGACGCCCTGCGCCTCGACGACGGCCGGCTCGTCGCGGTGCGGGCGGCCGCCGAGGATCTCCTGGAGGTGCGCGCCGAGAATCCGGCCCGCCTGCTGCGCCTGGCCTGGCAGCTCGGCGGCAGCCACGTGGACGCCGAGATCGGCGCGGACGTGCTCTACGTGCCGGCGACGCCCGCCGCGGCCGAGCTGGTGCGCGGGCAGGGCTGCGTCGCGACCCCGGTCTCCCGTGCCTTCCGTCCCGAGCAGGCCGCCCACGATCACAGCACCTGCGGGCACGATCACGGGCACGACCATCACGCCCACCATCATCACGACCACGGGAATGAGCACGGCCATGAGCACGGCCATGACCACGGGCATGACCACGCCCACGCGCACGATCATGGGCACAGCCACGATCACGGGCACGAGAAGCACGGCCACGATCATGCCCACGGTCACAGCCATGATCACGGCCATGATCACGAGCACGGGCACCAGAAGCACGGCCACGTGCACGGTCCCGGCTGCGGCTGCGGCCACGATCACTAGCGGTTGAGCCGGGCCCGATCGGGGATCCCGCACCGGGCCCCGACCGCGGACGGTCCGCCGCCGTCACGCGACCCTCACGCAGCCCTACGCGGCCGTCACTCTGCCGAGACGAAGCGCAGCGTGCCGGCGCGCCGCGTGGGCTGGCCGGTGTCGTTCGTGTGATTGACGCCGTCCATCACCGGGACCTCCGGAAAGTCGAAGGGGCTGACCCCGTCCAGGCAGGCCACGTTGACGGCGTGGACGTTCGGGTCCGACCGCCGCTGATGGTGCGTGTAGACGCCGCAGCGGGAGCAGAAGAAGTGCTGCGCCGCCCCGGTATGGAACCGGTAGGTCGTCAGCGCCTCCGACCCCTCCAGGATCCTCACCCCGCCCGGCCGCGCCATGACGACGACGGCGCCGCGCATGCGGCAGTAGGAGCAGGTGCATCGACGGATCGACGCGAGATCGTCGTCGAGGGCCGCCTCCAAGCGCACCGCCCCGCAGTGGCAGCGTCCGGACCGGATCGTCGCGTCATCCGTCATGATGCCGGGTCTTCCGTGCGTTTTCCTGTGATCGAGCGCGGTGGCGGAGCCAGCCGGCACCTCGAACCGTAAGTTTCCGGCACCGTGCGGACAATCACCATGTCCTCACACGATGTGTCAGGAAAACTCACGCAGGGTCTCCGGCGGGCCGAGATCCTTGCCGGTCACAGGCGCTTCGGGACGGGCCTGAGGCAGTAGAGGCGCGACGCCTCGGCGGACAGGCTGTCCTGGGCGGCCACGCACTGGTCGAGGGTGAGGCCGATGCTGGCCGCGTAGGGCTCGTTGGGCGACAGCGCCGCGCGGGCGAGGGCCGCTAGGTACAGCAGGAACGCCGCGACCGCGACGACCAGCGCGGCGACGAGGACGCGGTTCAGCAGCATCGCCGGCGACCGCTCACGGGATCCCGACCAGCAGCAGCGCGAGCGCGAGCACCGTGAGTCCCGCTCCGATCAGCGTCACGGCGGTGTAGTCGCGTCCGGACCGCCGCGCGGGCGCGCGACCGGGCCGGCTCACTGCAGCAGACCCCACAGGCCCGTCGCCAGTCCGAAGGTGAGCGAGAGCATCGCTGCGCAGATCAGGACCCGGTCGATCACGCGGGCGGCCCGATCCTCCGGCTGAACGTCGATCATGGCGGGACCTCCTCGCGGCCAGAGTGACGAGCGGCTGTTGCTGACCTGTGTCGGCCCCTCGCCGGCACACGGGTTCGTGTTGTCCGCGAGGGGGGAAGGGCGGCGGGCGGCCTCGAACAGGGCTGTGCCGGCGGGGCGCGGCGCCAGGGCACCGGAACACCCGGGATGCCGTGCGGTTGGACCGGCATCCCCATCGGAGACGACGCGTGACCACGGATCCGCTGCACAAGTATCCCCGCCCGCCCTTCGCGGCGCAGCCCCAGAGCTTCCCCGGCAAGACCGGCCGCATGGAGCCCGAACCCGACCACGGCGAGGCGAGCTACAAGGGCTCGGGCAAGCTGACCGGCCAGGCCGCGCTGATCACCGGCGGCGATTCCGGCATCGGCCGCGCGGTCGCCATCGCCTTCGCCCGGGAGGGGGCCGACATCGCCATCTCCTACCTGCCGGACGAGCAGGCCGACGCGGAGGCGGTCGCCCAGTGGGTCGAGAAGGCGGGTCGGCGGGCGCTGCTCCTGCCGGGCGACCTCAAGGACGCCGCCTACGGGCGCCAGATCGTCGCCCGCACCGTCGAGACGTTCGGGCGCCTCGACGTGCTGGTCAACAACGGCGCGTTCCAGCAGCCGAACGAGGACCTCGCCGCGATCGACGACGCCGTGTTCGAGGACCATTTCCGCACCAACGTGTTCGGCGCGTTCTACGTGACCAAGGCGGCGCTCGCCCATCTCAAGCCCGGCGCCTCGGTGATCTTCACCTCCTCGGTGAATTCCAAGCACCCGATGCCGTCGCTCATGGCCTACAGCGCCACCAAGGGCGCCCTGAGCAACATGGTGCTCAGCTTGGCCCAGCTCCTCGCCGAGAAGGGCGTGCGCGTGAACGGCGTGCTGCCCGGGCCGATCTGGACCCCGTTCATCCCCTCCGGGATGAGCCAGGATTCGGTGAAATCCTTCGGCAGTCAGGTTCCGTTCGGTCGGCCCGGACAACCGGCCGAACTCGCCTCAGCCTACGTGATGTTGGCCTCCGACGAGAGCAGCTACACGTCGGGCGCGCTCGTCACGGTGGCCGGGGCCATGCCGGTGTTCTGACGCGCCTCTCCCACGCACGTCACGGATGTGCCCCGCGCCAGCGGCGCCCGTCCGGGGCGTCGGCGCGCTCAGGCGGCGCGCATCTCGACGAGGAAGCGCATCACCTCGGCGCGCAGGGCCTCGGCGCTGCGGCAGACGTCGCCGGCCGCGGCACCGACCTCCCCGGCCACGCGGTGCGTCGCCTCCGCCGCCGACGAGGCCGAGACCACGTTCGCGCTCACCGCGTCGGTCCCCCGGGCGGCCTCGTCGATGTTCTGAGAGATGTGCCCGGTGGCGAACCGCTGCTGCTCGACCGCCGCCGCGATCGCGCTGGCGATCGCGTTCATCGTGTCGACGGTCCTCCCGATCGAGTGGACCGCGCCGACCGCCTCCGTCGTCTCGCCCTGGATCGCCGCGATCTGCGCGGTGATCTCCTCCGTGGCCTTCGCGGTCTGCCCGGCCAAGCCCTTCACCTCGGCGGCGACCACCGCGAAGCCGCGCCCCGACTCGCCCGCCCGCGCCGCCTCGATCGTGGCGTTCAGCGCCAGGAGGTTGGTCTGCTCGGCGATCGCCGAGATGATCCGCACGACCTCCCCGATCCGCTCCGCCGCCCCGGCGAGGCCGCGGATCTGCCGGTCGGTCCGCTCCGCCTCGCTCACCGCCTGACCGGCGATCGCGGCCGACTTGGTGACCTGCCCGCCGATCTCGCCGATCGAGGCGGACAGCTCCTCGGTCGCCGCCGCCACCGTCTGCACGTTGGCGGCGGCCTGCTGCGCCGCCCCGGCGGCCGAGCCGGCCTGCCGCGACGCCTGCGCGGCGGTGTCGGCCATCGCCCGACAGGCCTCCCGCATGCCGGCCGCGGCGGTGTCGACCCGTGCCAGGAGCTGGCTCGCCTCGGTGTCGAAGCTGCGGGTCACCGCCTCCATCCACTGGGCCCGCTCCTGCCGACGCTCCTGCTCGGCGCGCTGCTCGGTCGACAGGGTCCGCGCCTCGATCATGCTGTCCCGGAACACGCCGGCGGCCTCGGCCATCTGGCCGATCTCGTCGCGCCGGCCGAGACCCGGGATGGCGACGTCCGTCGCGCCGCCGGCGAGGCGGCGCAGGGCGGCCGTGAAGGCGCTCAGGGGGCGGGTGATGCTGCGCGCCAGCAGGAACCCGACCAGCCCGATCCCGATCGCGAGGGGGATCAGCCAGAGCAGGGTGGTGACCATCCGCGCCCGGTCCAGGGCGTGGATGTCGTCCACGTACAGGGCCGAATTGATGACCCATTGCCAGGGCTCGTAGGCGAGCGAGTAGGCGACCTTCGGGGCGGGCTCGGTCTCGCCGAGGCGGGCCCAGCGGTACTCGGTGAAGCCGCCGCCCTCCCGGGCGTGCTGGATCATCGTCCAGACGAAGGTCTTCTTCATCGCCGCGTCGTCGCGGGACCGCGTGCCCTCGATCTTGGGATCGGGATGCACGACGTTGCGGCCGATGTTGCCCGGCTCCGAGCTGTAGACGAAGACGTAGTCGCCGCCGTTGTAGCGCATGGCCCGCAGCGCCTCCGCCGCGCGCCGCCGCGCCTCGTCGGCCGAGACGGCGCCGGCCTCCGCCTGCCGGGCGAACGCCGCCACGATGCCGTGCGCCGACTCGACCTGGGCGCGGATGGCGGCCTTGCGCCCCTCCATCATCACCGCGCCGACGGACGAGACCTGGACGCCCACGATCGATATGAATGCCAGAAGGATGCTACTGATAAGACAAAATATCTTTCTACCGATCGTCATATCAAATATTCCTAACTATAAATAAAGCTACACCGCGAAGCTCGCAGATCGAATCAACTGCCCTTCGGCGCCGCGCCCGCCGATCATCTGCCGAACATTGGAATAATTCCATTCCGGCCACACATGTGAGATATGCTTCATCGCGCTCCCGGCGGAGCGGTCGGCCGGGACGATCGACCTCGTCGCGGACGGTCTCGTGCCGCCGTCGCACGGCCCGCGGGCGCCGATCGGCGGGCCGGACGCGCCCACCGCGCTGCCGGAGCGGGCTAGGCAGGGACACGACGTTCGAGAGGTTCACGCCGCGCGACACGCGGCGGGTCAGCGAGCCGCCGGTCGTCCACGCCCGCCCGTCGGCCGCGCTCGACCGGCTGCTCCGGGCGGACTGCCGCCGGTCCGCTTCCGGGAGTCAGGGCGGGGGAGGCGGGTTGCGCGCAGGTCCCGGCGGTAAATCGTCGGACGCTGTCGCGCCCCGTGGAGCGCGCGGCGCGCGGCCCGACCGCGACATCGATTTCCGGCATCCCGGCCGAGAGGATGCCCGGGGCTGACCCGGATCGCGCCGGTGCGGCCTCGAACCCGGAGGCTCCGAGCGCGGCGGGCTCAGGGATCGCGGTGCCGCTCGCGGGCGACGTGCGCGCGCCGCCGCGCCGTCAGCCTACCGCCTCGGCGCGGCGCGGGCGCTCGGCCCGGTCGCCGGCCACCCGCGCCGCCTCGACACCGCGCGCCGGAAGCGACGCGGCGGCGCGCGGTCCCGCGCGGAGCGCGTGACGCGCCGCGGTGACGTGAGGCGGCATCGACGGCGCGCCGCGTCGCGGTCCGACGCGACGCGCCGCTCCGGCGTCAGCGGAGAAGGTTCGGGGGCACCGGCGGGCTCGCGTTGAGCAGCGTGATCGTCACCCGCCGGTTCGGCGCGAGGTAGGGATTGTCCGGGAAAACCGGCTCCGTGTCGCCGCGTCCCGACACGGAGGAGAAGTTGTCGTTGGGAACCCCGGCACCCGACAGGACCTCGCGCACGGCGAGGGCACGCCCGGCGGAGAGGTTCCAGGGCTCGCCGGCCCGCGTCGAGCCCGGGCGCGCGACGGCCGTGTAGCCGGTGATCGACAGGCGGTTGGGCAGCCGCCGGATGGCGGGCGCGAGGGCCTCCAGCACGCGACGGGTGCGGTCGTAGGGCTCGACGGACCCCTCGCGGAACATGGCGCGGCCGTCCTGGTCCACGAGGGAGACGTTCACGCCCTCCTTGGTCTGCTCGATCACGATGTTCTTCGACAGTTCGGCGATGTCGGGCATCGTCTGGAGCGCCTGCCGGAGGCTGGCTATGGCGCTGAAATTGGCCTCCACGTTGGCGACCGGGCGGCTGGCATCGACGTCGCTGACGCGCCCCGGGCTGGTCGGGCGCGTGATCTCCTCCCGCTCGGCGGAGCCCCGCTCCGCGTCGCGGGGCGTGGACGGCTTGTTGCCGGACGTGTCGAGGGCGGTCCCGTACAGGATTCCGCCGGCGCCGCTGGTCGCAGGGCTCAGAGCCGCCGGCGAGAAGTACTCCGCCAGGCCGATCTTCTGCTCCTGCGTCGTCATGCTGATCAGCCACATCAGCAGGAAGAACGCCATCATGGCGGTCACGAAGTCCGCGTAGGCGATCTTCCAGGCCCCGCCGTGGTGGGCGTGGGCGGCCTTCTTGACCTTCTTGATGATGATCGTCGCCATGGACTCCCTCCCGGATGTCGGATCAGCTCTGGGCGGGCAGAGCGGCGGTCGCCGCTTCCACTTCGTTGAAGGTCGGGCGGACGTCGCTCATCAGGGACTTGCGGGCGAACTCGACCGCCATCACCGGCGGCTGGCCGGCGATGTGGGCGAGCAGCCCCGCCTTGAGCGAGAGATAGTACTTGGACTCGGCCTCGAAGAGGCTCTTGAGCGACTGCGCCATGGGCCCGAAGAAGCCGTAGGCCACGAAGACGCCGAAGAAGGTGCCGACGAGCGCGCCGCCGATCAGGTGTCCCAGCACCTCCGGCGGCTCCTTGATCGCCCCCATCGTCTTGATCACGCCGAGCACGGCGGCGACGATGCCGAGCGCCGGCGTCCCGTCGGCGAGCGACTGCATGGCCGAGACGACGCGCTCCTGCTCCTGATGGTGCGTCTCCAGCTCCTCATCCATGAGCGCGTCGATCTCGTGGACGTTGTTGGCGCCCAGCGTCACCATGCGCATGTAGTCGCAGACGAACTCGACCGCGTGGTGGTTCGCCGCGAAGGTCGGGAAGGCGTTGAACAGCGTCGACTCGCCCGGATCCTCGATGTGCGGCTCGAGCGCCATCGCACCCTTCTGCTTCGCGAGCTTGAACAACGAATACTGCATTCCCAGCAGTTCGACATAGGATTGCTGGTTGTACTTGGGGCCCTTGATCAGCGTGCCCAGCATGGCGGGCACGGCCTTGAGCACCGGCCCGGTGTTGCCGATGACGAAGGCGCCGATCGCCGCACCCAGGATGATGACGAACTCGAACGGCTGCCACAGGACCAGCAGATGGCCGCCCATCGCCGCGTAGCTGCCGAAGACGCAGGCGAAGACGATCACTGTGCCGACGATCAGCCGCATGATGTGCCATCCTTGCGCGGCGGCAGGTACAGCCCGCGCGACGCTACCAATGACCTGGGAAATCACTGATCTTGGTTAACGGCGCGTTTAGAGCCGCGGCGGGCGCGCCGGTCGACGGTCCGGGCCCCGCGGTGGACCGTGCCGTCTCTTTTGACGACGGTCCGGGCGTGATACCCCGTCGTCCCGTGCTTCCCGGCGGACTCGACGATGCGCCCCATCGCGCCCCCGCGGTGGGACCGGACGGGGCCGAGCGGGCACGCCACAGCCGGATTCCGAGCAGTCCGACGCCCGATGGGGCATCGCCGAGGTACAGCACGAGAGCGACAGCAAGTGATTGCCGCAACGGAAGAACCCGGAACTCTCAGTGGATGGCGCTTCTCCGTCGCCCCGATGATGGACTGGACGGACCGCCACTGCCGGGCGTTCCACCGGTCCCTCTCGGCGCGCGCCCGCCTCTACACCGAGATGGTGACGACCGGCGCGGTGCTGCACGGGCCGCGGGAGCGCCTGCTCGGCTTCGCGGAGATCGAGCACCCGGTGGCGGTCCAGCTCGGCGGCTCGGACCCGGCGGACCTGGCGCGGGCCGCCCGGATCGCCGCGGATCTCGGCTACGACGAGGTCAATCTCAACGTCGGCTGCCCCTCGGACCGGGTGCAGGAGGGCCGCTTCGGCGCCTGCCTGATGCGCGAGCCGGCCCTGGTCGGCGACTGCGTCGCCGCCATGAAGGCCGCGGTCTCCGTGCCGGTGACGGTGAAGTGCCGGATCGGCGTCGACGACCAGGACCCCGAGGCGGCGCTCGACACCCTGGCCGACGCCGTGGTGGCGGCGGGCGTCGACGGGCTGATCGTCCACGCCCGCAAGGCCTGGCTTCAGGGGCTCTCGCCCAAGGAGAACCGGGACGTGCCGCCCCTCGATTACGGCCGCGCCGCGCGGCTGAAGCGGCGGCTTCCCGGCCTGCCGATCGCGGTCAACGGCGGCCTGCGCGACCTGGATTCCGCGCGGGCGCGGCTCGCCGAGGTCGACGGCGTCATGGTCGGCCGCGCCGCCTACACCGAGCCGGCGCTCCTGCTCGGGGTCGATCCCGACCTGTTCGGCGTGCCGGCGCCGGCCCCCGACGCCTTCGCGGCGGTCGCGGCGTTCGAGCCCTACATCGCCGCGTGCCTCGCCCGGGGCGAGCGCCTCCACGCGGTCACCCGGCACATGCTCGGCCTGTTCAACGGCCGGCCGGGCGCGCGGGCCTTCCGGCGCCACCTCTCGACACACGGCATGCGCCCGGAGGCCGACCTCGCGACCCTGCGGGAGGCGGTGGCGCTGGTCTCCCGCGCCGCCCCCGAGGCCCACGCCGCCTGAGCGTCTTGCGCGGCGGCCCGGTCAGGGCCGGCGCAGGATCAGGCGGTCGCCCCGGACCTCGTAGCCGGAGAGCCGCGACAGGAAGGTCTGGCCGAGGAGGTTCGCCGAGAGCGCGCCCGGCTTGGCCACCATGGCGTTGACGCGCCGCTCGGTGATCGTCCCGACGCTGAGCGAGTCGAGCTGGGTCGGCGCCGCGTAGGTGATGCCGTTGGCGGTGGAGACGCGGGCGGTGAACTCGGCAGGCGCGGGCGTGAGCCCCAGCGCGGCGGCGTTCTCGGCGGTGAGCACGACGCTGCTCGCCCCGGTGTCGAACAGGAAGGGCTGCACCCGGCCGTTGACCGAGGCGTCGACCCGGAAATCGCCGTCCGCCCGCCTTGTGACGGTGACGGAACCGTCGCCGCTCGAGGTCGCGCTCCCCGGCCGGAGATCGCCGAGCACCCGGGCGCCGACATCCTGGATCCGGTCGCGGTAGCTGTAGCCGATCACCAGGGCGAGGCCGATCAGCGCCCAGGCCAGGAGCGCCTGCAGGTTCGCGCCGAGCCGGGCCGTGAACTGCCGCCAGAACCCGGCCACCACCAGGAGCAGGATCGTGCCGGTCCAGGCGAGGTTCGCCAACTGGTCGGGCTCGATCACGCCGCCGACGCTGTCGCTGCCGTCGCTGAGGACCAGGGCGACGAGAACCAGGGCGAGGGCCGCGAGGCCGAGATAGATCATGACGGCAGCGGCGCTTCCAGGGGGGTGAGGCCGGCGGCCCGCATCCGGGCGCCGAGCCCCGCCATCACGGCGCGGCGCCGGTCCTCCGACAGCGAGCCCCAGGCGGCGATCTCGTCGCGGGTCCGGCCGCAGCCGCAGCACAGGCCGGTCGCGGCGTCGAGGACGCAGACCTTGGTGCAGGGCGAGGAGGGTTTCGGCGCGGGCGGCATCGGTGATCCTTGGCCGGGGGATCGTGGCCGGGTCAAGACGCGGCGGCCTCCCTCAATCCGCCACGCCCGCCGTCGCCGCCACCAGGGCCAGCAGGGCGGCGATCTCCGCGACCTGCTGGCAGGCGCCGATGACGTCGCCGGTCTGGCCGCCGATCCTGGCGCGCGCCAGCCGGGTCAGGCCCAGGGCCGCGAGGCCGGCGCACAGGATCATCAGCGCGACGCCGCCGAGGGGCAGGCCGAGGGGCACGGCGCCGAGCGCCAGCACCGCGCCGAGGCCGAGCGCGGTGGCGAGACTCGCCCGGCCCGGGCGGCCGACCGAGGCGGAGAGGCCGCCCGGCCGCGCCGGCGCGAGCAGCGCCATCGGGGCGAGGGCGGCGACCCGCGACAGGGCGGCCGCCAGGATCAGGCCGGCCACGGCCGCGTGGCCGATCCGGTCGAGGAGCGTCGCCAGGGCGCCGATCCGCAGGGCCAGCGCCAGGACCAGGGCGGCGCCGCCGTAGGCCCCGATCCGGCTGTCGCGCATGATCTCCAGGCGGCGCTCCCGCGTGGCGCCGCCGCCGAACCCGTCGGCGACGTCCGCGAGCCCGTCCTCGTGGAGGGCACCGGTCGCCACCACGGCGACCGCCACCGCGAGGGTCGCGGCCAGGAACGGCCCGAGCCCGACGGCCCAGCCGGCCGCCAGCACCAGGGCGGCGGGCAGCGCCAGGATCAGGCCGGCCAGCGGCAGCATCCGCGGCAGGGTGGTGAAGTCGGGGCTCCGGTGCGGGTCCGGCTCGCCGGGCAGTTGCGGCACCGGCAGGCGGGAGTAGAAGCGCAGGCACCCGGCGAGGTCGTAGAGGGCGCCGCGCCCGGGCCAGTCGGCCTCCCCGCCGGTCTGCCTGTCCATCGCGGCCTCTCGCATCCGCCCGCCACCGCGCGCCGCTCCCGTATAGTCTCCCCGTCCGGAGGCGCCCACAGGAAATCATCGCCGCCATGACCGATTCGACGACCGCTCCCGAACCCGGCCCCTTCGACGACATCCGCAACCTGCTGAAGGCGATGCCGGGCCCCGACGCGGAGGCGAAGGAAGCCGTCGCGGCCCGGGACGCGACCCTGACGAAGCCCGCCGGTTCGCTGGGGCGCCTCGAGAGCCTCGTGACGTGGCTGGCGGCGTGGCAGGGCAAGGCGCCGCCGACCTTCGACCGGCCGCTGGTCTGCGTCTTCGCCGGCAGCCACGGGGTCACGCGCCGCGGCGTCTCGGCCTTCCCGGACGCGGTCAACCGCCAGATGCTCGACAACTTCGCCGCCGGGGGCGGGGCGATCAACCAGATCTGCGCGGCCTACGGCCTCGGCTTCAAGGTGTTCGACCTCGCCCTCGACATGCCCACCGGCGACATCGCGGAGGGGCCGGCCCTCGACGAGCGCGCCACGGTCGCCACCATGGCGTTCGGCATGGAGGCGGTGGCCGCCGGCACCGACTGCCTCGGCATCGGCGAGATGGGCATCGGCAACACCACGGTGGCGGCCGCCCTCTACGCCGCCCTGTTCGGCGGCGATCCCGCCCACTGGGTCGGGCGCGGCACGGGCGTCGACCGGGACGGCCTGTCCCGGAAGGTCGCGGCCGTGGAGGCGGCGCTCGCGCACCATGCCGGCCACCTCGACGACCCGCTCCAGGTCCTGGCGCGCCTCGGCGGCCGGGAGATCGCCGCCATGGCGGGGGCGATCCTGGCCGCGCGGCTGCAGCGCATCCCGGTGGTGATCGACGGCTACGTGGCGACCGCCGCCGCGGCCGTGCTGCACGCCGCCGACCCAAATGCCCTCGATCACTGCCTCGCCGGCCACGTCTCGGCGGAGGGCGCCCACGCGGAGGTTCTGGAGCGGCTCGGGCTGGTGCCGCTGCTGGCGCTCGGCATGCGCCTCGGCGAGGCCTCGGGCGCCGGCATGGCGATGGGCCTGCTGAAGGGCGCGCTCGCCTGCCACACCGGCATGGCGACCTTCGCGCAGGCCGGCGTGTCGGGGAAGGGCGCGGGCTGAAGACGCGCGGGCACCTGCGCCCTCGCGTCTTTGCGAGCGGAGCGAAGCAATCCAGCGGCGCCACGCCCATCAGCGGCCCGCTGCCCTGGGTTGCTTCGCTGCGCTCGCAAAGACGAACCTTCCTCGGGAGCGCCCGGACTCAGGCGGTCTTCTCGATGTTCCAGAAGAACTGCACCGGGGCCATGACCATGCCCTTGAGCTTCGCGCTGACCGCCATCGGCTGCTGCACGAGGCCTGCCGGGGCGTAGGGCACGACCGCGAAGGCCCGCTCCTCGATGCGTGCGGCGAGCGCCTTCTGCTGCGCCTCGTCGCTGGTGGCGATCCACTCGCTGCGCAGGCCCTCCAGGGTCGGGTCGTCCGGCCAGCCGAACCACGCCGCCTGACCGTTGGCGCGGATCAGTGGGTGGAGCGCCGGGTTCAGCACGTCGGCCCCCGACCAGAGGGTGTGGAACAGCGACCAGCCGCCGGCATCGACCGGCCCGCGGTTGCCGCGGCGGGCGATGAAGCTGCCCCAGTCGGTCGAGACCAGATCGACGTTCATGCCGAGCTGCTTGAGCAGGTCCTGGGTCACCAGCGACTGGTTGTAGGCGATCGGCTGGTCGGCCGGGGCCAGCAGCACCACGCGCTCGCCCTTGTAGCCGGCCTTGGCCAGCATCGCCTTGGCCTTGGCGAGGTCCGCCTGCATGGCCGCGGCCCCGCCGGCCCCGGTCGACATCGGCGAGCCCGTCGTGAAGAAGGTCTTGGCCTCCCGGTAGTATTCGGGGCTGCCAACCACCGCCTGCATGTAGTCGTCCTGCTTCATGGCCATCATCACGGCCCGGCGGATCTCGGGATTGTTGAACGGCGGCTGCGTGTGGTTGAACCGCATCAGCAGGATCAGCCCGAGCGGCACGTTGCGGATCTCGATCCCCGGCTTGCCCTTGAGGACGGGGATCAGGTCGATCGCCGGCTGCTCGTACCAGTCGACCGCGCCCTGGATCATCGCGCCCACCGCCGCCGAGGCCTCGGTGATGGCGAGCCACTCGATCCGGTCGACCTTGGCGACCTTGCCGCCGGCCGCCCAGGAGGGCGCTTCCTCGCGGGGGCGGTAGCCGGCGTGCCGGGTGTAGATCGCGTTCTGGCCGGGGATCCATTCCCGCGCCTCGAAGCGCCACGGCCCGGAGCCCGTGGCGTCGGCGATCGGCTTGGACGCGTCCTGGAGGGCGACGCGCTCCGGCATGATGAAGGGCACGTTCGAGGACAGCTTGCCGAGCGCCGCCGGGAGCAGGGGGAACGGCTTCTTCAGCGCGACCGTGAAGGTCCGCGCGTCCTCCTGGCCGTACCCCTCCACGAAGCCCGCCAGGGTCTGGCCGAACGCGTCCCGCTTGGACCAGCGCGCGATGGACGCGATGCAGTCCTTGGCCTCGACGGGGGAGCCGTCGTGGAACGTGAGGCCGTCGCGGAGATGGAAGGTCCAGCGCAGGCCGTCGGGCGCGGTCTGCCACTCGCTCACCATCTGCGGCTGGATGCGGAAATTCTCGTCGGTGGCGAACAGCGTGTCGTAGACGAGATAGCCGTGATTGCGGATGACGTAGCTCGTGGCGACGATCGGATCGAGGGACGGCAGGGGCGTCGACGGGATGAAGCGCAGCACGCTGCCGCCGCCGGGCTGGGCCCGGACCAGGTGCGGGAGGCCGAGGCCGGCGGCCGCGCCGGCGGTTCCGGCCAGAATCTGGCGACGGGAGAGCGTCATCGCGGGCACCCTTGTCCTGATCGAGCCCGTTGCCCGATTGATTTTATACAATTTCAACACCGGAGCTCCGCCGTCAAGGGTCCTGCGGGGCATCCGGGATCGACCGGGAGCGAGACGATGAAGAACCGGACCATCGCGAGCTCGATCGGGACCGAGATCCGGCGGCGCATCCTCGACGGCCGCTATCCGGCCGGCTCGCAGCTCCGCCAGGATGGCCTCGCGGCGGAGTTCGGCGCCAGCCGGATCCCGGTGCGGGAGGCCCTGTTTCAGCTGGAGGCCGAGGGCCTCGTGCGGATCCTGCCGCATCGCGGGGCCATGGTGGCGCCACTCTCGGCTGCCGACGCCGCCGAGGCCCTCGAGCTCCGGGGCGCCCTCGAGCCGCGCCTCCTGGCCCTCTCGGCGCCCCGCCTGACCGCCGACGACTACGCCCGGGCCGACACCCTCTTGGAGGAGTACGCCGCGGCCCTGCGGGCGGGCGCGACGGCGCGCTGGGGCGCCCTCAACACGGAGCTGCACCTCCTCCTCTACGGCCGGGCGGATCGTCCCCGCGCCCTCGGACTGGTCGGCTCCCTGCTGGCCGAGTGCGACCGCTACACCCGCCTCCAGCTCTCCACCGACAGCGCCGAGCTGGAGCGGGCCGACCGCGAGCACCGCGAGATCGTCCGGCTCTGCCGGAACGGCCACGTCTCGGCCGCCTGCGCCCTCCTGACCGACCATATCGACCACGTCGCCGCCGCGCTGATGGCCTTCCTCGGCGCCGCGCCGGTCCCGGCCCGCGCGACAGAGATTGTATAAAATCCTTGCCAGACTCGCGCGGCGCTGCCATGGAGAGGCGTGCCGCCCCGCGAGGCCCGCGGGGCCGGCCGGGACGATCCCACCTCCCAGCAGGCGAGCCGGCGATGGCCTTCGATCGACACATCTTCTCCGGCACGATCCCGGCCCTGATGACGCCCTGCCGGCCGGACCGGACGCCCGACCTCGACGCCCTGGCGCGCAAGGGGCGGGAGCTCGTCGGTGCCGGCATGTCGGCGGTCGTCTACTGCGGCTCGATGGGCGACTGGCCGCTACTCACCGACGAGGAGCGGATGGCGGGCGTCGAGCGGCTGCTCGCCGCCGGCGTCCCGGTGATCGTCGGGACCGGCGCGCAGAACCCGAAGCGGGCGGCGGCGCTCGCGGCGCACGCCAAGGCGGCCGGCGCCCACGGCCTGATGATCATCCCGCGGGTCCTGTCGCGCGGCAGTTCGGCCGCGGCCCAGGAGGCGCATTTCGGCGGCATCCTGGAGGCGGCCGTCGACCTGCCGTCGGTGATCTACAACAGCCCCTATTACGGGTTCGAGACCCGGGCGGACCTGTTCTTCCGCCTGCGCGCCCGCCACCCGCACCTCGTCGGCTTCAAGGAATTCGGCGGCGCGGCCTCGCTCACCTACGCGGCCGAGCACATCACCGGCCAGTCCCCCGACATCACCCTGATGGTCGGGGTGGATACCCAGGTGGTGCACGGCTACGTCAATTGCGGCGCCCGGGGCGCCATCACGGGCATCGGCAACGTCCTGCCGCGGGAGGTGCTCCACCTCGTCGCCCTGTGCGAGAAGGCCGCCGCGGGCGACGTCC
This sequence comes from Methylobacterium sp. 190mf, assembly GCF_900107945.1. Lineage (NCBI taxonomy): Bacteria > Pseudomonadati > Pseudomonadota > Alphaproteobacteria > Hyphomicrobiales > Methylobacteriaceae > Methylobacterium > Methylobacterium sp. 190mf. Next base: position 54,614 of record NZ_FNVI01000007.1, on the reverse strand, counting down.
GGGCCCGGCGCCGGGCCGAGGAACTCGACGCCGCGCTGGCGATCCTGTCGAGCTTCGACGAGGGGACCGACCTCGTCCTCTACTACAAGCACCTGATGGTGCTGGAGGGGAACCCGGAATACGCGCTGCACTTCAACGCCACCGACGCGCTCAGCGCCGGTCAGCGCCACTACGCGGAGACGCAGCTGCGCCTGTTCAAGGCGTGGTACGCGCAGTGGTCGGAAGCCGGCGCCGGGGCCTGATCCCCGGCCGCGCCGCCGAACGCAGGGCAGCCCGCCTTTGCGCGGGACCGCCCGTCGGCGCTATGGCGGGGGCGAGATCGGCCACACCCGCGAACCGTCCATGAAGATCACCCAAGCCTTCACCTTCGAGGCGGCCCACCGGCTGCCGAACGTGCCCGAGACCCACCGCTGCCACCGGATGCACGGGCATTCCTACCGGGTCGAGCTGACGGTCGCCGGCCCGGTCGATCCCCACACCGGCTGGGTGATCGACTTCTACGACATCGAGTCGATCTTCGGGCCGCTGCTCGCCCGGCTCGACCACCACTGCCTCAACGAGATCGAGGGGCTGGAGAACCCGACCGCCGAGAACATCGCGGCCTGGATCTGGCAGCGCCTCCGGCCGGACCTGCCGGGCCTCGCGCTCGTGCGGGTCGCCGAGACCCCGATGTCCTGGGCCGAGTACGATGGCGAGTGACGCCGCCATCCCGGGGGACCGCGCCGCGCTGGTGCTGTTCTCCGGGGGCCAGGATTCGGCCACCTGCCTGGCCTGGGCGCTCGACCAATTCGACCACGTCGAGACCCTCGGCTTCGACTACGGCCAGCGCCACCGGGTCGAGCTCGACCGCCGCGCGGCCCTGCGGGCGGGCACGACCGCCCTCGATCCCGCCTGGGCGGCCCGCCTCGGCGAGGACCACACGCTCGCCCTCGACGCCCTCGGGCAGGTCTCCGAGACGGCGCTGACCCGGGAGGCCGCGATCGGCTACGAGGCGTCGGGCCTGCCCAACACCTTCGTGCCCGGCCGCAACCTCGTGTTCCTGACCTTCGCGGCGGCGCTCGCCTACCGGCGCGGGCTCCGGCACGTGGTCGGCGGCATGTGCGAGACCGACTATTCCGGCTACCCGGATTGCCGCGACGACACGATCAAGGCCCTGCAGGTGGCGCTCAATCTCGGCATGGAGCGGCGCTTCGTGCTGCACACGCCGCTGATGTGGCTCGACAAGGCGCAGACCTGGGAGCTGGCCGAGAGCCTCGGCGGGCGGGCGCTGGTCGACCTGATCGTCGAGGAGAGCCACACCTGCTACCTCGGCGAGCGCGGGCAGCGGCATCCCTGGGGCTACGGCTGCGGCACCTGCCCGGCCTGCCGGCTGCGGGCGGACGGCTACGCCCGGTTCACTGCGGCCTGAGGCCGTCGACCAGCACCGCCAGCGTCCCCCGGAAGGCGTCGGGGCTCGCGAACAGGCGCTCCATCAGGAGCGCCCCCTCCAGGGTGGCGACGACGTAGCGGGCGAGCGCCGCCGGATCCGCGCCGCCGCGCACGCTGCCATCCACCTGGCCCGCGCGCAGGATGCCTTCCAGCCACGCGAGATGGTCCGCGAAGAAGGCCGCGACGTCCCGGCGCAGGCGCTCGGGCAGGGCCTCGCCCTCGATGGCCAGCGCCGCGCAGAGGCAGCCGAGCCCCTGCTCGACGCCGCCGAGATAGAGCCGCCCGTAGGCCTCGACCCGGCCCGGCCCGTCCGGCACGTCCCGGCGGATCGCCTCCAGGGCCGCGGCGTAGCGCGCCGCGTAGGCCGCCACCAGGGCGGCGCCGAGATCGACCTTGGTGGGGAAGTGGTGGTGGATGCTCGCCTTGCGGATGCCCACCGCCGCCGCGAGGTCGGCGTAGCTGAAGCCGGCGAAGCCGCGGCCCCGCACCAGGGTCTCGGCCTGCATCAGCAACTCGGCGCGGGTATCCCTCATCGCGGCGAACGTCGCTCCAAAACTCACCCCCGTCATCGCACGAAGTCACGCGAACGTGCGGCCGCGGCGGGGACCGGCTCCCGGCGACCCCTTGACGGACGATCAATCTACCTACTTAATGGTAGACAATCAAGAACGGGCAAGATCGGGAGGTTTCGGCATGACGGCACGCGCCGTCCATCCGCGGGTGCAGACCGCCGGGCCGACGCGACGGCACGCCCTCTTCGCGGGGCTCTGCCTGTGCTGCCTGCCGACGCTGGGCCGCGCCGCCGAGAGCTTCACGATGGAGGAGGTCGGGCCGGGCCTGTACGTGCGCAAGGGCCTGATCGCCGACGCCACCCCCGACAACGCCGACGCCATCGCCAATATCGGCTTCCTCGTCGGCAGGACCGGCGTGGTGGTGACCGAGTCCGGCGGCAGCCTCGCCGACGGCCAGTGGCTGCGCGCCGAGATCGCCAAGCGCACGGACAAGCCGATCACTCACGTGGTTCTGACCCACGTCCACCCGGACCACGTCTTCGGGGCGGGGGCCTTCGTCCAGGACAAGCCGGTCTTCATCGGCCACGCCAAGCTCACCGAGGCCCTGGCGGCCCGGGGCGAGTTCTACCGCAAGCGGCTGATCGACCTGCTCGGCGAGGACCGGACCGGGCCTGTGGTCTACCCGACCATGACCGTCGCCGACACGGCCGAGATCGACCTCGGCGACCGCCGCCTGACCTTCACGGCGCACGGTCCGGCGCACACCACCTCGGACCTGTCGATGATCGATTCCGGCAGCGGCCTGCTGTTCCCCGCCGACCTGCTGTTCGTGAACCGGATCCCCTCCCTCGACGGCAGCCTCAAGGGCTGGCTCGCCGAGATCGAGCGGCTGAAGGCCATGGGTCCCGCCCGGGCCGTCCCGGGCCACGGCCCCGTCGCGGTCGACCTCGCCCCGGCGCTCGCCGACCTCTCCGGCTACCTGGCCGCCCTGCGCGACGGCACCCGGGCGGCGATCGCCAAGGACGTGCCCATCGAGAAGGCCGTGACCAGCGTCGCGGCGGACCAGCGCGACAAGTGGGCCCTGTTCGACACCTACAACGGCCGCAACGTCACCGTGGCCTACCAGGAACTCGAGTGGGAATAGGTTTCAGAATCCCCATATCCAAGCCAATCGGGAGGCACGCCATGACGCACAGGATCGGACAGACCTTCATCGGACAGACCTTCTCCAGCCTCGCCCTCGGCCTCGTCCTGGCGACGACGGCGCTGTCGGGACCGCTCGCCGGCGCCGCGCGGGCGGCCGGCGCCTCCGACACCGATCAGGAGCGGGCGGCCCGCTGGCAGGAGATCGCCAAGTCGATCTTCGGCGACCGCCAGATCGCCCCGACCGACAGCCTCGTGAAGATCGAGGCGCCCGCCCGGGCGCTCGACGCCGCCCTGGTTCCGATCACCCTGACCATGCCCAAGGACGGGCAGATCAAGGCGGTCTCGCTGATCATCGACGACAACCCGGCGCCCTACGCGGCCAAGTTCGAGTTCGGGCCGGCCGCCGACCCGGCCGAGCTGAAGCTGCGCGTGCGGGTCAACAACTACACCGACATGCACGCCGTGGTGGAGACCACGGACGGCAAGCTCTACGAGGCCAAGCAGTTCGTGAAGGCCTCCGGCGGCTGCTCGGCCCCGATGGGGATGAGCGACGAGGAGGCCATGAAGGGCATGGGCGACATGCGCATGAAGTTCGCCGAGACGGCGGCCGGCAAGCCCGTGGAGGCGACGCTGATGATCCGCCACCCGAACTTCTCCGGCATGCAGATGAACCAGGTGACCCGCGACTACACGCCGGCGCGCTACATCGACAAGCTCACCGTCTCGGCGGGCGACCGGAAGGTCTTCACCATGACGGGCGACATCTCGATCGCGTCGAACCCGGTGATCAACTTCGCGTTCAAGCCGGACGGCAAGCCGATCCAGGTGGCGGCCTCCGACAACCAGGGCGGCCAGTGGCAGCACAGCTTCACCGCGCCGAGCCCGACGAACTGACCATGCGGCGCCTCCTCCTGACCGGCCGGGCCGCGGCGGCCTGCGCCGCGCTCCTCTGCCTCGCCGCGGCGCCGGCCGATTCGCCGGTGAACGTGCCCGAGCCGGAGGGGCTCTACGCCGGCCCTCCGAAGGGCTACACGCCGCAGACCCTCAAGGGCGCCGCGGTGGTCGACGCCGACGCCGTCGCCGCCCTGATCGCCGGCCCCGACAAGCCGGTGCTGCTCGACGTGGCGGCGCCGGACCGCAAGCCGTCGAACTTCCCGGAGGGCCGCCTCTGGCTGCCGGTGCATCCGTCGATCCCCGGCGCCGTCTGGATGCCGGAGGCCGGCGCCGAGCCCCTGGCGCCGGCGCGCGAGGCGCTCTTCTACGCCCGCGTCGCGGCGCTGACCGGGGGCGACAAGGCGAAGCCCGTCGTGGTGTTCTGCCACGTCGAGTGCTGGGGCAGCTGGAACGCCGCCAAGCGGCTGGTGCTGAAGGGCTATACCGGCGTGCGCTGGTTCCCCGAGGGCGTCGAGGGCTGGCAGGAGATGCACGAGACCGCGAACCTGACGGTCGATCCGGACTGGAAGGCGGGCGCCGAGCCGCAGGCGGGGCGCTGACCCGCATCGCCGGGCATTGTAAGAGACGCCGCGGAACAAGGCTCGCGTGGCGGGGCGCGCCCTCTCCCGGGCGGGAGAGGGGGCCCGCGCCGCGTCCCGAGTGGCCGGAATGAGGTCTGAACCATGTCGCAGGTCGTGCAGTCCCGACGGCTCCGGGCGGTCGATATCGGCAAGCGCAAGGCCGAGGGGCGCAAGATCATCGCGCTCACCGCCTACCACGCCCACACGGCCGGCATCGTCGATCCCTATTGCGACTTCATCCTCGTGGGCGATTCCCTCGGCATGGTGATGCACGGGATGGAATCGACGATCCCCGTGACCCTGGAGATGATGATCCTCCAGGCCCAGGCGGTGATCCGCGGCACGCAGAAGGCGCTGGTCGTGGTCGACATGCCGTTCGGCTCCTACGAGGCGAGCCGGGAGCAGGCCTTCCTCAGCGCCTCCCGGGTTCTCAAGGAGACCGGCGCCGGCGCGATCAAGATGGAGGGCGGCGCCCATTTCGCCGAGACGGTGGCGTTCCTCGTCCAGCGCGGCGTGCCGGTGATGGGCCATATCGGCCTCACCCCGCAGGCGGTGAACACGATGGGCGGCTTCAAGGTCCAGGGCCGGGCCCCCGACGACGAGCGCCGCCTCCTGGAGGATGCCCGCGCCATCTCGGAGGCCGGCGCCTTCGCGATCGTGCTCGAGGGCATCGTCGAGCCGGTGGCGCGGGCGATCGCGACCTCCCCCCAGGTCACCGCCGCCACGATCGGCATCGGCGCCTCGGCGGTCTGCGACGGCCAGATCCTGGTGCTGGAGGACATGCTCGGCCTGTCCGAGCGCACGCCGAAATTCGTGCGCCAGTTCGGGAGCCTGCGGACCCACATCGAGGACGCCGTGAAAGCCTACGCGGACGAGGTCCGGGCCGGCCGGTTCCCGGCCGACGACCACACCTACGGTTAGGGCAGGGCGGCCCATGACGCGCATGATCGGACCGTGGAGGGCGCCCGCCGCGTGGCCTGTCCGCGCGCTCGCGGTCTGCGCCGCCCTTGCCGGATCCGGGCCGGCCCGCGCGCTGGAGAATCCGGCCTCGGCCTTCTGCGCGACGATGGGCGGGCAGACGATCCTCGCGAAGCTGCCCGATGGCGGCACGATCGGGCTCTGCGCCCTTCCGGGGCGGAAGATCGTCGAGGAATGGACGCTGTACCGGATGCTCCGCGGCGTGAAGCCGGCACCCGGCGCCGACCCGTTCCGCTAGCCCGGCCCGGTTCCCGAACAGTCTTCGTCCGTGTCCGTCAGGCCGGCCCGCGCATTCGCGGCGCGGCCCGGGGCGGCGCGATTGATTTCGGCGGCCCGACGATGCCACTCTCGAGGTCCGAGCTCTCTCAGGCGGGATCGACGACTCATGCAGCGGGCCCGATCGCGCCGGCGCCTCGTCGGCGCGTGCCTCGCCCTCGGCCTGATCGCGGCCGGGCCCGGAGCCGGATCCGCCGGGACGCTGACGCGGGCGCAGGTCGAGGCGCAGCTGCCGGCGCTGGAGGCGCTGGCGCGGCGGGCCGTCGACGCGGGCGCGGTGCCGGGCCTCGCGGTCGCGGTCGTCCTCGGCGACGAGACGCTCCTCCTGAAGGGATACGGCCTCAGGCAGGCCGGGAAGCCCGAGCCGGTCGGCCCCGACACGGTCTTCCAGATCGCCTCGCTGTCCAAGCCCGTCACCGCGACGATCGTGGCCGCCCTGGTGGGCGACGGGGTGGTCGACTGGGATTCGCGCGTCGCGGATCTCGATCCCGCCTTCCAGCTGCACGAGCCCTACCCGACCGCGCAGGTCACGGTGCGCGACTTCCTCAACCATCGCAGCGGCCTGCCGGGGACCGCCGGCGACGATCTGGAGGCGATCGGCTTCGGCCGCGACGCGATCCTGCACCGGCTGCGCCTCGCGCCGCCCGCCTCCAGCTTCCGCGCCGGCTACGCCTACAGCAATTTCGGCTTCACCGAGGGCGCGGTCGCCGCCGCGAAGCCGACCGGCCAGCCCTGGGAGGCGGTGGCCCGGGACCGGCTGTTCCGGCCGCTCGGGATGGCCGCCACCGGCACGACCCACGCGGATTTCCTCAGCCGGCCCGACCGCGCGGCGCTCCACGTCCGGGCCGGCGGCGTCTGGACCGCCAAGATCGAGCGCGATCCCGACGCGCAGGCACCGGCCGGCGGCGTCAGCAGCGATGTCCGCGACCTCTCCCGATGGCTGCGGCTCGTGATCGGCAAGGGCCGTTTCGAGGGCGCGCAGCGCGTCGCGGCCCCGGCCCTGGCGCAGACGCACGCCCCGCTCATGGCCCGCGGCCGCAACCCCGTGACCGGCGGCGCGTCCTTCTACGGCCTCGGCTGGAACGTCGAGTACGGCCGGCACGGCCTCGTCTGGGGCCACGCGGGCGCCTTCAGCGTCGGCGCGCAGACGCTCGTCTCGATCCATCCGGAGGCCGGTCTCGGGATCCTCGTCCTGACCAACGCCTTCCCGTCCGGCGTGCCGGAGGGGCTGGCCGACAGCTTCGCCGACCTCGTCTTCGACGGCCGCGTCGGCCGGGACTGGGTGACGGCCTGGGGCGCGGCCTACGAGAGCCTGTTCGCGCCGGGCATCGCCGCCGACAAGGCGGCCTACGGCACACCGCCGGCGCCGCCCGCCGCGCCCCTGGCGCTCTCGGCCTATGCCGGACGCTACGCCAACGCCTATGTCGGCGAGGCCGTGGTGGCGGAGGCGGACGGCGCCCTGACGCTGACGGTCGGCCCCGCGGGGGCGCGCCGCTACCCCCTCCGGCACTTCGACCGCGACCTCTTCCTCAGCTTCCCGGACGCCGAGGCGCCCGACCGCCCCTCCGCCGTCCGCTTCGCCATCGGCAGCGACGGCCGGGCCGCCGCCGTGACGGTGGACGCGCTCGACGCGAGCGGGCTCGGCACCCTGGCGCGGCGAGACTGACCGCCGTCACCCCGCCCGCCGCGACGGCAGCCGCAGGCCCGGGGCCGGGCGCTCCAGCAGCACCTCCCGGCGGAAGCGCACCAGCCGCGCCGGCCGGCCGGCGGCGCCGCTGGTCACGCTCTCGGTCTCCTCCACCAGCCCCTGCTGGGCCACGAGGCGCCGGAAGTTCTGCTTGTGCAGCTGCGTCCCCGACAGGGCCTCCACGGTCTTCTGCAGCTGCAGCAGGGTGAATTCCGGCGGCATCAGCTCGAACACCACCGGGCGGTACTTGATCTTGCCCCGGAGCCGGCCGATCGCGGTCGCGAGCACCCGCCGGTGGTCGAACGCCATGGGGACGCCGGTCGGGTCGTTCGGCAGGGCCGGGCCGGGATTGCCCCGCGCCTCCGGGATCAGCCCGGCCTCGAACAGCAGCTCGTAGCGCTCCAGGACGCGCTCCTCGTTCCACGTACCGCCGTTCATGCCGAAGGTCAGGCCGAGGCGGTCGAGGCGGCGGGTCCGGGTGGCGCAGTCCGCGGGCTCGGACGCCCATTCGGCGAGCCGCGCCTCGATGGCGTCGAGCTGGCGCGGGCGCCCCTGCCGGAAATCCTCGTAGGGCAGGTAGCGGTACCAGTTCTGCCACGCGGCCTCGGCGAGCCCCGCCGGCCGCTCCTCGCGGACGAGCGCCAGATAGGCCACCGAGAGCGAGTGCACCCCCGACAGGGTCGCCGTGCCGGAGCGGTCGCGGTCGCCGAAGGTGTAGAGCTGCTCCACGTAGCCGAGGCGCTGGTGCGTCTGCCGCTCCACCCAGGCGCGCAGGCCCCGCTCCAGCGTGGCGTGCTCGGGGACGAGGGGGCCGGCCGGCAGGCCGTCGCCGCGGCCGGGCGCCTGGTCGGGGACCCGGATCGTCAGGGCGCGCGGCTCCCCCTTGGTCGCGGCGACGATCACCGCGACGAGGCCTACGGAGGAGCGCTCCGGCGGGGCCTGCCCCCCGCGCGCGTCCGTCTGCGCCGCGGCACCCGTCATCGTTCCTCGACCGTCCGTCCCCCGGGATGCGCCGTAGCGGATCCCACCTATAGGGGGACAGGATCGCCGCGCGTCAACGCCGCCGTATGACGGAGCGGGGGGGCCCGTCGACGCACCGCTGTCCACCCGCCGCTTGCCAACGCCGCGAGCCCTGCCCAAACAGGGGTCCGGGTAGGCTGGCACGGGACCGGCCGAGGCGGACCGAGCGACGACAGCGATGCCAGCGAGCGCGACTTCCCCCGCAGCTTCCCCCTCGACCCCGACCGGCAGCCGAGCCGTCGACCTGCGGCTCTACGGGCTCCTCGATGTCGGCGTCTGCGGCGCCGACGGGGCGCGGCTGGCGGAGCTCGGCGCCGAGGCGGTGGCGGGGGGCTGCACCCTGCTCCAGTACCGCGAGAAGTACATCGCCGATGCCCGCGCCGCCCTGGCGCGGATCCGGGCGATCCTGGCGGCGGTGGGCGGCCGCGTCCCGGTCCTCGTCAACGACCGCGTCGACCTCGCCCTCGCGGCCGGAGCCGACGGGGTGCATCTCGGCCAGGGCGACCTCCACCCGGCCGACGCCCGCCGGCTGCTGGGGGAGGGCGCGATCATCGGCCTCACCCTGAAGAAGCCCGCCCAGGCCGACGAATTGTACCGGCTGCCCGTCGACTACGCCTGCATCGGCGGCGTGTTCGCCACCACCAGCAAGGACAATCCCGACCCGCCGGTGGGCCTCGACGGCTTCGCCAGCATCGCCTTCCGCGCCCGCCTCGCCCGCGGAGCCGGCCTGCCGCTCGGCGCCATCGCGGGGATCGGGCTCGACAACGCCGCCGCGGTGGTCGCCGCGGGGGCGGACGGGGTCGCGGTGATCACCGCGCTGTTCGGCGCGGAGTCGGTGCGCCAGCGCGCCCGCGACCTGCGCGCGCGGATCGACGGCGCCCTGGCGGAGCGGGCCGGCGCCCGATGAGCGGCCCCGCGCCCATCGCGGTCACGATCGCGGGCTCGGATTCCGGCGGCGGCGCCGGCATCCAGGCGGATCTCAAGACCTTCTCGGCGCTGGGCGTCTACGGCGCCAGCGTGATCACGGCGCTGACCGCGCAGAACACGACGGGGGTCCAGGGTATCCACGACGTGCCGGCGGAGTTCGTCGCCCGGCAGATCGACAGCGTGTTCTCCGACCTCGCCGTGAGGGCGGTGAAGATCGGCATGCTGTCGCAGACCGCGGTGATCGCGGCGGTCGCCGACGGCCTGGCGCGCCACGCCGGGTCGATCCCGGTCGTCCTCGACCCGGTGATGGTCGCCACCAGCGGCGACCGGCTGATCACCGACGACGCCGTGGCGACGCTCCGCGAGCGGCTGCTCCCGCGGGCCGACCTGATCACCCCCAACCTGCCGGAGGCGGCGGTGCTCCTCGGCGAGCCCGTCGCCGCGGACGCGGCAGCGATCGTGGCCCAGGCGCGGCGGCTGGTCGCCCTCGGCGCCCGGGCGGTGCTGATCAAGGGCGGCCACGGCGCGGGGCGCGAGAGCATCGACCACCTCGTCACGGCGGACGGCACCCTGCGGACCCTGTCGGCGCCGCGGATCGCGACGCGCAACACCCACGGCACCGGCTGCACCCTCTCGGCGGCGGTGGCGGCGGGCCTCGCCCAGGGCTTGGCCCTGCCGGAGGCGGTGGCGGAGGCCAAGGCCTACCTCACGGCCGCCCTCGCGGCGGCGGACAGCCTCGCGGTCGGGACGGGGCACGGGCCGGTCCACCACTTCCACGCCGTCTGGACTTAGAGGCCGATCCGGCCGCCGCTTTCCGGTGCGCACGCCGCCGCGCACGCCGCCCGCCGCCTTGCAACCGGGCGTCGATTGCGTTTGAAGAAGCGCACGATCGTTCGGATAATGGAACGGTGCAGGCGGATCGGGGACGATGCAGGATCAGGCGGAACGGCCCGACCGGGCGCGCGGGCGCGACCTGCTGACCGGCGCGCAGGTGCTCTCCGGCCAGCTCGGCAAGACCATCCAGCGGCTGCGCAAGGCCTACAACCTGTCGCTCTCGGAACTCGCCGAGCAGTCCGGCGTGGCCAAGTCGATCATCAGCCAGATCGAGCGCAACGAGACCAACCCGACGCTGGCGACGATCTGGCGCCTGTCCCAGGCCCTCGACGTGTCGATCGAGCGGGTGTTGGCGGCCGGCGACGAGGAGCCGTTCATCGAGAAGACCTCCCGGGCCGACACGCCGATCCTCGTCTCCGAGGACGGGAAGGTGCGGCTGGCGATCATCGGCTGGCTCAAGACGATCGAGTGGCTGCAATGGTACGAGGTCACGGCCGACCCGGGCGGCGTCCTCGACTCGGACCCGCACCAGCGCGGCTCGGTGGAGTCGCTCTCGGTCACCGAGGGGGCGTTCGAGGTCGAGATCGGCGGCGTCGTGCAGCGGGCGCGGGCCGGCGAGACCCTGCGCTACCGCTGCGACCGGCCCCACCTCGTGCGCTGCACGGACGGTCCGGCCCGGGCCACCATGGTGGTGATCATGAAGGCCGCCGTGATGGAGTGAGGCGGCCCGGTCGGCCCTCCGGCCCACCCTCGGCGCCCCGCGCGAGGGCGCGCACGCGGTAGTCGCGGGGGCTCAGGCCGTAGCGCTCCTTGAAGCGGCGGGAGAAGTGGGACTGGCTGAGGAAGCCGCAGCCATACGCCAAGGTCCCCAGCGGCATGTGGAGGCAGCCCGGATCGGCCAAGCGCTTGGCGGCCGCCTCGAGCCTGCGGTGCCAGATCCAGTCGGAGACGTGCCGGTCCTGCGCGCGGAACAAGGCCTGCAGCCGGCGCAGGGACACGCCGGCCGCGGCCGCGAGCCGGGGCGGGTCCAGGGTCGGATCGTGGAGATGGGCCTCGAGATAGGCCCGGGCGCGCTGCACCACGACGCTGTCCTGGACGGGCCGCTGCGCCTCCCGCGCGAGCCGCTCCGCGAGGCTGGCGACGATGAGGTCGAGCCCCGTGGAAACCATGCTCTCGGCCACCTGGGGCGTCAGCCGGTCGCCCAGGCTGAGCAGGTTGCCCAGGAACGACCGGGTCAGGGTCGCGGTCGGCAGATCGCCGCCGACAGTCACGCCGGCGAACAGGCGTGCGGAGCCCAGAGCCCTCTCCAGCCGCTCCCGCGGGATCCCGATGGCCAGCACCTCGCTGTAGCCGCTGTGCTCGATCGTCCAGGGTGTATTCGTATCCCGGATCGAGAAGTCGCCGACCCGATCCGTGCTCGACCGATCGTACTGATCCGCGCGGACCTGTCCCGAGAGCACGATGCTCATGAACAGGTGGTCGGTCTTGTGGTTTTCATGGCGAAGCGTGCGCGGCGTCGTGGCCGCCCGCAGGTTGCGCAGCGCGAATTTCGTGAAGACCAGGCCGCCGATACTGGCCCCCTCGATCGTCGCGTGAAAGGGCTCGTCGTTGAGACAAGTCTGCGCCATCGGAACCAGGCGATCTTCGCAGATATCTCGCCAAAGGCGAAACTTGTCCTTCTCCAATACACCTTCAGTTGAGAACAGAGTCTGCATCGCGGCAGCCGTATGACCGCGATTGCTGCGAACCGCAACCGCGCCCCGTCCACGCACGCCGCCGCGGCGCCGCGGGACACGGATTGATCGGCAGGAAATCCCGCGCGCCCACGATGCACCGTCGGGCCCGTCCCATCACCCGTGGCGCCTGTCGGGCCGTGGAGCGGATCCGCGCGGCTGGCATTCGGAGGACGTTCCGTCGCGAGCGCCCCGCCCCGGCGGGGGCGTCGGCGCGGCCCGGCCGCGGGGCCGTCAGCGCCCGCTGTTCACCCAGCGCACCACGTCGGCCAGCACGATGCTCAGCGCCTGATCGAGGGCGCGGGCGCCGCTGCCGGCATCGATCTTGGACACCGGCACGCGGGCCGTGAAGATCCGCGCCGCCGCAACCCTGCCGGTGCCGTCGGCCACGAGCTTCAGCGACAGGTCGACCACCGCCTCGCCGGTCCCGGACTGCACGTCGAAGGCGCGGATCTCGCTGATCAGCTGGTAGTCGGCCACGACCTTGTCGCCGGGCCGGCTCACCGAGCGGAGCCGCCCGGAATTCTCCAGGCTCTGGATGAGCCGCGTCTGGATCAGGCGCGGCAGCCGGTCGGCCCACTGGCCGCCGCCCAGGAACGACAGGGCGCCGCCGTTCTCGCGGACGATGATCCGGTCGGCCTCGAAGGGCTGGATGCTCACCGGCTCCGAGACCGCGATCGAGCGGCCGGCCGCGATCGGCCGCCCCGCGGCCGGCAGCGCCGCGAGGTCGAAGGTGAGGGGCGCCGCGCCGCCGCAGCCGCCCAAGAGGGCGGCGAGCAGCGCGGCGGCGGCGATGTGGGACGAGCGGACCATACGCATGACCTGAAGGACCCCGCCGGCGAACGGCGGAGCTGTATAAGCTATGCGGTTAAAACTAATCCGCTGCGGCATCCGTGCCGTGCGCCGGGACACATCCGCCCGGCGACGCGGCATTTCACCGGCCACCGTTGTATTCAGGCAACGAAGGCTTGCCGCCGAAGATCACCTGGCTCGGGTCGCGCTCCAGGCTGCGCACCGTGCGGTTGAGGGTGCTCAGCGTCCGCTGCCCGTCGCCCGACAGGGCCTCGACCTCCCGGCGGCCGGTGCCGCTCAGCCGGCCGAAATTGGCCGAGATGCTGGCGGTGCGCTTGTCGAGGTTCTCCGACATGGTCCGGAACGCCTTGCCGGCGTCGCGCACCGAGATCGCCGCCGCGCGGATCTCCGTGAAGGTGCTGGAGCCCTCCTGGCCGGAGGCCGAGCCCAGGAAGCTCTGGGCGCCGTTCAGCACCGCGTCGATCTTGTCGGCCGAGGCGCTGAGCTTGCCGGCGAGCAGCCGGGCGTCGTGCAGGCCGGCCTCGATGTCGGGGCTGGCCTTGGACAGGGCGGCCGAGAAGCGGTCGGCGTTGTCGATCACCCGGCCGAGCTTGGCCCCGTCCACGGCCTTCACCAGCGCCGAGATGTTCGGGCCGGCATCGGCCAGCGTCTTCGAGAAGGTCTCGACATTGGTCAGCGACCGGTTGATCGCCCCCTCGTTGGCGGAGACCAGCCGGTCGAGGCGGGCCAGCATGTCGTCGGCCCGCTGCGCCACCTGGCGCGCCAGCGCCATCATGTCCTGCATGTCGGAGGAATCGGCGAAGATCGTCGGCGGCTCGCCGTTGGCCATCGGGGTCAGCACCGGCGCGTCGGCATTGCCGCCCGACAGGGAGATCACCGAGACGCCGGTGAGCATCGCCGAGTCGAGGCGGGCGCGGGTGTCGGCCCGGAGCGGGGTCGCGGGATCGACTTTGATCGTGGCGAGCACCCGGCGGGGATCCTGCGGGGCGAGGCGGATGTCGGTGACCTCGCCGACCTTGATGCCGTTGAAGTTCACGCTCGAGCCGCGCGACAAGCCCCCGACCGAGCCGGAGAAGACGATGCGGACGAGCTGGCTGACCTGCCGCGAGGAGCCGCCGGAGAGCCACAGCACGGTGCCGAAGCCCGCCAGGATGACGGCGATCGTGAAGGCCCCGATCAGGGCGTAGTTCGCGCGGGTTTCCATGCGCTCAACCTGCGGTTCTGGCCGGCGGAGATCCGGCCGGGCCTGGAGCCCCGGCTCCCGGAGGGGAGCAGGGCGGGATCTGGGTGGGACGGCGGCGATCGGGCATCGGGTCAGGCACGGGAGCAGGCACGGGATCAGGCATGGGATCAGGCATGGGATCAGGCATGGGCCGAGGCGCCCCCCGTCGCGATGGTCCGGGCGCGCTTGCCGTGGAAGTACGAGCGCAGCCAGGGATGGTCGCTCGCCAGCATCTCGTCGATCGTGCCGGCGGCGATGATCTGGCCGTCGCCGAGCGCCGCGATGCGGTCGCAGGCGGTGTAGAGGCTGTCGAGGTCGTGGGTGACCATGAAGACGGTCAGCCCCAGCGTCTCCTTGAGGGTCGAGACGAGGTCGTCGAACTCGCCCGCGCCGATCGGGTCGAGGCCCGAGGTCGGCTCGTCGAGGAACAGGATCTCGGGATCGAGCGCCAGGGAGCGGGCGAGCGCCGCGCGCTTGATCATGCCGCCCGACAATTCCGAGGGCAGCTTGTCGGCGGCGTCGGGCTTCAGGCCGACCATCTCGATCTTCAGCCGGGCGAACTCGTCGAGCAGGCGCTCGGACAGGTTCAGGTGCTCGCGCATCGGCACCTGGATGTTCTGCTTGACGGTGAGAGCCGAGAACAGGGCGCCCTGCTGGAACAGCACGCCCCAGCGCTGCTCCATCCGGCGCCGCTCCGCGTAGGTGAGCGCGTCGACGTCGCGGCCGAACACCTCGATGGTCCCGGCCCGCTTCGGGTTGAGGCCGAGGATCGTCCGGGTGAGCACCGACTTGCCCTGGCCCGAGGGCCCGACGAAGCCCAGGATCTCGCCGGCGCGGATGTCGAGGCTCAGGCCCTTCAGGATGTTGCGGTCGCGGAAGCCGACCACGAGGTCGCGCACGCGGATGATCGGGGCGGGGCCATTCGGCGAGGCGGTCATCGGGGCATTCATCGCGGCGGCCTCAGAAATCGATCGCGGCGAAGAACACCGCGAACAGGCCGTCGAGGACGATGACCATGAAGATGGACTTCACCACCGACGCGGTGACGTGACGGCCGAGCGATTCCGCGGAGCCCTCGACCGCGAAGCCCTCGATCGTGGCGATCACCCCGATCGTCAGCGCCATGAACGGCGCCTTGATCAGGCCGACCATGACGTGGTGGACGCCCACCGCCGCCTGGAGCCGGACCAGGAACTGGTCGAGGGTCAGGCCGCCGTAGAGCATCGCGGTGAGGCCGCCGCCGGCGAGCGCCGCGAGGTCGCCGATCAGCGTCAGCATCGGCAGGCCGATCATCAGCGCGAGCACCCGGGGCACGATCAGGATCTCGACGGGGTCGAGGCCCATGACCCGGAGCGCGTCGACCTCCTCGCGCATGCGCATGGAGCCGATCTCGGCGGTGATCGCCGAGCCGGAGCGGCCGGCGACCATGATCGAGGTGAGCAGCACGCCCATCTCGCGCAGGATCAGGAGGCCGATCAGGTTGACCACGAAGGTCTGGGCGCCGAAGCGCTGGAGCTGGAAGATGCCCTGCTGGGCGACGATGCCGCCCACGAGGAACGAGATCAGCACGATGATCGGCGTGCCGTTGAGCGCCACCTGCTGGATCTGGTTGATCAGGGCGTTGCCGCGGAACGTGCCGGGCCGCAGGGCGACGCGCCCGCAGGCGGCGATCAGCTCGCCCAGGAACGCGAGGGCGGTGACGAACTCGCGGCCGCCCTGCACGGTCCGGCGCCCGGTGGAGTCGAGCAGGCCGACGACCGGGCCGTGCCGCCGCGGCGGCGGCGCGTCCGGCTCGCGCAGCCGGACCTCGCCCAGCAGGGTGCGGTGCTCCGGGCGGGCGCCGAGATAGGTGAGGGCGCTGCCCGCCTGCTCGATCTCGGCGCGGGTCCGCTCCAGGACCCAGGCGCCGAGCGTGTCGAGGCGCTCGATCCCCGACAGGTCGACCGCCACCGGCCCGGCGCGGCCGGCCGCCGCGATGCGCGCGGCCGCGGCCTCGACGGTCGGGGCCTGGTCGGCGGTCCAGCGGCCGTCGAGCGCCAGGCGGCCGTCGGCCGACCGGTCCCGCAGCGCGGCGCCGGCCAAGGCGCCGGGAACAGTGCCCTCGCTCAGCAACACCCATACTCCTCGATCGAGGCACCACCCTGCCCGGCGGTTATGACGACATTACGGTTGACGATCCGTCTCCAACCTCACCCCCCGCGCGCGGCGGGACGCCAGGGCGAGGCCCAGGCCGGCGGCGGCGAGCGGCGCCATCAGCAGGAAGGCGAGGGGGCCGCCGGCCCGGTAGGCGACGCCGCTCCCCAGGGTCGCGACCACCGAGATCCCGGCATTGACCGCGCTGAGCGTGCCCTGCGCCCGGCCCCGCGCGCCGTCGGGGGCGTAGGCCGAGACCGCCGCCATGGCGCCGAGCTGGGTCGCCCCGAAGGTCAGGCCGTGGAGGCACTGGAGCGGCACCAGCGCGGCGAGATGGTCGCCGAGGAGGTACATGCCGATCGCCCGCAGGATCGCCGCGACGGCCCCGGCGCCGAGGAGCCGCACCGGGCCGCGCCAGGCGGCGGGCAGGGCGGGGAGGCCGGCGAACAGGGCGATCTCGGCCAGCACCCCGGTCGCCCAGAGCGCGCCGACCCAGGTCGGCGGGATGCCCTGGCCGGTCCAGTAGATGCTGCCGAACCCGTAGATCGCCCCGTGGCTCGCCTGGATCGCGGCCGCCGCGCCGATGCACAGCCAGAGCCGCCGCGGCAGCCGCGTCCGGCCGTCGCCCGCCGCCGACGGCGGCAGGGCCGCCACCGCGCGGCTGCGCCACGCCACCAGACCCGCGCCGAGGGCGAGGCCGGTCAGGAGCAGCGGCACGGCGAGCCGGCCGCCGAGCGCCGTCAGCAGCAGCCCGCCCGCGAGGTTCGCCAGCAGGAACGCGATGGAGCCCGCCATCCGGATCCGCGCGTAGGTCAGGCGGGCGTCTTGGCGCACGGCCGCGAGCGTCAGGTAGTCGATGCAGGGCACGAGCGGCGCGCCGGCGACCGCGTTGAGCACGATCAGCCCGGCCAGCAGCGGCCACCCGATCCCGGCCGCGGCGGGCATCAGCGCGTAGGTCAGGCTCAGGGCGAGGCTGCCGAGCAGGATCAGCCGCCGGGGCCCGAGGCCGCGGTCGAGGAGGCTCATCAGCGGCGCCGTGGCGGCGATCCGCGTGGCGATCGGCAGGGCGAGGAGGAGACCGATCACCCGGGCATCGAGCCCCAGGGCGTCGAGCCACAGGGGCATGAACGGCATCGCGATGCCGATCTCGGTGAACACCACGGCGTAGAGCAGCGACAGGCGCGCCGGGCCGGACGGGCGGGGCAAGGCGGGTCTCGACGAGCGGGGTGAGCAGGGAGGTGGGACCGGGACGGCGTCCGTAAGCGCCCGTTAAAGGCCCTCTGTCAAATTCGCCGCGATTGGCGCGCATCGGGGCCGCCGCCGCGCCCGCATTCAGCGTCCAGAGAGGCCCATGTTCGGTTCCGTCAACCCGAGCGCGCACGCTTCGGCCGAGTACGAGGCGATCGAGGCGACGATCAGCGCCAGCGAGCGCGGCCGCTGGTTCCTCGCCGAGTACGCCCGGCGCAACCGGGGCGCCGAGACCGAGGTGCTGCTCGGGGCGATCGCGCGGCTGGAGCGGAGCGTCACCGCCGACCGCGGGCAGGAGGCCTTCGGGCACCTGCGCGGCAATCTCCTCGATATGGCCGACGCGATCAGCCGGACCAAGGGCGAGATCGCGGCGCTCAACACCCCGAACGGCGACGAGACCCGGCTGACGCAGGCGTCCCTCGCCCTCGACGCCATCGTGCGCGAGACCGAGCAGGCCACCTCCGACATCCTCAGCGCCGCCGAGTCGATCCAGGAGGCGGCCTGGACCCTGCGCGAGCACGGGGCCGAAGCGCAGGCCTGCGACGCCCTCGACCGCCACGCGACCGCGATCTACACCGCCTGCTCCTTCCAGGACCTGACCGCGCAGCGCACCGCCCGGATCGTCTACACCCTGCGCTACCTGGAGGACCGGGTCTCCGCGATGATCGCCATCTGGGGCGAGGACGCGGTCCGGGTGCCGCCCCACCGGGGCGCGCGGCCGGCCGGCGAGCCGGCCGATCTGAACCAGAGCGACATCGACCGCTACATCGCCATGGACGTGCCGGCCGTCACGGTGGCGGCCCTCGTGGCCCGCCCCGGCAGCCCGGCGCTGCACGAGGATCTGGTGTTCCTGCCGGTCCAGGCGGAGGCCCGGGCGCCGGAGGCCGAGCCGGAGACAGAGGTCGCGGCCGAAGCGCCGGCCGCGCCGGAGCCGGTGGCAGAGGCCGAGCCGGACGCCGTGTCCGAGCCGGGGGGAGTGGCCGCGCTGGCATTCGCCCCGGAGCCGGACCTCGCCGCGCCGGGGGACGGGTCGGAGGCCGCACCCGCGGCCGACTTAGAGGCCGGCTTGGAGGCCGGCTCGGAGGCCGATCTGGAAGCGGACTGGGCGGTCGATCTCGAGGCCGCCCCGGAGCCGGAGCCGGCTCCGGAGGTCGCCTCCCTTCCCGTCGCCGATCCGTCCGCCGCGGACGCGCCGGAGCCCGCCACCGCGATCGAGGAGGCGTTCGAGGCGGACGTCGAGGCGGACGTCGAGGAGGACATCGCGCCGGACGTGGTCGACCTCACCTGGGGCGAGACCGTCGCGGCGGCGCCCCAGCCGGCGATGCCGCCGGAGGAGCCGGCCCTGAGCTTCGCCGAGATCGACGCGCTGACGCCGGAGCAGCGGCTCGCGCTCTTCGCCTGACGGGTCCGGCCCGGCGCCGGCGCTCCGGCGCAGTTCGACAGGCGCGCGCCGGCGCGGACCCTGCTATCAGGGGCGCCCCCGGCACCCCCGAGCACGCGCATCCGTGGCCCTGCACCTGATCAAGCTCTGCGTCGGCCCCGCCACCATCGCCGATCTCGAGGCCCGGCAGGCCCGCTTCCGCGCGGAGGCGCTCCGGGACGGCCGGCAAGCGGCGCCGTTCCACGTCACCCGCACCCTGCCCAAGCGCCACCGGGAGATCACCGGTCAGGGCTCGATCTACTGGGTGATCCGCGGGACGCTGTCCTGCCGGCAGGCGATCACCGCGATCGAGCCGCTCACCGACGCGGACGGCATCCCGCGCTGCCGGCTGGTCTTCGATCCCCGGCTCGTCCCGGTGGCGCCCCGGCCCTACCGGCCGTTCCAGGGCTGGCGCTACCTGACGGCCAGCGACGCGCCGGCCGATCTCGGGGCCGAGGCCTCGGGAGACCTCGCCGAGATGCCCGAGGCCCTGCGGCGCGAGCTGGTCGGCCTCGGCCTGCTGTGAGGGCGCGACGGGTCTCGTCGCCCCCGGTCAGGCGCCCGCCGGCGCCGCGAGCGGCCCCGGCGGGATCGGTCCTACGCCCCGTCGAAGCGCCCGCTGGCATGGGCCAGCATGGTGTAGACCTTGCCGGTCTCCGAGGTCAGGTAGGCGTCGGTGCGCTTGGCGTCGCTGTCGTTCTTGACCACGTCGCCGAGCAGGCGCTCGAACTCGCTGACGTAGCGGTCGACGCTGCGGCGGAACTCCGCGTCGGTCCTGTACCGGCGCTGGATCTCCGCGAAGGTGGCCCGGCCCTGCGGCGTGTAGATCCGCGGGTCGAACAGGTTCGGCTCGCCCCGGCGGTACCGCTCCCACAGGTCGACCGCGGTCCGGTGCTCGATCATCTTGGCGATGTCGGTCGAGATCGTGTCGAGGGCGATCCGCCCGGTCTCGGCGGCCGCCACCGCGGGGCGGCGGGCCGCCGGCGCGGGCGCCGGGGCGGCGGCCGGCGCGTCGGCCGCCGGCTCCTCGTCGTCGTCCAGCGAGGCGCGGGTCAGCAGGTCGGACAGCCAGCCGCGCTTGTCGCCGGCCTGCGCCGGGCGGGCGGTCGCGGACGGGCGCGGCGCCTCGATCTTGGCCGCGGCGGGCCGCGGCGTCGCCGCGGGCGCCGGCAGGGCCGGAGCCGCGGGGGCCGCCGTCGGCATCGCCGGTGCGACCGGGGCCGCGGCGGGCGCCGCCGCCGCGACGGCGCGGCCGCCGCTCTCCGCGACCCGGCGCTGGGGCTGCGCCTGCGGCTGGGCGACGTCGACCGAGCGGCCGGAGCGGGAGACCAGGGACGACAGCTCGTTGAGGGCCTTGATCTGGTCCGCTACCACCCGGCGCATCTCGCCGGTTGCGTCCTGCGTCTCGCGCGGCAGCTCGAGGACGCCCTTGGCGAGCTCGGCGCGGGTCGCGTCGAGTTCGCCGCGGATCGAGCCCGCCATCTCGCGCAGGGCCGAGAAGGAGTCGCCGAAGCTGGCCTGGGCCTCCTGGAAGCCGCTGCGCATCTCGCGGGCCGCCTCCTCGATGACCTGCCGGACGCCCTGGGCGGCCTTCTCGCCCTCGGCGCTGGCGCTGTCCTTCAGGTCGGCGAAGGCGCTCGTCACCGAGGCCCCGGCGCCCTGGGCCGACTGGGCCAGGGACTCGCCGACGCTGCGGGCACGCTCCTCGGCGGCGCGCAGGGTCTGCTCGATGGTCTGGGCCAGGGCGGTGCCGTTCTGCTCCAGGGCGGCGGCCCGGGCCTCGAACGCGGCCAGAGCCTCGGTCAGCTTGGTCTCGCGGCCCGACAGGGCCGAGTCCAGGCGCTCCTCGATGGCCGCCAGCGAGGCCGCGGCCCGGTCGAGGGCCGCCACGTGCGCGGCGGTCTGCTCGCCGAGGGAGCGGCCGCGGCCGTCGAGGGTCTCGGCGAGGCGCGAGGCCTCGCTGAGCGCCCCGTCGGCGGCGCCGCGCAGGGCCTCGACCTGGGCCGAGACGCCGGCGCTGGCCCGGCCGGTCTCGGCGGCGATGCGCTCCAGCGCCCCCTGGACCTGCTCGATCCGGCCGGCGAGACCCTGCTCGATCGCGCCGAGGTTGGTGTCGGCGCCGGCCACGAGGTCGGTCAGCGCCGTGTTGGCGGCCTCGATCCGCTGCAGCAGCGCGCCGAGCTCGCGGCCCATCCGGTCGTTGGTCTCGAACAGCTCCGAGAGCGTGCGGCCCGCGCCGTCCTCGACGGCGGCGCGCAGCAGCTCGGCCGAGGCCCGCGACTGCACGGCCAGCTCCTCGGTCCGCTCCCGCAGGCTCTCGGCGAGCGGCATTCCGGTTTCGGCGAGCGTCCGCTCGATCGCCTCGGCCCGGTCCGACAGGGCCCGCGACAGGTCCATCATCGGCCCGTCGATGGCGCTGCGCAGGCGCTCGACATGGCCCTCCAGGCTGTCGCCGACGGCGCGGCCACTGCCCTCGACGCTGGCGAGCAGCGCGCCGCCGCGCTCCTCGATGGCGCGCACCAGGGTCTCGGCGCTCTCGGCGAGGCGGCGGGACAGGGCCTCGCCGCGGGCGTCGACCAGGGCACCGAGCGCCGTGGCGCGGCGCTCGAACCCGGCCCCGAGGGCCTCGGTGCGGGCGTCGATCAGGCCGGCGAGCGCGGCCTCGCGGCGGCTGAGCGTCTCGGCCAGGGCCGCGTTGTGGGCCTCGACCTGCTCGGCATGGGCGCGGGCCCGCTCGTCGAGGGCGGCGACCAGGGACGCCGTGCGCTCGTCCATGAGGCCCGCGAAGGCCTCGTGGCGGTCGTCGAAGGCGGTGGCCAGGGTGTCGGCGCGCTGCGCCACCAGGGTCGCGAACAGCCGCATGCGGCTGTCGATGCGCTGCGTGAAGGCGTCGGCGCGGGCGTCGACGCCGCGGGCCAGGGCCTCGCTCTGCGCCTCGACGGCCTGCGCCAGGGCCGCGGTGCGGCCCTCGACCACGCCGTCCAGCTCCCGCAGCCGGGCGTCGAAGGTCTCGACCAGGGCGCCGGTCCGGCCCTCGACGGCGCCGTCCAGGGCGCGCAGGCGGGCGTCGAAGGTCTCGACCAGGGCGCCGGTCCGGCCCTCGACGGCACCGTCGAGGGCGCGCAGGCGGGCGTCGAACACCTCCACCAGGGCGCCGGTCCGGCCCTCGGCGGCCGCCACCAGGGCCTGGCCGCGGTCCTCCAGCAGGCCCTCGATCGCGGCGCGCGCCTGCTCGAAGGTCGCCCGCAGGGTCTCGACGCGCGCGTCGACCCGCTCGGACACGTCGCGGCCGGTGCCCTCGACAAGGGCGCCGAGGCGGTTCTGCACCCGGTCGAACAGAGTCTGCAGCTCGCCCGTCCGCTCCTTGAGGGTCTCGGCGAGGCGGTTCTCGCGCTCCTCGAGCAGGCCGGCGATCGCCGGGTTCACGCCCTCGATCGTGGTCTGGAGCGCCTGGGTGCGGTGCTCGATCGTGCCGGCGATCTGGCGGCCGCGGGTGTCCACGAGGCGGTCGATCTCGCCCTGCGCCCGCTCGAACAGGCCCTGAAGGTCGGACAGGCGGGTGTCCAGCAGATCCGCCATCTGGGCGGGCGCCGCGTCGAGGGTCGTGCGCAGGCCCTCGGTCCGGGCCGCGATGGCGTCGGCGACCTCCTGGCCGCGCCCGTCCACGAGGTCGCGCAGGCCGGCCTGGGCCTCCTCGAACAGGGTGTGGAGGCGCTGCGTGCGGGCGTCGAGGGTGGCGGCGAGCTGGCGCTCGCGGGTCTCCACCAGCGCGGAGACGGCGGCGGGCGCCTCCTCCAGCACCGCGCGGAGGGACTGAATGCGGGCGTCGACCGCGGCGGCGAAGCGGCCGCCGCCGCCCTCGACCACGCCGTCGAGGGCCGACTGAGCCTCCTCGAACAGGGTGCGCAGGGCCTGGGCCCGGGCGGTGAGGGTGTCGGCGAGGCGGGTGCCGCGGCCGTCGACCAAGCTCTCGAGGTGGCCCAGCCGCTCGTCGAACAGGCTGCCGAGCTGGCGGGTGCGGTCGTCGAGGGCGCCGGTGGCGGAGCCGAACGCGCCCTCCAGGGCGGCGACCATCGCCTGCCCGCGGCCGTCCAGCGCCTCGTGGATCGGGCCCATCCGGCCGTCCAGGGTGGCGGCCAGGGTGCCGGCATGGTCGTCCAGCAGGACGCGGATCTGGTTGGTCCGGTCGTCCAGCAGGGTGTGGACCGAGCGGACGCCCTCGTCGAGGAGGCCGCTGATGTCGGCCGTGCGGCTCGACAGGGTGTGGCCCAGGCGGCCCTCGCCGGCATCGAGCATCCGCTCGGCGTCCGCGATGGTCTGCTGGAGCTTGGCGAGCACGCTCTCGCCGCGCTGGTCGATGAGTTCGGCCAGCGAGGTGCCGCCGCGGTCGAGCAGGCGGGCGAGCTCGGTGATCCGGCCGCCGATCGCCCCGAACACGGCGCGGCCCTTCTCGTCGAGCTCGCCCGACATGGCGGCGATGCGCTCGTCGATCAGGCGGCCGATGAGGTCGGCGCGCTCCGCGAAGGCCGCGTGCACGGCCTCGGTGCGGGCGGCCAGCGCCGCGTCGGCGTTCTCGGTGCGCTCGTCCACCAGGCGGATCATCGAATCCGCGCGGTTCGCCAGCGCGGCCTCGAGGCCGCGGGTGGCCTCCTCGATGGTGCCGGTGAGGGCGCGGACGCGCTCGGCCATGGCGCCGTCGAGGCCGCCGGTCCGGTCGGCGATCATCGCCACGAGGTCGCGGGTCCGGCCGGCCAGCTCCTCGTCCACCGCGCGGGTGCGCGCCTCGATCAGGCGGATCGCCTCGAAGGCCTGGACGCCGAAGCTCTCGTCCACGAGGCGGGCGCGCTGGTCCAGGGTCTCGGCGATCGCCTGCAGGCGGCCGATGACGCCGGTGTCGAAATGGCCGGCGCTCTCCTCGATCCGCCGGGCGATCTCGCCCGTGTGGCGGGCGATGTCCTGGCCGAGCCCGGAGGTGCGGCCCTCCAGCATCTCCATCAGACCGCGATGGCCCTCGGCCATGACGCGGGCCATCTCGTCGGTCCGGGCGCGCAGCGCGTCGTCCACGGCGTTCGCGCGGCTGCCGAGATGGTCGTCGATCTGGCCGACCAGCGCCGCCACGGCGGCCGCGATGGCGGCGGCCCGCTCGGCCGAGCGCGTCTCCAGGCCGCCGAGATGGGTCTCGATCAGGCTGCCGGCCTCGCGGGCCCGGGTGGCGATCGTCTCGGCGACGGCCTCGCCCTTGCCGGTGAGGAGGCGGTCCATCTCCTCCAGCCGGGCGCCGACAGTCTCGCCCAGCGCGGCGGTGTCGCGGTTGATTCGGTCGGCCAGGATGTCGCCGCGGGCGATGGTCTCCTGCAGGGCGGCGAGGCGGTTGCCCAGCGTCTCGTCGATCGCCCGGACCCGGCCGTCGGCGGTCTCGGCGAAGCTCGCGCCGGTCTGGCTGAGGGTGTCGGCGATGCGGGCGCCCTGGCTCGCCACGGCGAGCACGATGTCGCGGCCGGTGCCGCTGATCCGGGCCTGGGTCTCGTCGGCGTGGCCGGCGAGCAGCTCGGCGACGCTCCGGCCGTGCTCGCCGAAGGCCGCCTCCATCTCGCCGATCCGGGCGGCGAGGTCGGCCGAGATCGCGCGGGCGGCCTCGGCGAGGCTGCCGGTGGCGTCGCCGGTCCGGGCGGCGAGCTCGCGGTTGAGATCGTCCAGGGCGGCGCGGACCGCCGCGACGGCGTCCGTGCCGCGGGCGCCGAGCTCGGTGCCGGCCCGGTCGGCGGCGTCGCGGAACCGGGCGGTGAGGATCGCGGTCTCGGCCTCGACCGCGCCGGTGACCTCGCCGGAGGCGTTGCGCAGGGTGTCCAGGGCCGCGGCGAGCCGGGCGGCGGCGTCCCGCGTCTGCGTCTCGGCGGCTTGGCTCGCCTGATCGGCGGCGGCCCGCAGCGCGGCGGCCGCCTCCTCGGTCCGCGCCGACAGGGCGGCG
Organism: Methylobacterium sp. 190mf; assembly: GCF_900107945.1. NCBI lineage: Bacteria > Pseudomonadati > Pseudomonadota > Alphaproteobacteria > Hyphomicrobiales > Methylobacteriaceae > Methylobacterium > Methylobacterium sp. 190mf. The sequence continues at coordinate 29,755 of NZ_FNVI01000007.1, read as the reverse complement.
GCGGAATCCGCGACCCGGCGCTCGAACACCCGCACGGCCTCGAGGGTCCGGGCCTCGACCGCGCCGGTGGCGTCCTCGGCCGTGCCGCGCAGGGCATCGGTGGCCGCCTCGGCCCCGCGCCGGAGCGCCGCGACCGCCTCGGCGGTGCGGCCGTCGATCTCGCCCGACAGGCCCTCGACGGTGCCCCGCAGCGACTGGACCGCGGAGGAGGCCCCCGTCTCGAAGCCCCGGCCCAGGGCCGCGAAGGCGGCCTCGAGGTTGGCCGCGACCGTCTCGGTCCGGTGCGCGATGCTGCCGCCGGCCTGCTCGGCCGCCGCCGCGACCCGGTGCTCCAGGTCCGCGGCCCGGACCGTCACGGTCTCGTCGAGGCGCGCCGCGATGCCGTCCATCCGCTCGGCGAGGGCGCCGCCGCGCTCCGACAGGGCCTCGGCGATCCGCTCGGCGGTGCCGACGAGGTCGTCGCGCACGGCGCCCGCGCGGGCCGCCAGGGTCTCGCCGGCGCCGCTGGCGGCGAGCGCCAGGGCGGCCTGGGCGTCGCGCCCGCGGCCCTCGATCGTCTCGGCGACCGACAGGCCGGCGCTCTCGATCTCGGCGCGCAGCGCGAGGCCGCGGCCGGCGATGTCCTGGGTCAGGGCCGAGCCGGTCTCGGCGAAGCGGGCGGTGATCTCGGCGCCCATCGCGCCGAAGCGCTCGGTCAGCTCCGAGCCGCGCGACAGGAAGGCGGATTCGAGCCCCGTCACGGAGCGCTCGAAGGTCTCGCGCACCGTGCCGGCCTGGCGCTCCAGCGCGTCGCTCACGCGGCTGCCGGTCTCCTCCAGGGTCCGGGTGAGGGCGCCGGCATTCTCCGACAGGCGCTCGGCCAGGGCGGTGCCGGCGGCCTGGAAGGCGCCGGTCGCCGTGCCGGCGCGGTCCTCGAAGCTGCGGGTCAGGGTCTCGCCGACCTCCTGGAAGCTGCCGCGCACCTCCTGGCTGGTGGCCGCCAGCGTGTCGATCAGGTCGCTGCCGCGGGCGGTCATCAGGTTGACCACCCGGTCGCCGGCCTCGCCCAGGGAGGCGGTGATCGCGGCGCCGCGGGTCTCCAGCGCGCCGGTCACGCGCTCGCCCGCGCCGGTCACCGCGGAGACGATCCGGTCGGAGGCACCCTCCAGGTCCTGGCTCAGGCTCTGGTGCGACCCGGTGATGGCGCTGCGCACCCGCTCGGCGTTGGTGACGATCGCCTCGCGCTGGGCCACCAGCTCGTCCACGAGGGAGCGGATCCGGATCTCGTTGTCGGAATAGGCCCGCTCCAGGGTGGCGATCTCGCCGCGCACCAGGGTCTCCAGCTCGCCGGCCCGGGCGAGCGCCCGCTCGACGCCGTCGCCCACCGCCGCCACCTCGCGGCGCACGGTCTGCGACATGGTCAGGACCGCGTCGGTGGAGAAGCTCTCGGGCTCGGCCAGGCGCACTGCGACCTCGCCGACCGCGCGGGCGACGAGGCGCATCTCCTGGGCGCGCACCGCCAGCATGGCGGCGATCACGAACAGCACCACCGGACCGAACAGGGCCGCGGCGCCGACGCTCGCCTGGAGGGCCGAGAGGCCCGACAGGACGGCGCGCAGGTCGCCGTCGGACTTCGACCACGCGACCAGCACCAGGGCGCCGATCCAGACGGCGCCGGCCGCGAGGGCGAGCAGGTAGGGCTTGGGCGAGGAGCGCACCCGCAGGGTCTGCTGCAGGATGCCGATGTTGCGCCGGTCGTCGTTGGCCACGAGCGAGCGGTCGGGGGGCAGGAGGCCGCCCTCGCGGCGGGGGCGGTCCAGGCCCGGCGGCGGCAGGTCGGAGGCGAGCGGCGGGTCGAGGTCGAGGCGCGGCGGCATGGTCCGGCCGGCGTCGAGACCGCCGTCGCGCAGCGGGTCGGCGTCACCGACATCGGGCAGGCGCGGCTCGGCGCGGCCGTCGGTGCCGTTCGGCGTCAGGGCGTCGAGGTTCAGCGCCTGCTCGATCGCAGAGAGCGCGGCCTCGGCCGGGTCCTTCAGCTTCTTCTCGGTCGCCATACAACGCCTCGTTACACGGGTTCACCGGCGCCTGGAGAGGCTTGAGCCGGAGACGCAACGCCCCGTTTACCATTACAAGACTAAACTCGGGCAGCGACTGCCGATACCCGAGCCCTCGACCGGCCCCAGAAAAGGTTAACCGAATGGTTACCGGGCCCGTCGCTCGCCGCCTCCACCATCCTGCCGCAGGGGAGGGGTCGGGCGCGATCCCCACCCGGCGAATCAGGGGGTGAATTGTGTGGATCAGATCCGCAATCCCCGACGAATCCGGATGCCGGGAGCCCGAGCATGCAGGCCATCGACCCCGCGGAACTCGAGGCCCAGACCGGCGGCGACGCCGATCTGGCCCGTGAGGTTCTGGAGCTGTTCGCCGGCCAGTGCCGGTCGATCCTGCCGCGCCTCGCCGACCCGGCCCTGCCGCGGGCGCAGCGCGCCGACCTCGCCCACACCCTGAAGGGCTCGGCCGCGGGCGTCGGGGCGATCCACGTGCGGGCGCTCGCGGACGCCGCGGAGACGCGCCTGCGCGCCGGCACCGGGGCGGTGCCGGTCGACGACCTCGCGGCCGCGGTCGCGCGGGCGCTGGCGGAGATCGCGGAGGCGCGCGCCTGACGGTGTCGCCCAATGCGGCGATCGATCCGGGACCGGTGTCTAATGCCGCGCTTGCATTCCGCGTTTCCAGCCGCCAAGCAGGCACGCCGCCCGTCGGACAGATTGCGCTCGACGCGAGCCCGGAGCCCCCAGCATGCCCAAGATCACCTACGTCGACCACGCCGGGACGGAACGGACCGTCGAAGGCAGCGTCGGCGCGACCGTGATGGAGACGGCTATGCGCAACAACGTCCCGGGCATCGACGCGGAGTGCGGGGGCGCCTGCGCCTGCGCCACCTGCCACGTCTACGTGGCCGACGCCTGGATCGACACGGTCGGCAAGGCGCAGGACATGGAGCAGGACATGCTGGATTTCGCCAGCGACGTCCGCGAGAATTCCCGCCTCTCCTGCCAGATCAAGATCACGCCGGCGATGGACGGCCTCGTGGTGACGACGCCGTCCCAGCAGGGCTGAGACGGAAACCGTCTCGGTCGCGCGATCCCCGCCCGTCCTCGCGAGCGCAGCGAAGCGACCCAGGGTGGCACGACGTCCGCGTATGCGGCGCTGCTGGATCGCTTCGCTGCGCTCGCGAGGACGGCATCGCCTCCGGTCGCGTCGCGCTGTGAGGCCGTAAAGGCACCTGTCATCGCACCAGCGCCCGCGCCGCGGCGTCGAGCCCGTCCAGGGTGAGGGGGAACATCCGACCGGCGACAAGCCGCTGCATCATGCCGATCGACTGGGTGTAGCCCCAGTGCGTCTCGGGCACCGGGTTCAGCCACGCCGCCTTCGGGAAATGGTCGAGGAGCCGCTGCATCCAGGTGGCGCCCGCCTCCTCGTTCCAGTGCTCCACGGAGCCGCCGGGCGTCGCGATCTCGTAGGGGCTCATCGAGGCGTCACCCACGAAGACGAGCCGGTAGTCGCTGCCGTAGGTGCGGATCACGTCGAGGAGCGGCGTCTTGGCCTCGTGGCGCCGCCGGTTCTCGGTCCAGACCGCCTCGTAGGGGCAGTTGTGGAAGTAGTAGTGCGCGAGGTGCTTGAACTCCGAGCGCGCCGCCGAGAACAGGGCCTCCGCCTGCTCGATGTGCCAGTCCATCGAGCCGCCGACGTCCAGGAACAGCAGCACCTTCACGGCGTTGCGCCGCTCCGGCCGCAGCTTCACGTCGATGTAGCCCTGGCGGGCGCTCGCGCGGATCGTGCCGTCGAGGTCGAGCTCCTCCGCCGCGCCGGTCCGGGCGAAGCGGCGCAGGCGCCGCAGCGCCAGGCGCATGTTGCGCGCGCCGATCTCGCGGTCGTCGTCGAGGTCCTTGAACTCGCGCTTGTCCCAGACCTTCACCGCCCGGAAGTTGCGGTTGCCGTCCTGGCCGATGCGGATCCCCTCGGGATTGTAGCCGTAGGCGCCGAAGGGCGAGGTGCCGCCGGTCCCGATCCATTTCGAGCCGCCCTGGTGGCGCCCCTTCTGCTCGGCGAGGCGCTGCTTCAGGGTCTCGAACAGCTTGTCCCAGCCGAGCGCCTTCAGCTCCGCCTTCTCGGCCTCGGTCAGGTACTTCTCGGCGAGCTTCCTGAGCCATTCCTCCGGGATCGCGGCGGGCTCGACCGCCTCGCCCAGGGTCTCCAGCCCCTTGAACACCGTGCCGAACACCCGGTCGAACCGGTCGAGATGCGCCTCGTCCTTCACGAGCGCGGTGCGCGACAGGAAGTAGAACGCCTCGACGTCGTGCTCCGCGAGGCCCCGGTCCAGGGCGCCGAGCAGGGTCAGGTACTCCTTCAGGGAGACGGGGACCTTGGCGTCCCGGAGGGCCGTGAAGAACTGCAGCAGCATGCCGGGAGAACGCGCCAGCCGGGCGTCCGGGTCAAGCCCGCGCGAATCGGTCGGCGCGCCGCCGAGCGTGGCAGGACTTTTCCGAAGGACTTCCGAGTCTTCGCCGATGGTCGACAAGATTCAGCCCCGTCGGCAGCGCCGATTCCGGCGCCCAAACGAGTCTCTCCGACCCGATGGGACTCATAACCTGGGCATAAGTCGTCGAATCTGTTGATATGTGACCGGACAAGCCTCGCCCAGTCACTCAATCGGTCATGGGAATCGCTCAACTCGGGACATCGAGTGTGTGCGGACGCGGCAGCGCGGCCGACACGGAGCTAGCGAGGAGACCTGCGATGGCGGTCATCCTGCGGAATCTGACGGAATTCAAGCGGTTTCTCGGGAAGCCGGGGGCGACGATTCAGCTGGTGCGCAACACCTTCATGGACCGCCAGCCGGAGGCGACCCGGGACGCCTACCGCGACAAGGGCATGTACGCCCCGCGGGCGGTGCAGGCCCTGTCGCGCAAGGCCGCGGTCTTCACCCTGCGGGGCTATCCCGGGACGGTCTGGCTCTACTGGGACAAGGGCGCCCGCGGCTGGCGCTTCTCCGGCGACACCGTGACGGTGCCCCTGGTCACCGGCCTCGGGCCGGCGGACGAGCTGGTCTACCGGTGCAGCTTCGCCGACGGGTTCGAGCCGGCGCCGCGCAGCCGCGCGGCGCGGCGGGCCAAGCACGAGGACGCGCACCCGGTCCTGATCTGAGCGGGGCCCCCGGGACCTCCGCTCGGATCTCCCGCCTCAGGCCGCCCCCTCAGGCCGCCCCCTCTAGGCCGCCCCCTCAGGCCTCCTGGCCGGCCGCCTCCTGGCGCTCGGGCTCCCGCTTGACCGGGGCCTTGCCGAGTGCCTTCCCGACGGTCCGGCGGGCCCGGAAGATCGGCTTCGACTCGCCCTCGCGCTTCTTCAGCAGGGCGCGGTACTCGTCCCGCCGCTCGTGGATCGACGCGATCACCAGCCCCATCGGCACGCCGACATCGACCAGCACGGCCTCCGACAGCTGCAGCGAGGCCTCGATCGTCTCCGGGACCGCGTCGTCGACGCCGAGCTCGTAGAGCGAGGAGGCGTGGCGGGCGTCGCGGGCCCGGGCCACGATGGTCAGGTCCGGCCGCTCGGCGCGGGCCGCCGCCACCGCCGCCTCGACGGCGCGGGGATTGTCGAGGGTGACGACCAGCGCCCGGGCCGTGGCGATGTCGCAGCGGCGCAGCATCTCGGTGTTGCCGCTGTCGCCGAAATAGACCGGCGCCCCGGCACGGCGCTGCTCGGCCACCCGCGCGGCGTCGGAATCGAGGGCGATGTACGGGATCTTGTGCCGCTCCAGCATCTCGCCGACCTGCCGGCCGACGCGGCCGAACCCCGCGACGATCACCCGGTTCCCCACGCGCTCCGGCACCGGCTCCGCCTTGGCGGTGGCCTGGGCGCTGGCGGTCGCCCGCAGCTTGAGCCGGCGGCCGACGGCGGCGAGCGCCGGGATCATGATCATCGTGACCGTGGTCACCACGAGGGCCGCCGCGCCGACCTCCTCCGGCACCAGGCCGGTGGCCATGGCGCCGCCGATCAGCACGTAGGCGAACTCGCCGCCCGGACCGAGGAGGAGCGCCGTCTCCAGCGCCACCGGCCGGGGGATCTTCAGCACGGGGGCCGCCATCATCACCACGGCGGCCTTGATCAGGACCAGCGCCAGCGACAGGCCGATGATCGCCCCCGGCGTCGCCATCAGCTGCGCCGGGTCGAGGTTCATGCCCACCGAGACGAAGAACACGCCGAGCAGCAGGCCCTTGAACGGGTCGATCGTCGCCTCGATGGCCCGGCGGTACTCGGTTTCGGCCAGCAGCAGGCCGGCCACGAAGGCGCCCAGCGTCATCGACAGGCCGCTCGCCGCCGCGGTCAGCGCCGTGCCGACGATGACCAGCAGGCAGGCGGCCATGAACAGCTCGGTGGAGCGCGTGCGCGCCACGAGCTGGAACAGCGGGCGCAGGGCGAGGCGGCCCGCCACCACGATCAGGGCCAGCGCGATCGCCGCTTGGCCCAGCGCCAGGGCGAGGGCCCAGCCCTTGTCGCCGCCGTCGTCGCGGCCGAGCACCGCGATCGCGAACAGGGCCGGGGCCACCGCTAGGTCCTGGAACAGCAGCACCGCGAAGCTCGTGCGCCCGGTCGGCGCGTTCAGCCGCTTCTGCTCGGCGAGGACCGGCAGGACCACCGCGGTCGACGACAGCGCGAGGCCGATGCCGACGATCACCGCGCCGGTGAGCGGCACGTTGAGCCCGTAGAGGATCGCCCCGAGGATCAGCGCGGAGCAGCCCACCTGCAGGGAGCCGAGGCCGAAGACCAGCCGGCGCAGCACCCGCAGGCGCTCCCACGACAGCTCGATCCCGATCATGAACATCAGGAAGATCACGCCGAACTCGGCGAGGTGCGAGATCTCGGCCCGGTTGCCGATGGTGAAGAGGTGCACGGAGGGATAGGTGTCGGCCAGCCGGCCGAGGCCGAAGGGTCCGAGCAGGGCCCCGGCGCCGATGAAGCCGAGCACCGGCGAGATCCGCAGGCGGTGGAACAGCGGCACCACGATGCCCGCTGTGACGAGAAACAGGATCGCTTCCTTGTAGGAGCCGGCGTGGACCTCTGGCATCGGCGGCGGATCGAACCTCGTCTCTCGGGGGTGGGGAGCGCCGCTCACGGCCGCGCGATCATGGGTCGGCGGCGCCCTCGGAGCAACCGGATTCGGCCGGCGACCGGTCCCGCGGACGTGCGTTCCGACACAAGCCGGATACAGGCGCGGGTGAGACATTTCGGTCACCGGCACGCGGGATGCGGACGGCATCCAAAGGAGGCATGCGGTGAAGGCGTGCAACGCGGCCCAAAATCGGCACAATGCGCGCATACACGCCTGAGTTAACCGGGGGTTAAGCTCGGCCGGGCTCGGCCCGGAACTGGACCGGATGGATGCGACGAGGCCGATGATCTCCATCAAATCGATATTTGCCGGTCCGGCAGCGCCCCCCAGCCGCGACCTCGAGCGCGAGAAGCGCGAGTGGAAGCTCGAGTCGGACCGCTGGCGGCACCAGCGCCACGTCGAGAAGGGCTACCGCATCAAGTGGGGCTACGTGGCGATCGCGTACCTCGTCGAGTTCATGGTGATCGGCGCCTCGCTCTGGGGCGCGTGGCTGTTCGCGGGCGTCTACAGCGACGGCGACTGGCACGCCTTCTACTTCATGCTGCTGGCGCCGCTGGTCTACGCCGCGGTGGAGCTGTGCCGCGTGCCGCTCGGCATCCTGGCCCGGACCCAGCGCTCCTACTTCGTGCGCGGCCTCGCCGTGCTGGGCATCATCTTCGCGGCGGGCGTGACCACCAAGTCGGTGTCGCAGCTCGGCGAGATGATGTTCCATCCCCGCCTGATGGAGGCGGCCCGGACCAAGACCGCCCTGAAGGACGCCCAGGCCGACCGCGCCACGATCGGCGACCGGATCAAGGCGGCCGACGAGCGCGTGGCGCAGTACACGGCCGAGCTCGACCAGATCGAGAAGCGCTCCGCCGACAACGCCCAGCAGCTCGCCGGCCTCCCGGCCCAGCGCTGCGAGCGGGTCTTCGGCACCAACAGCAAGGGCCGGAAGTACCAGAACCTGAAATGCGTGGCCGATCCCCGCGTCGCCGCCCTGTCGCAGGGCGTCGCCAAGGCGTCCGCCGACCGCGCCGGGATGATCAAGGACCTGGAGGAGGCCCGCAAGGCGCGCGCCGCCCTCGATCCGGGCGCCGCCGACCGCCGCGTGGCCGATGCCGAGCAGGGCTACCGCAACGCGGTCAACCGCTCGCAGCTCCACTCCTTCACCGCCATGGTCTACGGCGTCGACCCGATCGACGTGACCGAGAGCCAGGTCCACGCCTTCCTGCGGATCTTCGTGTTCCTGCCCGCGGTCTGCGCCGCCTTCGCGTCGACGATCCTGGCGCTCTGCGCGGTCTCGACCCGCCGGACCTTCATGGACGAGGACGATCTCGGCGCCGCCGTGAACCCGGAGGCGGCCCCCTACATGCTCGACGCGATCGCCGACGCCCTGCGCTCGCACCCCGAGCCGATCCTGCCGCGCGCCGCCAACGCGTCGGGCGCGGTGATCCCGATGAACCGGCCGGCCCAGGGCCAGCAGGCGCTGCCGAACCAGACCCATCCGGGCCCGACCCTCCCTGCCGCTGGAGCCGGCGCATGAACTACGTCGCGAGCGGGACCCCCGAGAACATCGCCCTCGCCCAGCAGGTGAATTCCCGCCTGCGGGCGGATTCGAGCTACGTCGCGGCCCGGGCCTTCCTGTTCCGGGCGCTGGGCTTCGGCGCCTTCGCGTGCCTCGCGGGCATCGGCGTCGGCGCGGCGGCCTACGGCTGGGCGACCCTGAACCAGTTCGACACCGCCGCCGAGAAGATCGCCGCCGCCATGCAGGCGGCGCTCTCGGACGTGACCCTGAAGACCAAGGGCGAAGTCACCCTCACCGACAACACCCTCAAGCTCGAGGGCCTGCCCAAGGCGCCGGCGACGCCGACGCCCACCAAGGCGCAGCTCGGCAACGACGCCGCCCCGGCCTCCAAGGCCGCGGTGAACACGACCTTCACGGTGTTCAAGCAGGTGCCCTACCTCGACGGGCAGATCGTGACCGGCTGGAACTTCAAGGACAGCGCCGAGCAGCCCTACCAGCAGTACTGCTACTTCTCCCGCCGCTCCAACGAGGCGAAGGGCCAGGTCGAGATCAAGATCGACCTGGCCATGGACGGCAAGACCCTGCCGCAGCCGCAGAAGTCGGACGTCAACCTCGAGATCCTCGCCCGGAACTGCGTCTGGCACGAGAAGGGCTGAGATCGCTCGCGGCGCCACCGTCCTTGCGAGCGAAGCGAAGCAATCCAGGGTAGCGCCCCGCCTCCGAACGTCCCGCTGCTCTGGGTCACTTCGCTTCGCTCGTGATGACGGCGTGGACCATCGGGCGGGCGCATCAGCCGGCACCGACTGGGACGGCCGGACGGGGACGGCGCTTGCGGCCCGGCGGCGCGGCGCGCTACCCCTTGGCCCGAGCCCCTCTCTCCGAGACCGCGATGCGCTTTTCCGGAACCGAGACCTACGTCGCGACCCCCGACCTCACCGCGGCGGTCAACGCCGCCGTGGTCCTGGAGCGGCCGCTCCTCGTGAAGGGCGAGCCCGGGACCGGCAAGACCGTGCTGGCCGAAGAGATCGCCAAGGGCTTGGGCGCGCCGCTGATCGTCTGGAACATCAAGTCGACCACCAAGGCGCAGCAGGGGCTCTACGAGTACGACGCGGTCTCGCGCCTGCGCGACTCCCAGCTCGGCGACCCTCGGGTCTCGGACATCTCCAACTACATCCGGCGCGGCAAGCTCTGGGAGGCGTTCACCGCGCCCGAGCGCCCGGTCCTGCTCATCGACGAGATCGACAAGGCCGATATCGAGTTCCCCAACGACCTGCTGACCGAACTCGACCGGATGGAGTTCCACGTCTACGAGACCGGCGAGACCGTGAAGGCCGTGCGCCGGCCGATCGTGATCATCACGTCGAACAACGAGAAGGAGTTGCCGGACGCGTTCCTGCGCCGCTGCTTCTTCCACTACATCAAGTTCCCCGATTCCGAGACGCTGCAGCGCATCGTCGACGTCCACTATCCGGGCATCAAGCACCGCCTCGTCGAGGAGGCCCTGCGGACCTTCCTGGCGATGCGCGAGGTCCCGGGCCTCAAGAAGAAGCCCTCGACCTCGGAGCTGCTCGACTGGCTGAAGCTCCTCGTCTCCGAGGACATCACCCCCGAGACCCTGCGCGAGCAGGACGGCCGCAAGCTGATCCCGCCGCTGCACGGGGCGCTCCTGAAGAACGAGCAGGATGTCAGCCTGTTCGAGAAGCTGGCCTTCATGATGCGCCGGGACCAGCGCGGCGGCTGAGGCCGGACGGACGACCCGAGGATTCCCGCGAGAGGAGCCCGGGGCAGGGACAGGAGCGTGCGGCATGGGCGAGATCGCGATCGTCGGCGGCGGCGTGATGGGGCACGGCATCGCCCTGGTGCTGGCGCTCGCCGGCCACGGCGTGCGGATCACCGACACGCGGCCCGAGACCCGGGCGCGGATCCCCGGCCTGATGGAATCCGCCCTCGCGACCCTGCGGGAGGCCGGCGCCGCCCCGGAGGGCTGGGATGCCGCGCGGCTCGCCCGGGCCGTCCGGGTCGAGGCGGCGCTCGACGCGGCGGTCTCGGGCGCCGGCCTCGTGATCGAGGCGATCACCGAGAACCCGGAGGCCAAGCGCGCGCTCTTCTCCGAGCTGGACCGGCTCTGCCCGGCCGACGCGATCCTCGCCAGCAACACCAGCTACCTCGACGTCTTCCCGCTGATCCCGGAAGCCCGGCAGGCGCGGGCGCTGATCCTGCACTGGTACACGCCGCCCTACATCGTCGACCTCGTCGACGTGGTGCCGGGGCCCGGCACGGACCCGGCGGTCGTCGCCGCCATGGCCGAGTTCGTGCGCGGCCTGGGCCAGGTCCCGATCGTGCTGAAGCGCTTCATCCCGGGCTACGTCGCCAACCGCATCCAGCAGGCGATCAGCGCCGAGGTGTTCCGGCTCCTCGACGAGGACGTCGCCGCGCCGAAGGACATCGACGACGCGATCATCCACGGGCTCGCCTTGCGCATCCCGATCCTCGGCCACCTCGCCAAGGCGGACTTCACCGGCCTGGAGCTGACGCAGCGGGCGCTCGCCAACGGCAGCTACGCGCCGCCGCCGCCTCGCACCCGCTCCGAGACCCTCGACGCCCTCTGCGCCGAGGGCCGGACCGGGGTGATGGCCGGCAAGGGCTATTTCGACTGGGGCGGGCGGCCGCCGGAAGAGCTGTTCCGCGAACGCGACCGCAAGCTCCTGGCGCTCAAGGCGGCGATGGCCGGGATCGGCCGGATGGAGGGATCATGATCGGAGCGGACCTGTCCGGACGGCGCGTCCTCGTCACCGGAGCCTCGTCGGGGATCGGGCTCGCGACCGTCGCGATCTTCGCCCGCAACGGCGCCACCGTGGCGCTGAACCACCTGCCGGACGATCCCCGCGGCCCCGAAGAGGCCGCCCGGCTCGCCGGCGCCGGATTCTCGGTGATCGCGCTGCCCGGCGACGTGTCGCGGGCGGGCGAGGCCGAGGCGATGGTGGCGGCCGGCATCGACCGGCTCGGTGGCCTCGACGTGCTCGTCAACAATGCCGGCACGTCGGGCACGACCACGCCCATCGCCTTCGAGGACCTCGACGCGATGACCGAGGATTTCTGGGCCACGATCCTGGCGACCAACCTGCTCGGGCCGTTCCGCTGCGCGAAGGCCGCGGCCGCGACCCTCAAGGCGAGCCGCGGCGCCATCGTCAACACCGCGTCGGTGGCCGGCCTCGGGCGGCGCGGCTCGTCGGTCGCCTACTCGGCGAGCAAGGCCGGACTGATCAACCTGACCCGCAGCCTCGCCCGGGCGCTGGCGCCGGACGTGCGCGTCAACGCGGTGGCGCCCGGCCTCGTCGCCACGCCCTGGACCGAGCCCTGGTCGGAGGAGCGCAAGGCCTCGACCGTGGGGCGCACGATGCTCGGCCGCATGGCCCGCCCGGAGGACATCGCCGAGACGATCTTCTTCCTGGGCGCGGGCGCGGCCTACATCACCGGCGAGACCATCACGGTCGACGGCGGAGCGATCTGACGCTCGGGGAGCACAAACATGGCGAGCACGACCGTCATCACCTGCGCCCTCACGGGCTCCTTCGACACGCCGCGGAAGAACCCGGCCGTGCCGGTGAGCCCGGAGGCCATCGCGCAGTCAGCCCTCGAGGCCGCCGCCGCCGGGGCGGCCGTGGTCCACATCCACGTCCGCGACCCCGAGACGGCCGCGCCGAGCATGGAGCTCGCCCATTACCGCGAGGTGGTGGAGCGGATCCGCGAGAAGAACGACGCCGTGATCCTCAACCTGACCACGGGGGCGGGAGGCCGGTTCGTGCCGGGCGACCCCAACCCGTCGGTCGCCGGCCCGGGCACGACCTTCGTGGGACCGGAGGCCCGCACCCGGCATGTCGGGGCGCTGCGGCCGGAGATCTGCACCCTCGACATCGCCACGATGAATTTCGGCGAGCACCTGTTCCTCAACACCCCCGGCCACCTGCGGGCGATGGCGGGCCACATCCGCGACGCGGGCGTGAAGCCCGAGATCGAGGTGTTCGATCTCGGCCAGATCGAGCTGGCCCGGCACCTGATCGCCGAGGGGCATCTGGCGCGCCCGCCGCTGTTCCAGATCTGCCTCGGCATCCCCTGGGGGGCGCCCGCGACGCCGGAGGCCCTCGTGGCGATGCGCGCCCGACTGCCGGAGGACGCGGTCTGGTCAGCCTTCGGCATCGGCCGGGAGGAGTTCCCGATCCTCGCGGTCGCCGCCGGCATGGGCGGCAACGTCCGCGTCGGGCTGGAGGACAACCTGTACCTGTCCCGAGGCACGCTCGCGCCGAGCAACGCCGCCCTGGTGGAGAAGGCGGTGAGCCTGCTGGCCCACATCGACCGGGAGCCGGCCACGCCCGATCAGGCGCGGGCGATGTTTGGATTGACGCCGCGGGGCGGTTGAGAGGCCGATCGCCGCCGCTCCCCGTCATCGCGAGCGCAGCGAAGCGACCCAGGGCAGCGCGACCTCGGCGAGCGTGGTGCTGCTGGATTGCTTCGCTCCGCTCGCAAAGACGGGGGCAGCACCTCGCGAGGGCTGCCCCTGACGGATCGCCGGCATCCTCACGCGCACCCGTTCCAGCCGCGGACCGCCGCGGATACTCTGCCTTCGGAAACATTCCGAGCGGCGATCAACGCCGCCGGGTGGACACGACAGGGAGAGAGACATGACGCTCCGCCACCGCGCCGCGGCGCTGCTCGGGAGCTTGTGCGCGCTCGGCGCCGGCGCGGCGCTCGCGGCCGACCTCGTGCCGGTGAAGATCGGCGTGCTGAACGACCGCTCCGGCGTCTACTTCGACTCCACCGGCGAGGGCTCGGTGGTGGCCGCCCGCATGGCGGTCGAGGACTTCAAGCCGGAGGAACACGGGCTGAAGGTCGAGGTCGTCGCCGCCGACCACCAGAACAAGCCCGATGTCGGCGCCTCGATCACCCGGCAATGGTACGACCGCGACGGCGTCGACGCGGTGTTCGACGTGCCGACCTCCTCGGTGGCGCTCGCCATCGCGCAGATCACCAAGGAGAAGAACAAGGCGTTCATCAACTCGGGCGGCGGCACCGCCGACCTCACCGGCCCGGCCTGCACGCCCAACACCGTGCACTGGACCTACGACACCGCGGCGCTGGCCAACGGCACCGGCAAGGCCATCCTCAAGCGTGGCGGCAAGTCCTGGTACTTCATCACCGCCGACTACGCCTTCGGCCTCGCCCTGGAGCGCGACACCAAGGCGGTGGTGGAGAAGAACGGCGGCAAGGTCGTCGGCGGCGTGCGCACGCCGTTCCCGAACCCGGACTTCTCCTCGTTCCTGCTCCAGGCCCAGGCCTCGGGCGCGCAGGTGATCGGGCTCGCCGATGCCGGGCTCGACGCCGCCAACGCCATCAAGCAGGCGCACGAGTTCGGCATCCGCCAGGGCGGCCAGACGCTCGCCGCCCTGCTGATCGCCATCACCGACATCCACTCGCTGGGCCTGGACGTGGCGCAGGGCCTCGCCTTCACCGCCTCGTTCTACTGGGACCTCAACGACGGCACCCGGGCCTTCGCGGAGCGGTTCGAGAAGCGCATGCCCGGCAAGAAGCCGACCTCGTACCAGGCGGGCGTCTACGCCAGCACGCTGCACTACCTGAAGGCGGTGGCGGCCCTGCACTCGGCCAAGGACGGCGCCGCCGTGGTCGCCAAGATGAAGGAGATGCCGACCGACGACCCGCTGTTCGGCAAGGGCACGATCCGGCCGGACGGGCGCAAGATCCACCCGATGTACCTGTTCGAGGCCAAGGCGCCGTCCGAGTCGAAGGGCGCGTGGGATCTCTACAAGGTGCTGGAGACGATCCCGGCCGAGCAGGCCTTCCGCCCGATGAGCGAGGGCGGCTGCCCGATGGTGGCCGGCATGACGGCGAAGTAGGCCTCGGGTCGCTCCTTTCCGCACCGCCGTCCTTGCGAGCGGAGCGAAGCGATCCAGACGGCGCGACGCCGACCGTCGTCGCGCTGCCCTGGGTCACGTCGCTGCGCTCGTGGTGACGGTGAGGGAGCCTCCAACCGAAGCGTCCGGACGGAAACCGTTCACGCCGCCCCGATCCGATCCAGCGCCGCCATCGCCTCATCCGGGAGCGCGAGCGTGGCCGCCGCGAGGTTCTCGCGGAGGTGGCCGAGGGACGACGTCCCCGGGATCAGCAGGATGTTGGGCGACCGGCGCAGCAGCCACGCCAGCGCCACCTGCATGGGCGTCGCGCCCAGCCCGGCCGCCACCGCCGACAGGGTGTCCGACTGCAGCGGGCTGAACCCGCCCAGGGGGAAGAACGGCACGTAGGCGATCCCGGCCGCCGCCAGATCGTCGACGAAGGCGTCGTCGCCCCGATGGGCGAGATTGTACTGGTTCTGCACGCAGACGATGTCGGTGATCCGCCGCCCGTCCGCGACCTGCCGGGGCGTCGCGTTGCTCAGGCCGATCCGGCGGATCAGCCCCTGGCGCTGGAGATCCGCCAGCACCGTCAGCGGCGCCTCGATCGAGCCTTCCGCGGGGCCGTGGACGTCGAACATCAGGCGCAGGTTGACCACGTCGAGGGCGTCGACGCCGAGGTTGCGCAGGTTGTCGTGGACCGCCCGGGTGAGGTCCTCGGCCGAGAAGGCCGGGTTCCACGAGGCGTCGGCCCCGCGCTCGGCGCCGACCTTGGTGACGATCACGAGCCCGTCCGGATAGGGGTGCAGCGCCTCGCGGATGATCTGGTTGGTGACGTGCGGCCCGTAGAAGTCGCTCGTGTCGATGTGGTCGACCCCCGCCGCCACGGCCGCGCGCAGCACCGCGACCGCGGCCGCGCGGTCCTTGGGCGGCCCGAACACGCCCGGCCCGGCGAGCTGCATGGCCCCGTAGCCCAGGCGCTTCACGGTGCGGTCGCCGAGTTGGAAGGTCTCGGCCTGCGCGAGATCGGTCATGGCAAATCTCCTGTTGGTGGCCCGGATGTAGACGCCCGTTTTTGCGTCGATAAGCCGTGACAATCGGCACGGCCTGTGCGGATTCCCGAACGATGTCCCAGGATCTCACGGACCTCGCCGCCTTCGTGACCGTGGCGCGGGCCGGCGGTTTTCGCGACGGCGCCCGGGCGAGCGGCGGGAGCGCGTCGAGCCTCAGCGAGGCGGTGCGCCGGCTGGAGGCGGGGCTCGGCGTACGCCTCCTGAACCGCACCACCCGCAGCGTCGCGCCGACCGAGGCGGGGGCCCGCCTGCTGGAGCGGCTCGGGCCGGCGCTCGCCGAGGTGGAATCCGCCCTCGACGTGGTGAACGGGTTCCGCGACCGTCCCGCGGGCACGCTCCGGCTCAACGTGCCGCTGAGCGCTGCCCGGCTGGTGCTGCCGGCCCTCGTGCCGCCCTTCCTGGCGGCCTACCCGGAGATCCGCCTGGAAGTGGTGGTCGAGGACGGGTTCGTGGACGTGCTGGCGGCGGGCTGCGACGCCGGCATCCGCTACGACGAGCGGCTGGAGCAGGACATGATCGCCGTGCCGATCGGCCCGCGGCGGCAGCGCTTCGCCACCGCGGCGGCCCCGGCCTATCTCGAGAAGCGCGGCCGGCCGGACCATCCGCGGGATCTCCTGGAGCACGCCTGCCTGCTCGGGCGCTTCCCCAGCGGCGCCCTGACGGCGCCGTGGGAGTTCGAGCGCGACGGCACCATCGTCCGGGTGGACCCGTCCGGCCCGCTGATCGTGCGGGTCGCCGCCAGTGACCTCGCGGTCGAGGCGGCGGTCGCCGGCACCGGGATCGTCCACCTGTTCGAGGACTGGCTGCGGCCGCATCTCGACAGCGGCGCCCTGGAGCCGGTGCTGGAGCCCTGGTGGCAGGTCTTCTCCGGCCCGTTCCTGTACTATCCCGGCCGGCGGCACCTGCCGGCGCCGCTGCGCGCCTTCGTGGACTTCGTCGGCGCGCAGGCGTCGCGCGCTAGAACCGGAGGGTGAAGCGGCCCGTCACGGCCTGGTCCTGGGCGCGGGCTCCGGTCTGGCCCGTGTAGGCCACGCCCAGGCTCGCGTCCGGCGCCACCGCCAGGTCCAGGCCCACCTGCGCCACCAGCGCGTCCCGGGCGATCGGCACGCCCGCGCTCAGGAAGGCCGGGCCGCCCGCCCCGAAGGCCAGCAGAGCCGTCGGCACGACGTCGCCGAACGCGCGCCGGTAGCCGACGAGACCGCGCAGCGTCACCGGCAGGCCGAGGCCCAGGTCCAGGCGCGCCTGCGCCCGCACGCCCACCGTCGCCGCGCCGAGGTCGTAGTCCCGCGCGAAGCTCGCCAGCGCCGCCGCGCCCCCGGCCTCCGCGAAGGCGCCGCGCCGGATGCCGACATAGGCCCCGCCCGCGAACGGCTCGACGAAGCGCGCCGCCGGCGTGCCCAGCGCGATCCTCCAGCCGATCTCGCCGAAGCCCTGCACCGTGGAGCCGCCGCCGTGCCCGCTCAGCGTGTCGGCCAGGCCGTACTGCACCGCGCGGCGGGTGCGCGCGTCCGTGTCGGCGTAGAGCGCGCCGAGCCGCAGCGACAGCGGGCCGAGCTCGTAGCCGCCGTACAGGCCGCCGAACCCGCTCCTGAGCGTCGCGCTCTCCGCCCGGCTTGCGCCGCCCGCCCGGCCGGCGCTGTCGAGGAAGGCCTCCGTGTAGCCCCCGACCGCGCCGAAGCGCAGCCCGCTGGGGAGCCGCACGTCCGCGCCGGCCGCGAAGCCGGCGATCTGCCGGTCGAGGTCGAACGCGTTGCCGCCGCCATCGGCCGTGCCGAGGGCGCCGAGGCCCTGGCCCCAGAGCCCGAACACCTGCGGGTCGAGGGTGCGCACCGGCACAGTCGCCACCACCGGGGCCCGGCCGGGCCGGTCGGCCGCGTCGGCGGCCGGCAGGGCGCCGGCGTCGAGCCCGGCACCGGGATCGCCCCAGCGCAGGCGGTCGAGCACCGCCTCGCGCACGAAGAAGGCGGTCTCGTAGGCGGTGGACACGGTGCCGGCGTGGATGTCGCCGGCCAGCGCCCGGAAGCCGCTGCCGGCCTCGTTGGCCGTGAAGGCGACCGCCGCGTCGTAGAGCCGGCCGGCGCCGATCGCCTGGATCGCGTTGGCGGCGGCCGCGCCGTTGCGCGAGGTAGCGCTGGCGGCGAAGGGCACGTCGTTGCGGGTGAGCGTCAGGTCGACCGCGTCGGTCCGGTAGCGCAGGCCCGGGGTGAGGAAGGCGAGGTTCGCGGTCACGCCGGCGAACCGGCCGGAGACGCCGCCGGCGGCGGAGAGGATCGTGTAGGTGGTGCGCGGGTTGTAGGCGCCGGAGGCGGCGCGCACCTGGACGGTGCCGCCCGACAGGGTGGCGGTGCCGGTGGCGGCGATCCGGTCGGCCCGGCCGGCGGCGTCGGCCTCGACCCGGTAGGTCGACCCCGGCGCCAAGCCGACGTTGCCGGCGACCGTGAGCGTGCCGATGGAATTGCCCGGCGCCACCGTGGCGCCCGCGAGCGCGACGATCCCGCCCAGCGTGCCCGAGCCGCCGAGCTCGGCCCCCGGCAGCACCGACACGACCGAGTGGGCGAGGCCGCCGTTCACGACGAGCCGACCGGCCTGCACCGCGGTGGCGCCCGTCAGCGTGCTGAGCCCGGTGAGCGTGAGGGTGCCCGCCCCGGTCTTGGTGAGGGTCCCGGAGCCCGAGACGGCGTTGGCCAGCGTCCCGTCGGTCGATTGATCCACGACGAGCGCCGCGTCGTCGACGATGGCGCCCGTGCCGAAGGCGCCGGCATGGCCGACGAGCGTCCCGCCGCCGATCGTCGTACCGCCCGCGTAGGTGTTGGCGCCGGTCAGGACCAGCGTCCCGCTGCCGAGCTTCACGAGGCCGCCCGCGCCGCCGATGCCGTTGCGCCAGACGTCGTAGGCCGAGAACCCGCCCCGGGCCGCGTCCATCGTGACGGTGACCGTGCCGTTGAAGGCGCCGTAGCCGTCGGCGGCGGCGAACAGGTTGATGCGGTCGTAGCCCAGCCCGTTGTCGAGGAAGCCGCCGGAGGGCAGCTCCGTGGTCGCGATCACGTCGCGGCGCTGCGCCGCCGTGAGGTAGGGAAAGCGGGTCGCGAGCAGCGCCTCGGCACCCGCCGGGACCACCGGCGGACGGTCCGTGGGCCCGACCGGTGGCAGGCCGTAGGTCAGGCGCGCCGTGTAGGCGGCCTTGTTGCGCGCGTAATCGGAGAACCGGTCGGTGGCCGGATCCACGGGCGCGTGGGCGCACCGCTCCAGCGGGCCGCCGCAGGCCTGGCTCAGGTAGCTCTGCGCCTGCGCGAAGGCCTCGCCCAGCAGGGCCGCGTTCGCGGGATCGTTGAGTGCCCGGATGGCGAAGTAGGTCGCCAGCACGCGGCCGCCGATCACGTCGGTGGGCGAGTGCATGCCCGCCTCGATCCGGTTGTCGCCGAGCTCGCTCGCGCGGGTGAGCAGTTCCTGGAAACGCTGCGGGACCGCGTAGGCCAGGGCGAGGGCCGAGAGATAGGCGGCGTTGGTGTGGCCGCTCGGGAAGCCGCCATCCGTCGCGGGGGTCGGGCTCTTCTCCGGCCCAAGGGAGGGCGGCACGACGAGGCCGAGGCTCTGGCCGTCCAGGCTCTGCCGCCAGGGGCGCGGATAGCTGTAGGCGTCCTTGGCCGGGCCGGTGGAGGCGTTGGTCCGGAACGCGTTGACCAGCTGCACGACCTTCCCGAGGGGCGACGTCGTCACGCCGGCACCGGTCCCCTGGTCAACGTACTGCACGCGCGACGTGGTCGCGTCGAAGGCCGGGATCGTGGTGGTCGCCCCCGATCCCGCCAGATAGGCCCGCGTCAGCGGCCCGAGGCCGTCGATGACGCTGTAGCTCTGGTTGCGGCGGTCGTCGTAATAGGCGGCGATCTCCTGCGCGCCGGTCCGCTCCCGCGCCCGCTCGGCGACGATCTGGATGTTGCGCAGCAGGAGGGGCGCCCCGAGCGCCGTGGGCGATCCGGTGTCGTAGGTCCGTCCGGGGATCCAGATCCGCCGGAAACCCGACAGGATGTCGACGCCGTTGCCGGCCGTCTGCGCCTGGGCGCCCGGACCGAGCAGCACGACCGCCAGCGCGGCGAGTGAGACCCCATATCCTCGTGTCATGACGCGCTCCCCGACACCGCCCCGTCCGGCCGGTCGCGCGCCCCATATCCAAGATCATCGAGGTCAGATCGTCATAGTTCGTTCAAAATCGGACGCATTTTCGATTCGTATCCTCTGAGCAACACTCTGTGAGGCGGCTTATTTCTTATAGCTATGTTTGAGAAATTGGAATTTTTACTTCTGAATTTGCCCGAACAGCACTTCTGACCGGTCATCGATCGCCGTGAGCGGCGCGGCCGCATCTGGATAGGCCCGCCCGAGGCCGGCCACCGGCGCCGGTGACGGGGTCATGCGGGACAGGAGAGGTGGCCCGGGATGCGTCCAGCCAGACCCGGCGCGGGAGCGCCTCGGAAGGTCGGGGAGATGCCGTGCGAATCGCCCGGCGGCGCGTGCGGACGCCGCCGGGGCGGCTCACTGCGGCAGTTCGAACACCGTGAGCTGCCCGCCCGGCGCCGTGTACTGCGACAGGGCCGCGTAGCCCCCCACCGCCCCCGAACCGTCCGCGGGGTCGGTCAGCCCGGCCGCCAGGCCGATCCCGGCCCAGCCGCCGACCCCGGACAGCACCGCGACGTACTGCTTGCCGCCGTGCAGGTAGGTGGTGACGTTGCCGACGATCCCGGACGGGGTCTTGAACCGGTACAGCTCGTGCCCGTCCCGGGCATCGACCGCCTTCAGGTAGCCCTCCAGCGTGCCGTAGAAGACCACGTTGCCCGCCGTGGCGAGCGCCCCCGACCAGACCGAGAACGGCTCCGGGATCGTCCAGGCGATCCGGCCCTTCGCGCCGTCCCAGGCGATGAACGCCCCGGTCCGGTCCGAGCCCTCGGGCGGGTGCAGGGTGAGCGTCGCGCCGACATAGGGCTGGCCGGGCGTGTAGGTGACCCGGAACGCCTCGTAATCCATGCACATGTGGTTGGTCGGCACGTAGAACAGCCGCGTCTTGGCCGAGTAGGCGGCCGGCTGCTGGTTCTTGGCACCGAGCGCCCCGGGACAGATATTTTTGGTTGCTTCGTCCTCGTCGGCCTCGCCGGGGGCGTAGCGCTTGTCGACCACCGGCTTTCCGTAATCGGGCGCGGCGGGATCCACGCTGATCCGGCTGGCCCAGTTCACCGTGGGGTCGAACTTCTCCGCCACCAGCAGCGCGCCGGTGGCCCGGTCCAGCGTGTAGCCGAAGCCGTTGCGGTCGAAATGAGTCAGCACCTTCCGGGCGCGGCCGTCGATCACCTGCTCGGTGAGGATCATCTCGTTGACGCCGTCGTAGTCCCACTGGTCGTGGGGGGTCATCTGGTAGACCCAGCGGGCGATGCCCGTATCGGCGTCGCGGGCGATGATCGCCTGCGCCCATCGGTTGTCGCCCGGGCGCTGGTTCGGGTTCCAGGTCGAGGGATTGCCGGTGCCGTAATAGACGAGGTTCAGGTCCGGATCGTAGGAGAACCAGCCCCAGCTGCAGGCGCCGCCGGTCCGCCACTGGTCGCCCTCCCAGCTCTTGAGCGAGGAATCGCGGCCGACCGGGCGCCCGAGCGCGGTGGTCCTCTCCGGATCGACCAGCATGTCGGCGTCCGGCCCGGTGGCGTAGGCGCGCCAGAGCCGCCGGCCCGTCGCCTGGTCGTAGGCCGTCACGTGGCAGCGCGCCCCGTACTCGCCGCCCGCGAGCCCGACGATGAGCTTGCCGCGCACCGGCAGGACCGTGGCGGTGTTGGTCTCGCCCCGGCCCGGGTCGCCGTTCCTCACCGACCACAGCACCCGGCCGGTCTCGGGGTCGAGCGCCACCACGGTGGTGTCGGCCAGCTGGAGGAACAACCGCCCGTCCGCGTAGGCGAGCCCCCGGGAGACCGTGTCGCAGCACATCACGGCGATGACGCTCGCGTCCTGCCGCGGTGCGTAGCGCCACAGGATCCTCCCGCCCCGGTCGAGGTCGAGGCCGTAGACCACGTTGGGGAACGGCGTGTGCACGAACATCAGGTGTCCGACCACGATCGGCGCACCCTCGTGGCCGCGCAGGACGCCGGTGGAGAAGGTCCAGGCGACCTTCAGGCGCCCGACATTGCCGGCGTCGATCTGGTCGAGGGCCGAGTAGCGGGTGTTGGCGTAGTCCAGGGTCTGCAGGACCGGCGACGGGCCGGCCGCCGCCGCGGAGGCGAGGCCGGCGAGCGGCAGGGCCGCGAGCAGTGAAGCACGCATCGACGCACGCATCCTCGTGATCCTCATCGCCGCGCGGCGCGCGCACCTACATGCGCTGCTGGACGATGCTCTCGGCCTGGGGGTCCGGCTCGTGGCCGGCCGCGCGGAGCATCGGCACCACCTCGGCCGCCTCGCGCGCGACGAGGTAGCTCAGGTCCAGGCCCTCGCGGATGAAGCCGTGGCCGCGCATGTGCTCGAACAGGGCCAGCAGCGGCGCCCAGAACTCCGCCACCGAGACCAGCACCACCGGCTTCCGGTGGCGCCCGAGCTGCGCCCAGGTCAGCTGCTCGACCAGCTCCTCCAGGGTGCCGATGCCGCCCGGCAGGGTCACGAACGCGTCCGAGCGCTCGAACATCAGGCGCTTGCGGGTGTGCATGTCGGAGACCACCACGGTCTCCTGGATGTCCGCCAGCATGTGCTCGCGCGCCTGGAGGAAGTCCGGGATGATGCCGGTGACGTGGCCGCCGGCGGCGAGCGCCGCCCGCGCCACCGTGCCCATCAGCCCGACATCGCCGCCGCCGTAGACGAGGCCCATCCCGGCCTGCGCGACCGCGGTCCCGAGGATCTCGGCGGCCTCGCGGAAGGCCGGGTCGCGGCCGAAGCCGGAGCCGCAATAGACACAGACTGTCCTCACCGGAGCCATCCGGCGTCCTCCTCGCGCGTCCGTTGCGAGCCGTCCAGATCGCGCCCCGCGCCCAGCACTCCACGTGCCAAACTGCTGAATTCGCGTGGGATTCACCCGCCTGGGCGGCAGGACGGCTTGGTGTGGGGACCATGTACGGTATTATGGGCGGCGCCGTCGACGGCTTTTCGCGCGGGCGGACGGCCGCCCGCCGGGCGGCGGCAGGATGAGGGGAGGCCTTCGTGGCGATGTCGAGACAGGTGCGGCGCAGTCTCGCCCTGGCGCTGGCCGGCCTTCTCGGCGGACTGGGACTCGTGCTGGCGCTGTTCGGCGGCGACTCCTTGCGGCGGCTCACCGGCCGCGGTGGTCCCGAGCCGTCCGCGTCGTCGGCGCCGAGCGGCAGCCTGCGCAGCCTCGCCGATCCGGGCGCCCTGGCCGGCCGCGCCGACCCGACGATCGACTTCCGCGACGACAAGCCGGGCCGGGCGAGCCCGGCGCCGGGGGAGGGCCCCGTGGCGGCGCTCCCGCAGGCCCCCCGCGCCGGCACCCCCGGGGCGCCGCAGGCCGGCACCGCCGGGGCGCAGCAGGCCGGTCCGGGCCAGGACGCGCGCCTGCCGGATGCGGCTGAGGCGCCGCGCTTCGACATCGTCCGCGTCGAGCCGAACGGCGACGCCGTGGTGGCCGGCCGCGGCGCGCCGGACGCCGCGATCGAGATGCTGGTCGACGGCAAGCCCGTGGCCCGGGCGAAGGCCGATTCCAACGGTCAGTTCGCGATCGTGCCGCCGGCCCTGCCGACGGGCGCCAGCACGCTCCGCCTGCGCATGACCGGCGCGGACGGGCGCGCGTCCGAGTCGCAGCAGAGCGTCGCGGTGGACGTGGCCCCCGGCCGGGACCGCCAGCCCCTCGTGGCCCTGACCGCCCCGGACGCCGCGACCGTCGTGCTGTCGCAGCCCGGCGCGCCGGGCGCGACGGCCGACGCGAAGGGCGGCGCCAGATCCTCCGGTCCGGCTTCCGAGCCGGGTACCCGGGACGCCGACGCGGCGCGGGCCGGCCGGCCGGCCGGGAGCGGGGAGACCCGCGAGGCCGCGGCGTCCGGGGCGGGGCCGACCCGGATCGCCAGCGTGGACGTGCAGGGGAACGGCCGCCTGTTCGTGACGGCCACCGGCACGCCGGGGGCGCGGATCCAGCTCTACCTCAACGACACGATGATCGCCCCGGGCAGCATCGGGCCGGACGGCCGGGCGACCTTCACGATCGGGCGCGGGATCAAGCCCGGGCAGTACCAGGTGCGGATCGACCAGGTCGATCCGGCCACCGGCAAGGTCGCCAGCCGCGCCGCGGTCCCCCTGTCGGTGCCGGAGCCGACGCAGGTCGCCGCCCGGGAGACCGCCGAGTCCGGACCGTCGCCCGCCCAGAGCGGCGCGCGGGATCGCGCCGGCCCCGATCAGGCCGCGCGCGACGGTGCCGACCGGGACCGGCCGGCCGCGGCCTCGCCGCCGGCCGCCGTCTCGAACCCCCAGGCGGCCGACATGGCGGAGCCGGACCGGGTCGGCGCGGTGTTCGTGCCGGAGATCAGCACCGCCCGGATCACCCGCGGCGACAACCTCTGGCGGATCAGCCAGCGCACCTACGGCCGCGGCGAGCGCTACACGGTGATCTACGACGCCAACCAGAACCAGATCCGCGATCCGGACCTGATCTACCCGGGCCAGATCTTCGTGCTGCCCACAGACAAGCGCGGCTGAGCGGCGCCGCCTACTCCACCACTTGGTCGTCGCCCGCGAAAGCCAGCCGGCGCAGGCCGCGCAGCGCCCGGTCGAGCTCCTCCCGCGACGGCGAGGCCAGGGCGAGGCGCACCGCGTTCGGCGCGTGGCCGGGATGGACCGCGAAGGACGAGGCCGGCAAGAGGGCGATGCCCTGGCGCAGGGCCGCGGCCGCGTAGGCCTCGGCCCGCCACGTCTCGGGCAGTTCCAGCCAGAGGTGGTAGGCCTGCGGATCGCCCACGACCCGCAGGTCGGCGAGCGCGGCCCGGGCGAGGGCCTGCCGGGCCGCGGCGTCCCGGCGCTTGGCCTCGGCCAGCGCCGCCGCCGAGCCCCCCGCCATCCAGTGCATGCCGGCCGCGAGCGACAGGCCGAGCACCGTCCAGGCGCCCTGGCGGACGGAGGCGGCGAGCCGGTCGGTGAGGGCAGGCGGCGCGGCGATCAGGCCGACGGTCAGCGCCGGCATCACCCGCTTCGACAGGCTGTCCACGAAGATCACCCGGTCCGGCGCGAGGCCGGCGAGCGGCGGCGCCTCGGCGAGGAAGCTGTAGACCGCGTCCTCGACGGCGGTGAGCCCGGTCCGCTCCAGCACCTCCGCCAGGGCGGCCCGGCGCGCCGGCCCCATCGTGGCGCCGAGGGGGTTGTGCAGGGTCGGCTGGAGATAGACGCCGCTCAGCGGGGTCGCGCGGTGGGCCTGGAGCAGCGCCTCGGGGCAGACGCCCTCCGCGTCCATGGCGAGCGGGATCAGCGTGATCCCGAGCCGCGCCGCGATGCCCTTCACCCCGGGATAGGTCAGGGGCTCGCAGCCGATCCGCTCGCCGGGCGCCGCCAGGGCCGCCAGGGCGGCGGCCAGCGCCTGCCGGCCGTTGCCGGTGAACAGGATGTCGGCGGGATCGGGGGCGTAGCCCGCCCGCGCCAGGAACCCGGCGGCGATCGCCTGCGCCGAGGGCGTGCCCGCGGGCCCGTACTGGGTGAAGCCGATCTGGCCGTCGTCGCGGGCGAGCGCCGCCAGGGTCTCGGCCAGGACCACCTCCTGCTCGGGCAGGCGCGAGTGGGTCCGCTGCAGGTCGAGGGCGGCCGGGGGCGGCTCCGGGCGGAGCAACCCGGCGCGCCCCGGCTCGCTGCGGACGTAGGTCCCGCGCCCGACCTCGCCGGTCACCAGCCCCCGGCGGGCCAGCTCGGCGTAGACCCGGCTCGCCGTCGAGACCGCGATGCCCCGCGCGTAGGCGAAGTCGCGCTGCGGCGGCAGCCGCGCGCCGGGGCGCAGCCGGCCCACCGCGATGTCGGCCGCGATCGCGTCGGCGACGGTGCGGTAATCCGCGGGGCGCATAATTGCTCCGAGGTCAATGTTTCGATTGATCCGATCTTTGTATCGGATCAATGCTCCGCCAGCAATCCCGGCCGGACTGCCTTCCCGCCACCGGATCGTCTGCGATGCAAGCCGTCACCCTGTCCTCCTCGCCCGCCGTCACGCGTCCGACCGCGCGCCCGTCCCTGCTCCGCACGTGGCTGCAGCGGATCCGCACCCGCCGCGCCCTGGCGGCGCTCCACCCCGACCAGGCCCGGGACGCCGGCCTCGAGCCCTGGGACCTGCGCGCCGAGGTCGCGAAGCCGTTCTGGCGGGCGTGAGGCGGGGGCCTGCACGCAGCGCGGGTGCTCCGGCGCGGCAGCGGGCCTATATGCGGGACCAGGACATCCCGCCCCGCAGAACCCTTCATGACCGACAACACCGCGCCCGCGGCCGGGACGCCGATCCCGGCCGAGCGCCCCGGCCTGATCGCCACCTACCGGCGGCTCTGGCCGCATCTCTGGCCCCACGGCCGGCCCGACCTTCAGCGCCGGGTCTTCCTGGCCTTCGGCCTGCTGCTCGCCGCCAAGCTGGTGACCATGGTGACGCCGTTCACCTTCAAGTGGATCACCGACGCGCTGGTCGCCGCGGTCGGCGGCAAGGACGAGGCCGTGCCGACCGGCCTCCTCGCCGCGCCGATGCTGCTGATCGCCCTCTACGGCCTCTCGCGGATCGCCATGTCGGCGCTGACGCAGGTGCGCGACGGGCTGTTCGCCAAGGTGGCGATGCACGCGGTGCGGCGGCTGGCGCTCCAGACCTTCGAGCACATGCACCGCCTGTCCCTGCGCTTCCACCTAGAGCGCAAGACCGGCGGCCTGACCCGGGTGCTGGAGCGCGGACGCGCCGGCATCGAGGAGCTGTCGCGCCTGATGGTGCTGACCCTGGTGCCGACCATCGTCGAGTTCGTGCTGGTGCTCGGCGTGCTGGCCTACGAGTTCAACTGGACCTACGCGCTGACCGCGTTCCTGACGGTCGCCGCCTACCTGGCCTTCACCTACAAGGCGACCGAGTGGCGGATCGCGATCCGCCGCCGGATGAACGCCTCCGACACCGACGCCAACACCAAGGCGGTCGACTCGCTGCTCAACTACGAGACGGTGAAGTATTTCGGCGCGGAAGCCCGGGAGGCCGGCCGCTACGACGAGTCGATGGCCAAGTACGAGAAGGCCTCGACGCAGACCTACGTGTCGCTGGCGGTGCTCAATGCCGGGCAGGCGGTGATCTTCACGCTCGGCATGACCGTGGTGATGTGGCTCGCGGCGCGCGACATCCTGGCCGGGCGCACCACGATCGGCGGCTTCGTGCTCGCCAACACCATGCTGGTGCAGCTCGCGATGCCGCTCAACTTCATGGGCATGATCTACCGCGAGATCAAACAGGCGCTGATCGACATCGACGACATGTTCCGCATCCTCGGGCAGAACCCCGAGATCGCCGACCGGCCGGGCGCCGCCCCGCTCGCGGTCGCGGGCGGCACGGTGCGGTTCGAGGACGTGCGCTTCGCCTACAATCCCGAGCGGCCGATCCTGCGCGGCGTCACCTTCGAGATCCCGGCGGGCCAGACGGTGGCGGTGGTCGGGCCCTCGGGCGCCGGCAAGTCGACGCTCTCGCGCCTGCTGTTCCGGTTCTACGAGCCGCAAGGGGGCCGGATCAGCGTCGACGGGCAGGACATCGCCGCGGTGACGCAGGCGTCGCTCCGGGCGGCGATCGGCATGGTCCCGCAGGACACGGTGCTGTTCAACGACACGATCGGCTACAACATCCGCTACGGCCGGGCCGACGCCACCGACGCGGAGCTGCGGGAGGCGGCCCGCCTCGCCCAGATCGACCGCTTCGTCTCGGGGCTGCCGGAGGGCTACGACACCCCGGTGGGCGAGCGCGGCCTGAAGCTCTCGGGCGGCGAGAAGCAGCGGGTCGCCATCGCCCGCACGATCCTCAAGGCGCCGCCGATCCTGGTCCTCGACGAGGCGACCTCGGCGCTCGACTCCTTCACGGAGGCCGAGATCCAGGCGGCGCTCGACCGGGTCAGCCGCGGCCGGACCACCCTGGTGATCGCCCACCGGCTGTCGACGGTGGTCAACGCCGACGCGATCCTGGTCCTCGACCAGGGCCGCATCGTCGAGCGCGGCACCCACGCCGCGTTGCTGGAGGCCGGGGGCGTCTACGCGGCGCTCTGGGACCGCCAGCGGGAGGCCGACGCCGCCCTGGAGGTGCTCCAGCGCGCCGACGCGCCGGTGCTCCCGCCCCGGACGGGCCACGCCGCCGTGCCGGAGACCGAGGCCGCGGAGTGACCGAAAGGCCACACGCGGTCCGCGCAACGCGGCCGGGACGCAACCGGAGGCGGTAAGCGCGGTTCTGCGGTTATGCCGCACTTCTACCTGCACATCCGGGACGGTCAGTGGCTGGTCGAGGATCTCGACGGCGCCGACCTGCCCGACCTCGACGCCGCCCGCACCGAGGCCGAGCGCTCCGCCCGGGCGCTCTTGGAGATCCAGCGGGTCGACGGCGCGGTGCTGGCCGGGCAGGTCTTCGAGATCGCCGACGCGTCGGGGCAGGTCCTGGCGGTCGTGCCGCTGAGGGACGTGCTCGAGCTGCCGTAAGATCCAGGGCGCGGGCGGGCCGGTCGGGATCGACCGCCCGATGGCCGCTACGGCCGGCCCCTACGGCCGCGACCGCACACGGACCCCGAGCAGGTCCTCGAACGGCAGCACCATGGCGCCCTTGTCCCGGTCGCCGTGGCCCTGGCGCAGGGCGGTCTGGTAGGTGGCGGTGGCGGCCGCCGTGACCGGCATCGGGAAGCCGTTCTCCGCCGCGACCGCCGCGGCGGCGACGAGGTCCTTGTAGGCCGCCCCCATCGGGTAGCCCTCGTCGAACTGACCCCGGAGGATCCGCGGCACGAAGTACTGCGCCGCGTAGCTCTGGCTCGTGCCCGTCGTGACCACCTGGGCGACCTGATCCGGGTCGAGCCCCATGGCGACGGCCATCGGCAGCACCTCGGCCAGCGCCGCGATGTTGATGTCGTAGAGCACGTTGTTGATCGTCTTGGTGAGCTGGCCGGACCCGGCCGGGCCCATGTGCAGGATTGTCGTGCCGATCCGCTCCAGGAGCGGGCGCACCCGCGCGACCGCCCCGGCCGCGCCGCCGCACATCACGGTGAGCGTCCCGGCCTCGGCGCCGGCCGGCGCGCCGGAGACGGGCGCGTCGACGAAGGCGCGCCCGGTCGCCGCCACGGCGCGGCCGACCGTGAGGGCCTTGGCGTGCGCGATGGTGCTGAGGTCGACCACGACCGCCCCCGGGGCGAGGCGCTCCGCCAGGGCGCCGTCCCCGAGGAGGGCCGCCTCGACGGCGTCGCCGTTCGGCAGGCACAGGAACAGCACGTCGGCGCCGGCGGCCTGCCCGGGATCGGTGGTGGCGACGAGGCCCGGCGCGGCGAGGCCGGCGAGGCGCGCCGGGTCGGTGTCGATCGCGACGAGCGTCTCGGCGTCGGAGCCCCGCTTGGCCGCGAGGTTGCGGGCGATGGGGTGCCCCATCGCGCCGAGGCCGAGGAGGGCGAGGCGCGCGGCCATGCGGGTGTCCCTGTTCCGAGTGTCCGGGCGCCCCCTGTCCG
Source organism: Methylobacterium sp. 190mf (assembly GCF_900107945.1). NCBI lineage: Bacteria > Pseudomonadati > Pseudomonadota > Alphaproteobacteria > Hyphomicrobiales > Methylobacteriaceae > Methylobacterium > Methylobacterium sp. 190mf. The sequence goes on along the minus strand of NZ_FNVI01000007.1, from coordinate 488 downwards.
TGCGGGGGAGGCGCCGCGCCAGCATGTCGCCGGACGGGGCCGTCTTCCAGCCCCGGCCCTGGAATTACGGCCGATGGCTTCTCGGCACCGACGTCCTTGCGAGCGGAGCGGAGCGGGCCAGGGTCGCGCCCCGCTCAACGACGTCGCGCGGCCCTGGGTCGCTTCGCTGCGCTCGCGATGACGGAGAGGGGCGTCGACCGGGGCGCGGCTCAGTTTTCCTTGACAATGTTCCTATTTTGTGCTTCCTGACCGCACCTGTCCGCGGCGGCCCGGGAGCGATCCCGGGGCGTCCTTCGGGGGCCCGCCCGGTGGCTGACCGTGCGGGTCCGGGGACGGGGCGGCGCCCGCGTCGGTGGCTCTCAGCCGCCATCGCCCCGGGCGGCGGACCGGTGCGGGGCGTGCCTCGGATGCGGGCGTGAGACCGGGCGGCACTGTGCCCGGCGGGGTGAGGAAATGCCCCCGCGCCGACCCGCCTCTGGGCCGACCCT
>NZ_FNVI01000052.1:0-19186 GCF_900107945.1 Methylobacterium sp. 190mf | reverse complement strand
GCGGCGCCTATCTCGTCTACGGCCTCGCGACCGGACGCCTGCGCGAGCGCCTCCTGCCGATCCGTCCACGCGACATCGTGCAGACGGTCCGCGACACGCTGCGGCTCAAGCTCGCCCACGAGGACCTGACGACCTACAACGCCGTCCAGAAGATCCTCTACATCGTCGCCATCCTGGCCGGCCTCAGCCAGGTCGTCAGCGGGCTGGCCATCTGGAAGCCGGTCCAGTTCTCCGGCCTCGTCGCACTGCTCGGCGGTTTCCAGGGGGCGCGTCTCGTCCACTTCGCCGGCATGGCGGTGCTGGCGGGTTTCCTCGTCATCCACGTGGTGCTGGCCCTGCTCGTGCCGCGCACGCTGTGGGCGATGCTGACCGGTGGCCCGGTCCGCCGTTCGGACGCCCCTGTCCTGGCGCGGGAGGCGACGCGATGAGGTCCCCCTTCCGCCCCCTCAAGGTGCCGGATCCCGGCATCCTCGACGATCATCGCCCGCTGATCCGACAGATTGAGCGGCGCGGTCTCCTGCGCGGCGGCCTGACGCTGGGCGCGCTCACGATGCTCACAGGCTGCGACGTGACTGACACGACCGCGGTCGGCCGCGCGCTGCGCGCCGTCTCGGACTTCAACGACGGGGTCCAGGCCGCCCTTTTCGATCCCCGCAAACTGGCGCCCGAATATCCCGCCTCCCAGGTCCTGAAGCCGCCGCGCTTTAACGCCTACTACGATGTCGAGGATGTGAAGCCGCTCGACGGCGATGCGTGGCGGCTCGAACTCGCCGGGCTGATCTCCGACAAGCGGCCCTGGACGCGGCGGCAGATCGCGGAATTGCCCGAGCGAGAGATCATCATCCGCCACGTCTGCGTGGAGGGCTGGGATTATATCGGGCAGTGGTCGGGCGTGCCGCTCCGCGCCTTCCTGGAGCGCGTCGGCGCCGACCTCACCGCCAAGTACGTCGCCTTCAAGACGGCGGACGACTACCCGAGCAGCATCGACATGGCCAGCGCGCTGCACCCGCAGACGCTGCTCGCCACGCGCTACGCCGGCGAGGACCTGCCGGACCCCTTCGGATATCCGCTGCGCCTGCGCACTGCGGTCAAGCTCGGCTTCAAGAATCCGAAATGGATCACGGCCATCGAGGTGACCAACACCTATCCCGGCGGTTACTGGGAGAGCCGCGGCTTCAGCTGGTTCGCCGGCCTATGAGCGCCCGCGCGTTCCGGTGTGCCTTCGGCGTCCTGCTGACGCTGGCCCTTGCCGGGCCAGGGCGGGCGCAGACGGCCGGTCCCTCGCCGACACCCGACCACATGCCGGAGCCCGGCATGACCGCCCCTGAGATGGCGGGGCGCGCCGCAAACCGGTCTCCCCAGCCGGTTCGCGTCGGCGATCTCCCCGGTCGCTTCCTGCTCCAGCCGGAGGAGTCGCAGCCCGTCCTCGGCCGTGTCACGGGGCTCGTCCGCGGAGGAGACGGCGCCGTCGCAGTGACCGTGCGCCTCGACGGTGCTCTTGGTCTGGACTGGTTCGGCCTGCGACCGGTCTCCTGGAGCGGGTTCGGGTCCCGGCTGGTGGCCGTGCCGGTCGAGGCGGTGGCGCTGTTGGGCGAGCACGTCGCCCTCATGGGCCTGACTCCGGAGCGCCTGCGCGCGCTGCCGACCTTCGCGCCCGGCGCGGGCACCGAAATACCGCCGGACGAGACGCTCCGCATCGGGATCGTCCGGCCCTTCCACTGATCACGCAGGAGCCTCGGAGATGGCACTGGGACCGACGTCCGGACTGGCCGCCACTTGCGCGATCGGCGTGATGGCCAAGGCGCCGCGGAGCGGTCGCTCCAAGACGCGGCTGTGCCCGCCGCTGACGCCTGACCAGGCCGCGCTCCTGAGCGCCGCCTTCCTGCGCGACACGACCGGCAACATCCTGGAAGCGGCGCGCGCCGCGCCGATCACCGCTTACGCCGCCTACGCACCGCGCGGCGCGGAGACCTTGGTGGTCCCCCATCTGGCCGTCGGAACAGACCTCGTCCTCGCGGATGGAAGCACACCAGCCCCAGCGGCGGTCGAAGGCTTCGGCCGCTGCCTGCTGCAGGCCGTCGAGGGCATGCTCGCGCACGGCCATGCGGCCGCCTGCGTGCTCAGCTCCGACATCCCTACCCTTCCGACGCGCCTCCTGATCCAGTCGGCTCGGCTCCTGCTCGCGCCGGGGGATCGGGCCGTGCTCGGCGCCTGCGACGACGGCGGCTACTACATTCTCGGCCTCAAGCGGGCCCATGCCCGCCTGTTCGCCGATATCGCCTGGAGCACCGGCACCGTCGCGGCCGCCACCCGCGCCCGGGCGCGCGAGATCGGCCTTGATCTCGTCGAGTTGGAGCCCTGGTACGACGTCGACGACGCTGCCTCGCTCGCCCGGCTCTCCGCCGACCGGGTCGGCTACGCCGCACCGGCAACACGCGCGGTCCTGGCGCGGCTCGCACAGGCGTCGGAGGCCGTACCGGCATGACCCGGCTTCTCGCCAGCCCCGCGCGCCAGCTCGCGGCACTGGGCCTTCTGCTGCTGGCCGTGAATGTGAGTGCGCTCGCCATCCACGTTCCAGGGGCCGAGGTCGTCGGCTCGGCGGCCGACTCCAGAGCGTTCGTAGGCGTCGTGCTCCTCGACCTCGTGGTCTACCTACTCGCTGTACGCACGGTGCTGCGCGAGCGGCTGCCGCGGGCGGCGCTGTGGACGATCCTCGGCGTCGCCGTACTGACGCGGGCCGCTTTGCTTCTGGCGCCGCCATTCCTGTCAACCGACATCTACCGCTACGTCTGGGACGGACAGGTCCAGGCTGCCGGGATCAACCCCTACCGCTACATCCCGGCGGATCCGGCTCTTGAACGGCTGCGCGACTCAGACATCTACCCGCTGATCAACCGGAAGGATTACGCCCGCACGATCTACCCGCCCGCGGCGCAGATGGTCTTCGCCGCTGTGGGCCAAGTCTCGCACGGCGTCACCGGGATGAAGCTCGCGATGCTGGGCTTCGAGGCCCTGGGCGTGCTGGCGATGCTCGCGATCCTGCGCGGCGCCGGGTTGCCTGAGGCCCGCATCCTGATCTACGCCTGGAACCCGCTCGCCCTATGGTCCTTCGCTCGCGACGGGCATGTCGACGCCGTGGCGATCGGTCTCCTCGGCCTGGCGCTGCTCGCTCGCACCAGCCGTCGCTACGGGCTCGCGGGCGCGCTCCTGGGCGCGGCGACGCTAGTGAAGGTTCTGCCCGTCGCGGTAGCGCCCGCCTTCGTGCGCGGTGGCCGGCTGTGGCGACCGATCCTCATCGGGGCGGCCGTGATCGCCGTCCTATATTTGCCCTACCTCACCGCCGGCCGGGACGTGTTCGGCTTCGCAGGGGGCTACGGGGCCGAGGAGGGCTACGAGACCGGCGCAGGCTACTGGCTACTCGCCGGGCTCGGCCATCTCGGGCTCAGCCCCCCGAGCCTGCTGCGGACCTACTTGGCCTGCGCCGGCCTGACACTCGCCGCGCTCGCGCTCCGGATCGCCTTCGGGCGCGACCGGGCACCCGCGCCCGACGCAGTCGCGCTCTGCCGCGACGCCGGGATCCTCGCAGCCCTCACCACCTGCGCAGCGAGCCCGCACTACGCTTGGTACTACCCCTGGCTGGCCCTGCCCGCGGTGGTCGCGCCGGCCCCGGCCCTGATCTGGCTCGGCGCGGCGCCGATCCTGTTCCTGATCGATCCGTTCAACGACCGCTTCCTCTGGCCGTCGCTGGTCTTCGTCCCGGCCCTCGTCCTGGCCGCCCGCTCCCTGTGGCAGGCCCGTACGGCGCCCCAGGCCGCCCTCCCGCAAGGAACCGCCCGATGACGGCCTCCGCCGCCCTGAAGGACCCCCGCCGCTACTTCGAGGAGGTCGGTGCCGACCGCGCCTCTGAGGCCGCGGCGCCGCCGGTCTGCCTCTATCTGGAGGTCACGAACCGCTGCAACCTGCTGTGCGAGACCTGCCCGCGCACCTTCGAGACCCTGGAACCCCCGGCGGACATGAGCTGGGCGCTGTTCACGCGGGTCGTCGACCAGGTGCCGAACGTCGCCCGGGTCGTGCTCCACGGGGTCGGCGAGCCGATGCTGGTGAAGGACCTGCCGCGGATGGTCCGCTACCTCAAAGACCGCGGCACCTACGTCCTGTTCAACACCAACGGGACCCTGATGCAGCCGAAGCGCTTCCAGGAGCTGATCGACACCGGTCTCGACGAGCTGCGCGTCTCCCTCGACGCCGCCGACCGGGCCTCCTACCGCAGAGTGCGCGGCAAGGACTACTTCGACCGGATCGTGCGCGACGTCGGCAAGTTCGTCGCATTCCAGAAGGCGACCGGCGCCACGACGCCCCGGGTCTCGCTCTGGCTCACGGGCCTCAAGGAGACCGTGGATCAGCTCCCGGCCTTCGTGCGGCTCGCGGCCGAGATGGGCGTGACCGAGGTGCACCTGCAGCGCCTCGTCTTCGACGAAGTCGGATACGGTATGGCCCGCGCCGACCTGTCGCTGTTCGAGAGCACGCAGTCTGCGGAGGCTGCCGCCATCGCCGAAGCCGAGGCGATCGGCCGCTCGCTGGGGGTGACGCTCGACGCCTCGGGCGCGACCGAGCCCGGGATCAGCCTGAAACGGCAGGACGACCGCGCCTGGGCGACGTGCCGCCGGCCCTGGTCCCTGATGTACTTCACCGCGCACGGACGGGCGCTGCCCTGCTGCATCGCGCCGTTCTCGGTGCGGGGCTACTCCAACTACACGCTGGGCGACGCCACGCAGGCCACGCTCCGGGAGATCTGGAACGGCGCGGCCTATCGCGACTTCCGCACATCGCTCCTCTCCGACGCGCCGCCCGCCCCGTGCCAGAACTGCGGCCTGCGCTGGAGTCTCTGAGCGATGCACCCGGTCAGCATCGTCATCCCGACCCTGAACGAGGCCGAGGCGATCGGCGCGGTGATCCGCGAGATCCCGCCGGCATACGCGGGCGACATCATCGTCGCCGACAGCGGCTCGACCGACGGTACGCAGGCCATCGCCCGGGCGGCAGGCGCCCGGGTGATCGAGGCCGGGCGCGGCTACGGCCGGGCCTGCGCGCTCGGGGCCGCCGCCGCCGACCCGGCCTCGCGCGTGATCGTCTACCTCGACGGGGACGGCGCGGATCGCGGCGACTTGATCGACCGGATCGCCGGTCCGGTGCTCGCCGGCCACCACGACCTCGTCCTCGCCTCGCGCACCCTGGGCAGCCGTGAGCCCGGATCCATGCTCTGGCACCAAGTGCTCGCCGGCCGCCTCGCCGGCCTCGGCATCGGCTTGCGCTACGGCGTCCGCTACACCGACATGTGCGCGTTCCGCGCCATCGACCGCGCCGCACTGCAGGCCCTCGACCTGCGCGAGCTGACCTACGGCTGGAACATCGAGATGCAGATGCAGGCCGCGCGCGCTGGCCTGCGCATCCGCGAGGTGCCGATGCCCTACCGGCGCCGTCTGGGCGGATCCTCGAAGGTCGCGGGTTCGCTCGGTGGGACGCTGCGGGCCGCGACGCGGATCGGCGCGACCTACCTGCGCGTCGCCGCCGGGCCGGGGCGGGGCGCGTGAGGTCGGCGATGGCGCTCGAGGACGACGCTGCACCGGGCCTGCTGACCGCTAGCCGGATCGAGGAGCCCGGCCCCGACACGCGGCAGGATCACGGGATCGCCCCGTCGCGAGCGTTCGCGTTGGCGGCGTATCTCGACCGCTGGTCGGGCTGTGCGCACCACGACCTCGCCGCCTCGGACTCAGAGCCACTGACGCTCGCCGCGTTGCTGCGTCTTGCCGGCCCGGAGGAGCGTCGGCGCTGGCGGAAGGTCGGGCTCGGCTACGCCGACCCGCGCGGCGCCGCTTGGCTGCGCGCTACCACCGCCGCCCGCTACCACCAGCTCGGTGCCGACGACGTGCTGATCAGTGCCGGCGCACAGGAAGCGGTGACCTGCGTGCTGAGCGCGCTGCTCGGTCCGGCCGACCACGCGGTGGTGGTGGTGCCGATCTACCAGCCCTCGGAACTGGTCGTGACGCGGCTGTGCGCGACCGACGGCGTCGCCCTCTGTCCGGACCGGAATTGGAGCCTCGACCTCGACCGCCTCGCGGCGGCCATTCGGCCGAACACGCGCCTCGTGCTGATGAATTTCCCCAACAGCCCGACCGGTGCGGCGCTGGATCGAGCGACCTTGGACGGTCTGATCGACCTCTGCCGCCGACACGGGCTCTGGCTGGTCAACGACGAGGTCTATCGCCAGACGGAACTCGACCAAGATCGCGCCGTCCCGCCCGTCGTCGACCTGTACGAGCGCGGGATCTCCATCAACGGGCTGTCGAAGGGGTTCGGGCTTCCGGGCCTGCGCGTCGGCTGGGCCGCCTGTCGCGACCGTGGGGCGCTCGACCGCGTCCTCACCGCCAAGAGCCTGCTGTCGAGCTGCCTCGCCGGGCCGAGCGAGATCCTGGCGCAGGTCGCGTTGCAGGCCGAGCCGCACCTGACCGGCCGCGCCCGCGGTATCGGGCAACAAAACCATCTCCGCCTGCGGGCGCTGCTCGACCGCTACCCGGACCTGTTCGATCCGGACGAGCCGACCAACTTGGCCTTCGCCTGTCCCTGCTTCCGCGGTCGGGAGGGGGCGGCCGCATTCGCGCGCGCACTCGCGTCCGAGACCGGCGTCCTCGTGCTGCCCTCTGCCCTTTGGCACTCGGAGCTGGCATCGGTCCCCACGGACCGCCTGCGCCTCGGCCTCGGCCGCGTCGGCAGCGGCCCGGCGCTCGGGATCCTCGCGGATCACCTGCGGCGACGCGCCGGCCGATGAGCTCCGAACGGCTCGATACCTGCGACTTGGCGCCCGTTCCGGCTGCCAGTGCCACACACAGGCGTTCCGGCGCTTCCTCGGCATCTCGGAACAGCTTCCCGGCATCGCGCGCCTGCTCCTGCGCTCCGCCATGGTGTCGAGCGGCGCCCAGACCCTGGCGGCCGTCACCCGCGCCGCCGTCTTGCTCAAGGCCGCCCTGGCCGGGGTCGACCTGCGTGCGTGGTCGAGCTTCGAGACGACGGCCGAGCTCGGCTACCGTTGCGCTCGCGAGGCGCTGGATTCAGGCCGACTAGGAGCCTGGACATGATTCACACATCCCTTCGGAGCCCGCGCATGCGTGTCGTCGTCGATCTCAACCGCTGCCAGGGCTACGCCCAGTGCTGCTACGCTGCTCCGGACCATTTCGAGGTGCGCGGCCACGAGATCCTGTTTTACGATCCAGCACCGCCGGAGGCGAAACGGTCGCAGATCGAGCGCGCGCAGCAGGCCTGCCCGGTTCGGGCGATCGCGATCGAGCCCGCCGGTCTCGCGCAGGGCGACGTACCGTGAGCGACCACCAGCGACAGGCCATCGTCGTGGTGGGCGCCTCCCTGGCCGGGCTGCGGGGCGCGGAGGCGCTGCGGGACGGCGGCTATGACGGGCCTCTGATCCTGGTCGGGGATGAGCCGCACAAGCCCTACGACCGGCCGCCGCTGTCCAAGCACGTCCTCGCGGGCGAGCTTCCCCCCGAGGCGACGGCGCTTCCGCAACTCACCCGTCTGCAGGCGCAGTGGCGGCTCGGCCAGCCGGCCGTCGCCCTCGATCGGGAACGCCGGGAGCTGCGCCTCGCCGACGGGGCGACGCTTTCCTACGCGAAGCTCCTGATCGCCACCGGCGCCCGGGCGCGGCCATGGCCCGGAGCGGGCGCTGATCTCGCCGGGATCTTCACGATCCGGACCCTGGAGGATGCCCGCGCCCTGCGGAGCGCGCTGGCGCGTCGGCCGAGCCGCGTTCTCATCGTCGGCGCCGGTCTGATCGGGTGCGAGGCGGCCTCCTGCTGCCGCGATCTCGGCTTGGCGGTCACCCTCGTCGATCCCAACCCGACACCACTCGCCCGCCTGCTCGGCACCGCGATCGGGGCGACGCTCGCAGGACGGATGCAAGAATTCGGTGTGGACCTTCGCCTGAACACCGAGGTGCAGGCCTTCTCCGGCGACGTGGGGCAGGTGAGGCGCGCCCACTTGCTGGGCGGCGCGGTGATCGCGGCGGACCTCGTCATCGTCGCCCTCGGCGCAACGCGCGACACGGATTGGCTCGCCGCAGCCGGCCTCGTCGCCGACGCGCGCGGTCTGACCTGCGACGCGGCCTGCCGCGCCATGACCATGACGGGCGAGCCTGATCCCGGCATCTACGCGGCCGGAGACGTCGCGCGCTGGCCGAACCCGCTCACCGGCGGCCATCTCGTGAACGTCGAGCATTGGGGCAACGCGGTGGATCAGGCCCGGCACGCGGCAGCGAACATGCTCGCCCCGCCCGCGGACCAAGGCCCGTACGAACACCTGCCGGCCTTCTGGTCGAGCCAGTTCGGCCTCAACATCAAGCTCGCCGGCCTGACCGACGGGGCGGATGCGCTCGCGATCGTCCAGGGATCTCGGGCGTCGCACCGGTTCCTCGCCGTCTATGGCCGGGCCGGGCGCACCGTCGCGGCCCTCTCCTTCGATCAGGCCCGCTGGCTTCCTGCCTACGCCGAGGCCGTGGCTACCGGGGCGGCCTTCCCGCCGATCCTCGGCGCCACCGACCAGCCGCGAATCGAGACCCTGGCGCCTGGCTTCCCCAGCCCGCGGCGATCCTCCAACCGAGCCGTCCCGGCTCTGGAGATGGCCCATGCCTGACGAGACGCTGTTCGCGCAGGTCCTCGATCCGAGGAACCGGGCGAATCCCTATCCCCTTTACGCACGCTTGCGTGAGACGCCCGTCTCCCGGCAGGCGGACGGCAGCTACGTCGTCAGCACCCATGCCGCCCTCAGGAGCCTGATCTTCGATCCCCGGCTGAGCTCGGAGGACCTGCCGCCCTCACGCCGGCCCGCCACGGGCAATCCCCTGAAGGACTGGATCCTCAACCCGATCCGGAACCGGGTGGTCAACGCCCACCGCCCGCTGATCTTCCGCGATCCGCCCGACCACGACACTCTGCGCGGGTTCGTGATGAAGGAGTTCACCATCGCCCGGGTACGGGATTCCCACGCCAAGGTTGCGGCGCTGGTCGATACCCTGATCGACAGGTGCCGCGGCCGCGATACGGTCTGCCTCGTGGAGGACCTGTCCTACCCGCTGCCGGTGGCCGTCATCTGCGAGCTCCTCGGCGTGCCCGAGGCCGACGAGGCGCAGTTCCATGCCTGGGCGATCCGTCTCGCCACGGCCCTGGAGCCGGACGCGCGCCACGACGAGGCGGGACGGCGGGAGATCACGGCGACCTTCGACGCGATCTCCGACTACATGCGCCGGCTGATCCGCGAGAAGCGCCGCCGTCCGGCGGACGACATGCTCAGCGGCCTCGCCGCCCGCGGCGACCGGACGAGCCCGGCCATGGGCGACATCGACCTGATCTCGACAGCGATCCTGCTCCTCGTCGCGGGTCACGAGACGACGGTGAACCTCATCACCAACGGCATGCTCACCCTGCTCCGGCATCCCGAGGAGCTCGAGAAGCTGAAGGCCGACCCTGAACGGGCACCCCGCGTGATCGAGGAGATGCTGCGCTACGAACCCCCCGTCCATTTCCGCACCCGCAAGGCGCTCGGTGCCATCGACGTGGCGGGAACGACGATCCCGGCAGGATCGTCGGTGGTCCTGCTCTTCGCGGCCGGAAACCGCGACCCGGCGCGGTTCGCGCGGCCCGACCAGTTCGATCCCGACCGGCCGGACAACCAGCATTTCGGGTTCGGCGGGGGCCTCCATTACTGCGTGGGCGCCCCGCTGGCGCGGATCGAGGCCGAGATCGCCCTCGTCACGCTCTGTCGGCGCTTGGTCGCGCCGCGGCTCATGGACGACCCGCCGCCCTACCGGCCGGGCGCTTCGCTGCGCGGCCCGAAGAACCTCGGCATCACTATAGCGGGGATCGCCTGATCCTCCAGGCGCGCATGATGCTGGGGCGATCCCGAGAACCATGCGCGATCGTCGAGCTGAGCGGGACCGGCAGTGCACTCGTTCCAGCGAGCTTGGCGCCCATAGATGTCACACAAGAAATCTATGCCGGCCTCGGTGAGGTTGATAGCATCGCCGCCACTCTGAGAATATGTTTATGGGACCGATACCTCAGTGTTGCTATAGACATGTCATTTAACCTATGATGTTGCTTGGCGGCGAGCATCAGTAGCACCGGAAATGCTTGTTCTAGATTAAGGTTACTGCCAACTTTTTGACTCAGATGGAGCCGATATGTCGATGCATTACAGCGGTCGAGTCGCTGCTACCGTTTGCCCTCGGGGCGCCCACACCCTGATCGGAAGGTTGACGGCCGTACTCGTCACCCTGGCGTCCTTCGCATACGCATCAGTTCGCGCTGAGGCGAATGCAGAAGGCGACATGCGCACGGCAATTCTGTGCGCCTACGAGCCGGAATGGCAGGCGCTGTTGCCTTCGCTCACCGATCGGCAGGAGGCTAGATACGGGGGAGTGACCTTCGTCACGGGGCGGATCGAGGGTACGCCCGTCGTGGTGATCGAAAGCGGCATCGGCCCGGTCAACGCGGCTGTAGCAACGCAGACGGCCATCGACCGCTACATGCTCAATGGCATCATCGTCATGGGCATCTCGGGTGGAATCAATCCCGAGTTGCATATTGGCGATGTGGTCATCCCGGCGCAATGGCGCGAGTACCTGGACTCGGTGTTTGCCCGAGAGCGGGGCGGACGATACACCTTGCCGAGCTTTTTCCCTGCACCGCAGACCGAAAACTTTGGGATGATCTTCCCGCAGCCCGTTCGAATACAGAACTCAGCGGGCGGGACCGATTTGCGCACGTGGTTTCCAGTCAATGCCCGTCTGCTAGACGCCGCCCAAAAAACGTCGGCCGGTGTCGCCCTCGAAACCTGTACGGCTGATCGTAAATGCCTGCACGCGACGCCGCGCGTCGTCGTGGGCGGCAACGGTATCTCGGGGCCAGCCTTCGTCGACAACGTGGCTTTCCGAGACTTCGCCCACCGAGCGTTCAAGGCCGAAGCAGTGGACATGGAGGCGGCCGCGGTGGCGCATACCGCGTCCATGAACGCGGTGCCATTCCTGTCCATCCGCAGCCTGTCCGATCTAGCTGGCGGAGATGCCAGTTCGAACGAAATGGAAGCCTTCCAGGGCCTCGCGTCGCGGAATGCCGTCGCCGTTCTGCGCGCGATCCTCTTGCAGCTTCGCCCTGGAAAGTGAGTATGACAGGCTGACCCGTCTCACATTCTGTTTCGGATCACGCGCAGATCGCGTGCGACGGCGCATCGCGGGCCGCCTTAAATTGCAGGACAGGTTGGCTTTGGACCGGGGCTGATTGAGAGGATCAGCCAGGACCTCAGGAGTCGGACATGCGGCGAGGTCTGAACGTCGCGGTGCTCGTCATCCCGGCGACATCCATAGCCGCGAGCGCGAATCTCACCGTTGTCGTGCTGTCGCCGTTCTGGCGGCGGTTCAACGCGGCGGGGGTGATCGGAGGCATGGCGACGGAAATGGTCTCGCCCGTCGCCTTCGCGCTGCTCGGGCCGGCCTTCCTGGGAGCCGTCTTCCCGATCATGAACCCGGCGATACTGAGCATGCCGCTTGGGCTCCCCGGTGCGGCGCTTTGCGCCTTCGTCAGCCGGCACGAGCCGGACGCCGACGCTTACCTTGATGCCGTGATGTTTAAGGCCCGAATCGGCCCCGCACCCGCCACAGCCCGCCCCAGCCCTTGAACAAGGTACAACATCCGGTGATCAAAGCCTTCGTCTTCGATGCCTACGGCACGCTCTACGATGTGCAATCGGTCGCGGCCGTGACCGACGCCGCCTTTCCCGGCCATGGCGCCTATATTACGCAGGTCTGGCGATTGAAGCAGCTCGAGTACAGCTGGCTGCGTTCCCTCATGGGACGATACGAGGATTTCTGGGCGGTCACGCGCGAGTCGCTGTCCTACACCCTCGGGACGTTGGGGCTGACCCCGGACGAGCGCCTGTTCGAGGACGTGGCCGAGGCCTACAACCGCTTGACGCCCTATCCGGACGCCGAATCCGCGCTATGCGCGCTGGCGGGTTATCGCCGTGCGATCCTCTCGAACGGCAGTCCCGGCATGCTGGCGGCGTTGGTCCGCAACTCGGGGTTCGAGCGTCATCTTGAGGCGACGATCAGCGTCGATGGACGGCGGGTGTTCAAGCCGGACCCGCGCGCCTATGAACTTGTCGAAGAATGCCTGGGGCTGCGGCCCGACGAGGTGGTCTTCGTGTCGTCGAACGGTTTCGACGTGGCCGGGGCCAAGAGCTTCGGCTTCCGCGTGGTGCGCATCGAGCGGGTCGCGCCGATTGCGCTCGCGCGGGAGCTTGCAGCGGAGGGGGCAATCGCGCCGACGACGATGTTCAAGTCGCTGCGCACCCAGGTGGAAGGGTTGGGCTACGAGCCTGATGTCACTGTCGGATCGTTGGGCGAACTGGCTGGCCTCCCAGAGCGCCTATAGCGGCGTGCTCTGGCGCCCAGCACCTCTGCGAACCGATCAGCGACGGCCGTGCTGATCGATTGGCCACGAGTTGCAGCCGTCGGTGCGTATCGAGGTCTGAGCCTACGACCCCACACCCCGTTCCTGTCCCTTACCGGCCTCGCTTGTGAGCGGACTAGGCTCGAGTGGTGCTTCTTCGACCGGCTGGAGTAGCTCGGCCTGCGCCGGAACATATGGCAACCAGCCGGTCCCTTCGCCACCGACGCCACGCTCCGTATCCTCTGAGTGACTGCACCGGACCCCGCTAGGTCTGCTCGAAGCATCAACGAAATCTATCGAGGCGACTTCTCGGCCTCATTAGAGTCATACGCTGATCGAATTGGCGCATGCATTCTGGCTTCCCACGTCCAGCCTTAATACTCGATCATCCCGATCACACGCCGAAGGTCGCGTCCGAAGCTATAATGAGGATTGTCAATGGGCTCAGTGACTTGAGCCCCGCCGAGGAGGCTCCCCAGATTAACGCGTAGCCGGATCAGTTCCTGGAGCTCGCCGCCGCCGGTAGGAGCGAACACCCGGTGACCGAACTAGTCGATGCATTCGAGTGGTGTTCAACCGCGGGGTGGTCGTCCATCTCCCAATCACGCCGGCAGTGGCTTCAGATGCTCAAAATTGGCAGCCCTACGCCCAGATCGGCGATGGTTTTCCGACGAGACTAGCCGCGCGTCTGCGCCAGCCGGACCGCCTCAACAGGATACGTAGGGGTAGCGGACTGCCGTTAGAACCCTCGTCTTCCAAGAGAAGAACTCTCCTCTTTTGCCGCGTAAGTCCAAGGCGTCCCTTACGATCATCGGTCTGCGGGCGTGGTACTCCCCGGCTAATCGAGGAGATCGGCCAACGCTGCACTCAGGAGGCACTCGTTGCAGACAGCCTCAAGGGTGCGCCCCAACTCATCGATCACACGGGAGACGATACCGTAGGCGATGGCCCAATCGTTAGCACTGGGCCGGCGGAGTGCGTTGTCGCACCCGCGACGGGTAACCGAGATCTAGACCTCGGCGAGTTCTCCGGGATCAGGCAAGCTAAGGTAACTCGCTATGTTCCGGTTCATCATCCTGTCGCCGCCATGCTTATACCGCCTCTCGGCCTCCTGGGCAGCGCCGTGGCTCGCGATCGTATGCCAGTCCGTTCAAACGGCCCCGACGGTTCATGTGGCGGCGATGCCGCATCTCGAAGCAGCGGCGCTCTTCCGGCAGGTCGCGTCCTCACGGGCATTAAGCCTACCGGAGCTGCGCTCGATTCGCGTCTTGGCTCCACAAGCCCGCCCTCGGCACTGAAATCCGTCGCCTCAGCCACCTGATCCGGATCTCCGTTTGTACCGGCTGCTGAACCGCTGAAATTATCCAAGGTCCGCCATGATCCGCGCACTTCTTCTCTCCGTCCGGCCTGCACTGTGGTCGGTGCCCGCCAGTCTTCAGGTGTGGCTCATTGAGCGGGCTCTCCCAGCAGCGACTTTCGCACTCCTCTGCTTGTGGAGCCGGACGAAGCCCGCTTCACTGGCGCAACAGCTCAGCCCGGACGTGCTGCCGCTTTGACCATTCGCCCAGGGCCTCACCCAAGGCCCGGCACACGGCCCAAGTACCCGAGCACGTCGTGCTTGAGATCAATCCCGGTAGTGCACTGAGCAAGGCGCCCGGCGGAGGCCAGCGCATAATCCCGTTTCGTCGAGATTTGGGCGAAGCGTCGCGCGACCACGATGTTCAGAAATCGTTAGCAAGCGGATGCCGTCGCCCTTGAGCTCTCGCCAGAGCGCCTCGCGGAACCGCGCAAGGTCACAGCCTTCGCCGCCAAGTAGACCACATAGGAGGGAGCGCCTACCAGATGTTTGGTCTCGCTGTGTGGCGGTACGACTGACACCGCATGGAGGGACGCGCTATGGGATAGGTTCTCCACGGCAGCGCCACGACGACTGAGCGGCTGTGTTGAGGGCCAAGACGGTCACGACTGAGACCGGCCGGATCGAACTCTCGACCCTCGCGACCGGCAAGCGGCGTTCGATCCGCAGCTGATCGCCCGCTATCAGCGCCGTTTTCCCGGCTTCGACGACAAGATCGTGTCGATGTACGCGCGCGGCATGAGCACCCGGGAGATCGTTGGGCACCTGCGCGAGCTCTACGACATCGAGGTCTCACCCGACTTGATCAGCGCGGTGACCGACGCGGTCCTGGAGGAGGTCGCTGCCTGGCAAGCCCGCCCGCTGGAGCCAGTCTACCCGATCGTGTACTTCGATGCCCTGCGGATCAAGGTGCGCGACGAGGGCGTCGTCCGGAAGAAGGCCGTCCATCCTCGGGCTGTGGCTTGAGCAGAATGAGGGCGCCAAGTTCTGGCTGCGGGTCATGAACGAGCTCAGGAACCGCGGCGTCGAGGACGTGCTGCTGGCCGTGGTCGACGGCCTGAAGGGCTTCCCCGACGCGATCCGGGCGGTGTTCCCCGAGGCGCTGGTCCAGACCTGCATTGCCCACCTCCTGCGCCACAGCCTCGACTTCGTCGCCTACAAGGACCGCAAGCTCGTGGCGGGAGCGCTCAAGGACATCTACCGCGCGCTTGATGCCGCGGCTGGCGAGGCGGCCTTGATGGCCTTCGAGGCGGGGAGTGGGGCCGGCGCTACCCGGCCATCGCCCAGAGCTGGCGGCGGGCCTGGGGCGAGGTGATCCCGTTTTACGCCTTCCCCGGCGAGGTTCGCCGGATCCTGTAAACGACGAACGCCATCGAGGCCCTGAACGCCACGCTGCGCCGGGCTGTGCGCGCCCGCGGTCACGTCCTGATCGACGAGGCCGCGCTGAAGCTGCTCTACCTGGTCTTGAACCGCTCCGAGAAGGCGTGGAAGATGGGGCCCCGTGAGTGGGTCATGGCCAAGGCGCAGTTCGCCGTCATCTTCGACGAGCGCTTCACCCGGGCCATGGCGGCCTGATCTTCAACCTGCCGCCACTACACGGAATTCCTGACACCCCCCAGGAGCCATGCAGTAGCTTCTCACTCGGCTCGGTCCAAGATACCGGTCAGGTCAGACACTGTCGTCGACCACGCCCGTCAACCGTCGCGGAACGCATCCATATCAACACGACCGCGACGCACGGCAGCATCTTTCGGTTGTACAGGCCAAGCCGCGACAGTCCGATCGCCTAGCATCTTTCCTCCAACAGCACGCAGTCGGGTACCCGCCGGCCCAAATACCGTGCCGAATGACGACCTGGCCTGCATGCGGGCATACCAACCGGCCACCGCAGGCCGATCCGCCCATAACCGCTCAAGCCCGACATCCTCCGCACGAACGATCACGGGCAGGATGATAAGATCCGCCAACGTCACATCACTCCCAAGCAGGAAGGAGCGCCGATCGGCCAGGACAGCATCCATCTGCTCGAAAGTCCGTTTTAGATCTTCATTCGCTTCGTCGAGCAGCCTCGCCGGCAGCCCGTCCTCGCCGATAAGACCGTAGAAATGACCATGATGCGGATGGTGGATGGCAGACTGCCGGAATTGTCCAAGTTGGCCCGCAGCCACGAACATTGGGATGAAAAAGTTCTGCCAGGACGGGTAGCGGATTGCCGGCGTAGGAACCTGCTCGAAGAAGCGCATCAGGCGCCGCATGTCACCTCGGCCAGCTGGATCGGCAGGCGAAAGAGGTGGGCTGGGAAAGCTCTCGTCGAGGTACTCTGCTATTGCGGAGGAATCGAGAATCACCACGCCGTCATGGACAAGGCTCGGCACGACACCGTTCGGGTTGATAGCCAAATACTCGGGGCTGTATTGTTCGGCGCCTTCCAGGTCGACGTACACCCCCTCATGCTCCAGGCCCTTCTCTGCAAGGACCAGGCTCACTTTTTGTGAGCAGATCGAAGCGGGATATTGATACAGCTTGAGCACTATTTGGTCCTCATGGCACTGTAGCGGCAAAAGGTTGATAGAGTGCCGCTGCCATACTCTTTCGGTACCGAACCCAAATCGTTACGTCGCGCGGTCTACGGTTGGCTTGCGGCTCGCACCGCCCATTTCACGAACATCGCCGGGGCTGCGGATGTGCCGGATGGATGCGCGCTGCGGCACTGAAATGCAGCCCTGGCGCCTCCACAGGCGCCAGGACCTGCGCGAAGAGGCTATAACAGAACCCGTTGTGATGCGTTGAGGTGGGTGGAACCACCCTCCCCCCACGGCTTATGGACGGCGATCGCACCTGAACCGGCCAAGCCGAAGGGTGGGTGATCATGCGTGCCAAGTTTCGGTAGGCCACGAGCGGCTCAGTCTTGCCCTTCGATACGCTAAAGACGGGGTCGAGCCGATTCCAGATCGGGTTTTCAGCACCTCCTGCCGTCGACATCGCGGCTCGCGTCGACGTTCTCTGCCATCGCGCCCGGACGGCCGAGGCCGATCGCCCTGGCAAGCGCCGAGCGCCGCTCGGCGTAGCTGGTGGCGACCAGCGGGTAATCCGCTGGTAGTCCGAAGCGCGCGCGATAGCTGTGTGGGTCGAGGCCGTGCGCTGTTAGGTGGCGCTTGAGCGTCTTGTAGCTCTTGCCGTCAATGAAGCTCACGATGCCGTCGGGCTGGATCGACTCGCGTATTTGGGTCGTAGTCACCTTCCTAACCTCGTCGAGCGGGGTGGGGATGGCACCGCTGCCGGAGATTAGGCCGACGAGTGCGCCGTGCACGTCTCGAACAAGCTTCGGAAGCTCGGGAGCCGGAACGGGGTTGTTCGAAATGTAAGCGGCGACGATCTCGCCGGCCAACGCCGGAAGGTTCAATTCGCCTCGATTGGTATCTGTTGACAAGTCCTGTAATCCTAATGTGAGCTCTAGGTTGCGATGTTGTTTGTCTGGATGTGGGTGATAAGCCAGCCTTGCGCCCAATCCCTTATAATGTTGATTAGATTTACTCAGATTTATATGCCACCGAGTGATTTGAATGTTAATTAAAGTCTAGAAGTTGCGGACCAAGAAATGGCAGCCTTAGTCGCGATCCGCATATCCAGATCGGCTGGAGGAAAATCGGAATCGCCCTGGACAAGCGCGCTGCGCCTGCCTCCGGTGAGGAGCCGAATGGGTCGCCGGGGCCCAAGCTGGCCCGATTGAAAATATCGGCCGCCGAGCCCGCGGATGCCGCCAGGATCAAGCGGCACGGATAGGCGGCGGACTCGCTTACGCATCGCAAGCCTTGCAGATCGCGCGGGATCAATGGGGATGGCCTGGCTTATAGCGTGCGGCTGGGACGTCTTCCTGGGTGCGCGACGCTTCGCCCGCGACGTCGTCCATCACCAACTGGCTAAGAGCGCAGATGAACGAGGACAGCCGGTAGCCGTCGTGGCGTGAGAGCGCGTTGTCAAAGGCGCGCACGTTCCAGAATGGATCGTTTGCCAGCGTGATCGGGGCGATGCCCGTCAACGGCAGGCCGTGCTGGAACCGTACCGCCGGTGCGCCCTGGCCATCAATCTCGGGGTCCGGCGGAGCCAGGTTCTGGCTGTCCCATCCAAGCCCGTGCCGCGCGTCTTGCCGCCGCCGTGCCCGGCTCAACCAGCGGTTCGCCCGCGGGCACGTGATGTCGGCGTCGGCGAGAGTTCCGTAGGCGTGGTTCTGCTCCGAACCGGTCGCCGCGAGCCCCATCATCTCATGCGTCGTGCCGAACGGCGCCGCTGAGGGTTGCGCATCTGCGAGCACTCCTGCGGCCGGCCGCGGCGGGTCGAGGTTGCCGATCGTATGCGACTCCTCCGGGAGGCTGACTTGGAACGGGAATGTCGCGGCGAGCAGGGATAGGCCCCGCAATGGCGCCGTCAGGATCGCGTCGAGGAGATCGGGCTCGCGCGGGACCGCGCAGCTCATGCCTCGGGGCGGCCTACGCTCGATGCGCGCGGCACTCCGTTCAAGGAAAGCCGCCGCCGGCCGGAAGTCGAACTTGAAGGCCGGGAAGAGGTCGTGGGTCGCCCAGTCGTAATCCACGCCGGCGTTGAACATGGCGTCCGTGCCGGCGAGCCGCTGCCGGATGTGTGCCCGCGCCTCCTGGAAGCCGTCGTCGACGTCCAGGTTGATCCAGGCGCAGTCGCCGGGCCGCAAACCGCCTGCCGGGAAGGCGAGTGCCGCGGTTACCGACAGCATGACCGGGCGCTGGTCGATCGGGAACAAGCCGCTGTCGCGCGCCACCTCCTCCGGCGCGGCTTCTACGGGCGTTGCGACCCGCTCCCAGACCGCGCGCTGGAGGGCCGTCCACTTGCTCGCCTCGGCGGCGGGGTTGATGAGAACCACGAGGTCGCCGAGCACCGGTGGCAACGCCTCGCCGAAGCGGTGGCGCCGTACCGCCTTCAGAAGGTCATCCCTCAAGCCGGTGGCGAGCATGTTGCCGCCGAGGCTATGGCCGGCCACCACGAGCTTATTGTGTCGGTCAGATCCATCCGGAGCCGGCCGCCTCAGCGCCGCCTCGACGGTGCGCAGCGCCGAGACTGCCGCCGGAGCGACCGCCTCGCTCACCGGCTTGCGGTCGAACAGCGTCGCGGCCGCCGACAGGTCGCCGAAAAAGCCGCCGAGCCAAGCCCCAAACCTGTCGCGTAGCCCGCGCTCGTCGACCCGCGCGCCGCGCCAGCCGACATAGATCGCCGTGACCTTCGTCTCGCATGCGCCCGCGTCGAATCGGCAACGTTCACGCAGGAAGCGCGCGGCGTGGGCCGCGTAGAA